>CALGHE010000038.1 GCA_937915765.1 uncultured Bacteroidales bacterium | reverse complement strand
TGGTCACCTTCTCCTTCCTGAAAAACAAAACTGTTCAGGAAGAGCCGGAGTGGGTGGAGCATGACGGAAAGAGGATTTATGAGGCGGTGATATAATGACTACAAATACCAAATCGAACAAAATAAGGCTTCCATCTGTAAAAAAAAGCAACGTCAAGCCAACAAACCGAAAAAAAAGATTATTTTTGTAACTTGATTAAACATTAATTTAGATATTACTAATTATGGGTTTATTAAAAGGTAAAGTTGCCCTTATCACAGGAGCAGCACGCGGGATTGGCAAGTCAATCGCAATCAGATACGCAAAAGAAGGGGCGGACATCGCTTTCACAGACTTGAACATCGACGACAACGCAAAAGCAACAGAAGCAGAAATTGCCGCGTTCGGCGTTAAAGTTAAAGGGTACGCTTCGAATGCAGCTAATTTTGAAGAAACACACAATGTAGTTGCCGAAATTTTGAAAGACTTTGGCCGCATTGATATTTTGGTTAACAACGCAGGTATCACAAAAGATGGTCTTATGATGCGTATGAGCGAAGCTCAGTGGGACGCCGTAATCGGTGTAAACCTGAAATCTGCATTTAACTTCATCCATGCATGCACACCAATCATGATGAAGCAGAAAGGCGGAAGCATCATTAACATGAGTTCTGTAGTTGGTGTTCACGGAAACGCAGGTCAGGCTAACTACTCTTCTTCAAAGGCAGGTATGATTGGTTTGGCGAAGTCAATTGCTCAGGAACTTGGTTCTCGCGGCATTCGCGCGAACGCAATCGCTCCAGGCTTCATCATCACAGATATGACAGCTGCTTTGTCTGACGAAGTTAAGGCTGAATGGGCAAAGAAGATTCCTTTGCGCCGCGGCGGTCTTCCTGAAGATATCGCAGACGTTGCTACATTCTTGGCTTCTGACATGTCTTCTTACGTAACAGGACAAGTTATTCAGGTTGACGGTGGTATGAATATGTAATCGTCAGATTCACAAATAAAAAAAGAGCGGTTTTTCGCTCTTTTTTTATTGTCTCTTCGCCAATTCTGCTTTTGCCTCTTCTATAATTTTATTTATCCTCTCCATATAATCCGAACTATCTCCAACCATTTCTTCGCCGTTCTCCAAGGCGGTCAGCCACATCACAAGTTCGCCATTTCCAGTCAAACGAAACAAAGCCAGCATCTTATGAGCCAAACGGCCCGCATCCTCAAACTTGCCATTTTCAAGATACGCCGAAAGAGCCTTTACATTTTTCTCACTTTCAGTAATAAAAGAGTTCAAGATAACACACTCAGCCTCCCTGTCTCCACTTGCGAATGACAACACCTTACAAAACACGCCATTCCCATTCGCAGCAATATCAAAGTCTGTACGCTGCGGAATAACAAAAAACCTTTCAATAGTGTCAATTAACTGCTCCGAAGAAAAAGGCTTATTAAGAAAAGTTGTAAATCCATGCTCCACAAACTGTTCATACGTAATATCCGCGCGAGCAGAAAGAGCTACTACGGCAACATTCTCGCAACCCTCTATATGAGAATTCCTTAACCGCTTCACAAACTCGAAGCCGTTCATACCCGGCATCTGAATATCAGTAAAGACAATATCAAACAACTTATTTTCCAGCAATTTAAGAGCGTCAAAAGGGCTACCGCACGCAGTAACCTCAATACCGTCCTTAGCCAGCATCTCCTCTAACATAGTTAGATGGAACTTATCATCATCAACAATAAGAGCATTTTTCAACAAGTGCTTTTCCTTAGGAACAACAGACGCCGTCTCCTTCTGCGCAAACTCAAGCGGAATAGAGACCTTAAATACCGCCCCCTTTCCGTAAACGCTCTCCACGCAGATATTTCCGCCATGCAGGCCAACCAGCTTCTTCGTAATAGAAAGCCCTAAGCCGAAGCCCTCTATCCTATCAGTCTTCGCACTATCAACACGCACATACTCCTGAAATATTTTATCAACATCCTCCTGTCTGATACCTATTCCGGTATCAGAAACAGAAAACGACAACTCTGCACCATCACCCTTTCTGGACACCTCAACCGCCAAAGAAACAGACCCCTTTTCCGTAAACTTTATTGCATTAGAGAGCAAATTAGAAGCAATCTGTCTGATTCTGAGAGGATCGCCAAGGAACCAGTCCGTAGCAAGTTCCGACTTATGAGAAAATTTAATTTCGAGAGATTTTTTTTCAGCCACGGGCCTGAAAGAGTCAGCAATCTCCTCGAACAATTTCTTTTCGTTAAAAGTCACACGATTCAAGGAAACCTTGCCTGTTTCAAGTTTATTAAACTCCAGAATATCCGTCACAAGCCTCAGAATATGCTCCGACGAGCCTTTCATATTTTCCAGATAATAAACTTGTCGTTCGCTCAACTTAGAATTGCTCAGAAGTTCAATATAACCAATGATAGAGCTGAGCGGAGCCTTTATGTCGTGAGTTATGCCCATAGTCAATTTTTCACGGCTATCAAGCAATTCGAGCGTCTGCGCATTTGCCTCCTCCAGAGCCTTTCTGTAGCGTCTGCTCTTGGAGATATCCTTCAATATCATAACCGCAAGCGCAAAAGCCAGCACCAACGCAACAAAAAGCACGGTCATGACAAAATAAGCGGAGGACGCAAGCGTCTCTCTCTTTTCTTCTATGGAGTCCAAGGTGTTCTGCACCTCCTTATTTTCTATCTCCAGCAGCGTCTCCTTCAATTTGCTTGTGAGCATCATTTCACTTTGCTTCAGCTCATCAATTTTCTTTACGAGCATCTTCTCAAAACTGCTTCTCTCCAGAGCCGCTTCGTCATGGATATTATCTATCAATTTATTAAGAGAATCTACCGGGTTATAGAACACTAAAGTAGAATCCTTCACAGAAACCTCAGATGTGGTTATCCTCACGGTAGTGTCGCTTTCCTCTCCCGAAAACAAGTCAGACAATCTTTTAAAAAAGTTTCTTTTCTTGCCCGGTTTGCTAAACTGCACAGTGTCAGACCTGACATAAGTTTGCGTTTGCAGCAGCTGGTCCTGCAACTCTAACTTCTCTTGCTTAAGGAACTGCTCAAAATTTTTCTTATAAAGTTCAGAAACATAGTTTTGCTGCGTGAAAGGGATAAGTCTCTTCAGAATCTCAGATTTCCTCTCCATCAAACTTTCCAACGAATCCAGCTTAGCATTCATTGCAGGGTCTAACGTTCTGAGGATCTTAATCTTAGTCTTAACCGTATCCATTCTTAAGTCATACTCTTCAAAAGAAGCTCCACGAACCGACAATGTGTTTATCAAAGTTTCTGCATGATAGAGTTCCGAAGAGATTTCGCCTATAAGCTGCAATTTGTACACCGCCACCCTGTCAGAGTCAGACGGTTTCACAAAAGACGATATTTTGCCAAACACATAAACAAACGCCACAACAGCAAGCAAGAGCAACAAAACATAACCTGCTATAATTTTAACCTTCGTGTATTTTGTATTTATTACTCTCCCTTGCTTCATTGTTCAATAAAATAAATTGATTAATCCAAACCGTAAAGTTTCATCTTGTTGTACAAAGTTTTTCTGTCTATTTTCAAGAGAACTGCGGCTTTCGTTTTGTTATTGTTTGTACTCTTCAACGCATTCATGATAAGCATCTTTTCGTGCGACTCATCGCGGAGCGAGCCAGGGACTTCCACTTTGCGAGACGAGCCAGCCAGCAATTCGTGCGGCAGTTCGTTCTTTCCTATCAGCGAGCCTTTTGCAAGTAAAGTTGCCCTTTTCACCACATTTTTCATCTGCCTCAAGTTGCCTGGCCAGTTATAATTTTGGAAGATGTCAAGCGTCTCCTCGTCAAATCCGACAACACACTTGTGCAGTTCCTCGTTAGCCAGATCCAGAAAATGGTTAGCGAACAGGGCTATATCCTCCTTACGTTCGCTAAGAGTCGGCACCTGAATAGAAAACTCGTTTATGCGATGATACAAATCCTCCCTGAAAGAGTTCTGTTCCAGAGCCAGATCCATATCTTCGTTAGTTGCAGCAATGATACGCACATCAACCTTAATTTCCGAATTCGACCCCACAGGCTTCACCTTTCGTTCTTGCAACGCACGCAGCAGCTGCACCTGAATTTCATACGGCAAATTGCCGATTTCATCGAGGAAAAGCGTACCACCGTTAGCCTCGACAAAATGTCCAGTCTTATCCGCAATAGCCCCAGTAAAAGAACCTTTTACATGGCCGAACAGTTCGCTCGACGCAAGTTCGCGCGGAATAGCGCCGCAGTCCACAGCCACAAACGGCTTGTCTTTCCTCTCGCTCTCCTTATGAATCATTCTTGCGATAAACTCCTTGCCAGTGCCGCTGGCTCCGTTTATCAGTATAGACATTGAAGTTGGAGCAACAAGGCGTATATACTCATGCAGCACCTTCGCCTTCTCGCTTTTGCCCTCGATATGCACCGGACCATCTTTTTCTCGATTCGGCTTCGTTTTCTCTCCCTGCACCTCACTATTCATAGAGAGCGCTTCCTGAATCTTTTCCAACAACTTATCTGGATTAACCGGCTTCGATATAAAGTCAAACGCGCCAAGCTTAATAGACTCGACCGCTGTCTGAATATCTGCGTAACTTGTCATCATAATAAGCACAGAGTCAAGACTTTCGCCCTTCATCCATCTAAGAAGTTCCATTCCGTCGTAATCAGGAAGTCTCAAATCGGACAGCACGACATCGAACCGATTCTTCAGCAGTGCTTTTTTCGCATCAACAACAGAAGAGACACACTCAACCTCATAGCCTTTTTTCCCGAGCCATGTCCGCATCATCAAACTAAACGTTATATCATCTTCTACTAAAAGAATTTTTTTCATCATAAAAAAGCAATACTTCCGCAAAAGTAATCTTTTTAAACAAAAAAAAGAAACTCACGCCCCAAAAAGAGGAGCGTGAGTTCTTTTTTATTCAGCAACGCCCATAAGAAGCGCCGCAAGCTTCATC
The DNA here is from genome assembly GCA_937915765.1 of uncultured Bacteroidales bacterium. Classification (GTDB taxonomy): domain Bacteria; phylum Bacteroidota; class Bacteroidia; order Bacteroidales; family Paludibacteraceae; genus RGIG9379. The sequence goes on along the minus strand of CALGHE010000038.1, from coordinate 25,629 downwards.
ACATCTGGATAATCTTGTCCAGATCAGAAAGATTAGATTCGATTTCGCTGTCAGGCACCTCGTAGTTTTTAAGGTCACCTCTCAGATACATATCGTAAGCCGACATATCAATCAAACCATGACCAGAAAGGTTAAACAAAATAGTTTTCTGCTTACCCTCTTCCTTCGCCTTCAGGGCCTCCTGAATAGCCACGCAAATAGCGTGCGAAGACTCTGGTGCAGGAATAATACCCTCAGCCTGCGCAAAGATAGTAGCAGCCTTGAACGTATCAAGCTGTTTCACGTCGGCAGCCTCCATCATACCGTCCTTAAGCAGCTGACTCACGATAGAGCCGGCGCCGTGGTAACGCAATCCGCCCGCATGAATATTCGCAGGGGAGAAGTTATGCCCCAACGTGAACATAGGTATAAGCGGAGTGTAACCAGCCTCGTCACCAAAATCATAATGGAACTTGCCCTTTGTAAGTTTAGGACAAGAAGCCGGTTCTGCAGCGATGAAACGAGTTGTCTTTCCGTCAAGAATATTATGTCTCATGAAAGGGAAACTGATACCTCCGAAATTAGAGCCACCGCCAAAGCAACCTATCACGATATCCGGATACTCTCCAGCCATTTCCATCTGCTTTTCCGCTTCAAGACCGATAATAGTCTGATGCAAAGTAACATGGTTCAGCACACTGCCGAGCACATACTTGCAGTTAGGCGTCTGCATAGCCAACTCCACAGCTTCAGAGATAGCCGTACCGAGGCTGCCCTGATAATTAGGTGTTTCTGTCAATATTTTACGGCCAGCTTTAGTGCTCATACTTGGCGAAGCCACAACCTGAGCGCCAAAAGTCTGCATTATTGAGCGACGGTAAGGCTTCTGTTCAAAGCTGATTTTCACCATAAACACGGCAAGTTCCAGACCGAACGCCTTTGCTGCGTACGACAAAGCCGCGCCCCACTGCCCTGCGCCAGTCTCTGTTGTGATGTTAGTCACGCCCTCCTGCTTGCAGTAGTAAGCCTGCGCAAGAGCCGAGTTCAACTTATGCGAACCGATAGGGCTGACACTCTCATTCTTGAAATAGATATGAGCTGGCGTTCCAAGCGCCTTTTCCAAACCGTATGCGCGCACAAGCGGCGTAGAACGGTAGTTCTTATAAAGATTCCGCACCTCCTCCGGTATCTCTATCCAAGCGTCTGTAGTGTTCAGCTCCTGTTCAGAACATGCCTTACAGAAAACGCCTGTCATATCGTCAAGCGTAAGAGGCTTTTTAGTCTGCGGATTCATCATCGGAAGCGGCTTGTTTTTCATGTCAGCCACTATATTGTACCAATGTGTCGGAATCTCCTTTTCTGTTAAAAGGAATCTTTTTTGATTGTCCATTTTTATTACTTTTTTTATTTTCTTTTCAAATTAACTAACACATGTATTCAGAAAAAGAAAACCGCAGGCGGGTACCTGCGGTTTTATATCTATCTAAAGAATACAAAATCAGTGCTGACCCCTCCTGCTCGGTTAGGACCAACGCCACCAAAATTTATTTGCACTCTGAGTTTTCATATAAACATGCTCTTTATCTGAATACGATGCAAAGTAAACGCAAAAAAATCAAACTACAAAGAAAAAAGATAATATTTTTTTGTGTCTATGCGTTTTTTTATCAGGAACGCTGCCGGAAGGTAATTTTCAGATGTGACGCGTAGCTGATGAATAGGCGAGGAAGCAGGTTGCAGAATAAATACTGCTGGACGCAATCCCAAGGCTTTGAGGAAAGCAAATCTGCACAGCTGAAGAATCGCATTTTTACACGTTCTACTTCCAGAACCTGTAAAAGTTGAACCACTGTTCCGGATGCTCCGCCAGACGATTTTCAAGCACTTTTACATATTGTCTGAGCAGCAGCTGCTCCGGCTTCGTCTCCTTTGTCCTTTTGACAGGGTCTGCCATAAAGAAGCGGAAACTATATTTATAGGCGCTCTCCTTTTCTGAAAAATAAAAGACAGTAGGCACTTTGAAGCGCGACGCAATCTGAAACGGCCCGGCAGGAAAATTCGCTTCGCGCCCCATAAAGATTTCAGCAAGCAGATGCTTTTCATTCACGAACCTGTCACCCTGAAAGCAGACATACTCTTTGCGGTCCAACGCCTCCTTAATCAGAAAAACGTGCGACAGTTCATCCTCATTAACCGGAATCACATTATAAGGTTTCTCGCCCATAACCCCTTCCAACTTATCTTTAATCTTCTGATATTCAGCATCAAACATCACCACATTTATTTTCTTCGCATACTTTCCGAAAAACTGTCCGCCAATCTCCCAATTGCCAAAATGCGCTCCAATCATCACAACGCCGGTGTCGCCGTCCAGCACCTCAAGAAACTTTTCATAATTGACAAAATCATACTCGAAACGCTTTTCAAAGCCAGATAGCGCCGCAATCTTATCGATAATAATCTGTCCAAAACGATAATAGTGGACAAACAGCATCTTAACAGAATTAAGCCACGACCTTTTATGTATTTTGCGCCAATAGAACCAACTTGCGCGCGTTGCCTTAAAGGCGAACGGTATAAAATATATTACAACGAGACCCAAGAAAGCGTACGCCGCCCTTAGTCCCCCAAACCGAATCAGATAGATAAAAAACTGATAGCCAAACGAGCCCCCTCGTGTTTTTCCTTTCCAGTCCGACATCTTACAGTTCGTTATTTACTCGGCGGTACAGAAAGTCATAAAAGTCCTGAAACGTCCTTATATCCTTAAAATCAGCCCCTTTCACCACGACTCCGAACGTCTGTTCAATAAACACCACCATATCAACAATATCAAGGCTGTCAAGTTCCAGCGTCTCCAGCAGGTTTGCGTCCGGAACCATCTCGCTCTCGTCTTTTTCAAACTCTTCGGCAAGCACCGAGTTAATCTTACTTATAATCTCTTCCTTATTCATTCTATCAGGAATGTATTTTCTACATTAAAAATCCAAAAGGTTATCATACGGAGCAGCCGCAACTGCTCCGTAAATTCAAGTCAACTTCAAAAAACGAGTCTTAAGTGTAAAGGCCACCGTTGATAGAGATTGTCTGCCCTGTCACGTAAGAAGCCTCCTTAGAAGCCAGGAACGCAACAACATTAGCCACCTCTTCCGGCGTGCCGAAACGGTTCATCGGGATAGTCTTTTTAAGTTCGCCTTCATCCAAATCCTGAGTCATGTCAGTTTTGATAAAGCCAGGAGCCACAGCATTCACGGTCACGTTTTTACGAGCTATTTCCTGAGCCAAAGCCTTAGTAGCCGCAATCACGGCACCCTTGGCCGCCGAATAGTTAGTCTGCCCTGGAAGCCCTTTCAGGCCAGAAAGCGAAACCATATTCACGATACGTCCGTACTTCTTTTTTAGCATACCGTTAAGCACGGCGCGAGTAGCGTACATAAAACCGTTAAGACTGATGTCCAAAACCTTGTGCCAATCTTCGTCGGTCATCCAGATAAGCAAGTTATCCTTTCTGATGCCGGCATTATTCACAAGCACCTCGATGTATGTGTCCGGATGGCCTTCCTGCCAAGCCGTGATATTTTTCTCTACCTCTTCTGAATTAGCCACGTCAAACTTGATGATTTCACCATCAGAACCTTTCTCTCTGACCATAGCCAAAGTGTTCAACGCCTCTGTCTCGTTAGATTGGTAGTTAATAAGGATGTAATAGCCCATCTCCGCCAGTTTCACAGAACAAGCGCGGCCAATACCCCTCGACCCACCAGTAACCAAAGCAACCTTCATACGCTTACAATTTAATTAAATAATATTTTTCTTCAGATACTCCTGCATCTGCACTATTTCGTTATACTTAGTCGTGTCGTCCTTAAACACAGGGAAAAACGCGCGAATTTCGTCGTAAACCTTGCGAGTTTTAGGAGACAAATCATCCTGAATCTTCAGATAGTCAACAGCCTGAACTATCGCCATGAAATGAATAGCCATTACCTGGAACGAATTGTCTATCACACGTTTTGCTATCAAAGCCGAATTTGTACCCATGCTCACAATATCCTGATTGTCGTTATTGTTAGGAATAGAGTGCACATACATCGGATTCGACAAAGTCTGACACTCTGCCGTAGTTGACGTGGCAGTGAACTGCGAAGCCTGCAATCCGTAGTTCAGGCCCAGCACACCGAGATTCACGAACGGCGGCAGTATTTCATTGATTCTGTCATGAAACAAATAGTTCAGCTGACGTTCCACCAACATGGTCATTTTTGTCACCGCAATCTTCAGCTTATCCATCTCAAAAGAGACGTAATCGCCATGAAAATTACCTCCGTGATAAACATTGCGCGACTTCACGTCAACAATCGGGTTGTCGCACGCCGAGTTCACCTCGTTCACAAGCACACGCTCCGCATTCTTTATCGTTTCCATCACAGGACCGAGAATCTGCGGAATGCAGCGAAGCGAATAATACGGCTGCACCTTATGTTTAAAGATGCTCTCCTTCACATCTCCTGCATACAGGTCGCTTTCGCGTTTCTTCATGCACTTGCTGCCCTTCGCGATCTCGCGCATAAGCCGGGCCACCTCCTGCTGTCCTTCCTGACGGCGCACCGCATTCAGTTCTTCCGACATCAGGTCATCATAAGACGCGGCAATTTCGTTAACCATCACGGAAGCGACCAGCGCCCAGTCGAGCAATTGCTGCGAACGAATCAAATTCACAAGCCCTATACCCGTCATGAAAGAAGTTCCGTTTGTGATAGACAGACCTTCACGTATATGAATCTCGAACGGTTTCAAGCCAAATCTATTCAGCACATCAGCTGCAGGCTGAAGCTTACCTTCAAAAAAGACCTCGCCCTCGCCAATCAGCGTAAGCGCAAGGTGCGCAAGCTGCACAAGGTCGCCGCTCGCCCCCACACTGCCATGCTCAGGAATAAACGGAATAATATCTCTGTTTATAAACTCCAGCAAAAGTTTCACCACATCCGGATGCACCCCAGACTCTCCTTGAAGAAAAGTTCCGAGACGAGCAATCATGGCTGCCTTCACATAGACCTCCGGCAACGGCTCGCCGGCGCCAGTCGAATGGCTGCGGATAATGTTGTACTGAAGCTGAGTTCTATCTTCGTCACTCACCCTGTACTGAGCCATCGGCCCAAACCCTGTGTTTATTCCGTAAATAACTCTATTCTTCGAAAATTCTTTCAGAAAATCAAAGCTCTCCTGCACTGCAGATAAAGCCCCATCGTTAAGCGTAAGGCTTTCTCCTTTGAAAAGGACATCCTTGATTGTCTGCAAAGATATAGTAACCTGTCCCATCTGTATCCTGTTTAACCACAAATTGAACTACAAAATTACATATTTTTAAAAGTTTGCACAAGTTTAATCAAAATAAATTCACAAAAAAGCAAAAGAGCACGATTTTGACCAGCACATAAAAAAAGAGACGAGACGGAAGCCCTTGACAGAGCTTTCATCTCGAATCTTTAGAAAATCAGGAGTTTTTATTATTTGCTTATACTAACTTTGCAGTACTGGACATTTCCAGACACTGTCTGAACTCTGACAATATAGATGCCGTCAGACAGAGCAGAAGCCTCAACCTCAGAGCCATCTTCAGACAAAAGCAAGCGTCCGTTCAAATCACACAAAGTCACATTTTCAACAACATCCGCAGACTTCACAGAAATCACACCTGTCTCTTTGTCGAAGTAGCAGAAGTCAGAAGCGTTGTTATCTGCCGCATCAGAGATGCCAGTCGATTCTTCGTCAATGATGATAGAAACGTTGTTATATTCGCAGTCCACAAATTCGCAGAATGTAGTGCTTTCTGTGTAAGTCTTTCCGTTGTACTCAACAGAGCTTTTGCCTTCCTTAACAACATCATTCACTTCTATCTCCGGCTTCCAGATTTTGAAGTTACCAGAAGCGTGCAAGAAAGAGAGCATGTAAACCATACCGTTATAGTAGCGATATTGACCAGTAGGAGCAGGAGTTGACCACATCTTGTTGATGTATTCCTTAGCCAAAGCCTCATCCTCCAACGCAAACACACCTACACCATTGGCACCAGCCATACCTTCTGAGTAACCACCTGAAGGATTTGAACCATTAACTTGGAAATAGCCGTGCTGGTATCCGTCCTTCTTAAAGAAGTTCAAAATTCTCGACATCATATCCTTCTGACGCTCGTCTGTACCAAACCAGTGGTAGTCCATACCTACGTTCATAGGACAACGGATTGCGTCATATTTGTAGTAATCACTCTCGTAACTGCACCAGTCAGGTCTGTAAGGAGTACCGTCAAACTGGCTATAGTCTGGGAAAAGTCCTGTTGTAGAGTGAGAAGACTTGTACAGCAGATCACGAGCAGCCTTAGCTGTTTTAGACCAGAAGTCCTTGTTTGTGTCAGTCCAGCGTGCCCACAACTCCAAAAAGCCCGGCAAGTTGTAAGATGGGTCTGTGAAGCCATAAGAAGTCTCACCAAAATTAATCAGATAAGAGTCCAAATTGAATATAGGGCTAACAGTACCGTTCTGACGTCCCGGCTTGTCCAAAATCTCCTTCAAGATATACTGAGCCTCTGCACCGTAATTAATCTCCCCGTCATCACCCCAGCGGTGAGAAGCGAAGAACAACGCTGTGATAAAGTAAGCTTCGCCGTCAGGAGCGCAAGAAGAACCTTTTACACTTCCATCAGTTGTCAACTGCCATGCGAACAGACCCTCTCTCTGGTCTCCGGACTTATACTGCATATACTTCTTAGCCCAGCGCCATAGTTTGTCAAATTCCTCTTTCTTATCCAGCTGAACACAAATCATCATACCATACGACATACCCTCTGTACGCACATCGTCATTACCCGTATCCAAGATATAAGCCATGTCAGATCCTACAGGATAGTAAACAGTCTTGTTGTCCTGACCTCCGAAGAAGTGGTTCCACAAAGACTCAATCTTAGCATCAACCTCCTCTTGTGTCTTACCAAGATATTCAGAGAACAAGTTACGATATACGCCAGTGAAGTAAGCTCCAGAACCTTCGCCGTCACAACTTGGACCGGTGTAGCCACCGCCTTCATAACAAGCATTGCCCAAACTTGGTGTTGACGGAGCGGATGGTGTTGACGGCTCTTCAACTCCACAATTTGTTATTACAATATCACTGGAAGACCCTAAAGTTTTTCCGCTCAGTTTCTTTATAGAAAGAATACCTGCAGACGCAACAGAAGGAGTAAACTTGTAAGAACCGCTTGCGCTGATACCGTCTTTCAGCAACATGCTCGAAAGTCCGGTAACATAAACATAGTTGATATTAATACCCGACGCAGCCTTGATAAAGAATCTGACCTTAGAAGTTGATACCGGAGAGAAAGACGCTTTGAAGTTTTCTCCGATTGTAGTTCCCTCATAAACAGTCTTCCAAGAACCGTTCTCGTCAACCTGAATTTCAAAGTCAGAAACAGTTCCGTATTCAGTGAACTCGTCTATTTCCACGCCGCCCACAGTCTGAGTCTTAGACAAGTTAAGCACAACATACTCATTTTCGTTAGTCTGAGCGCCCCAGCGGCTATTTTCACCATGAGCACCGTCGTCTGTCAAAATATTGTCAACACTCCAAGAGAAAGTTCCTTCTTCATTAGTCCATTCGGAAGAAGCAGTTGCAGAAGACACTGAGATAGCATCAGCATCGCCCCCAGCTTCCCAGTACAAGCTGTAAGAATCCTTTGCTTCCCCAGTCATTGTCCAATTAACAGTGTAAGAGGAGTCCTTACACCAATCTCCATCAGGAACAGTTACGGTGAATGTAGGGTCTGGAACAATTGCGCCAGCAGACACAAGAGAGATAGTTCCGCCATCAGGAACAGCTTCAAAATAAACTTCATCGCCAGAAATGCTAAATTCTATTTCCTCCTCGTTCTGAGTCACAATAAAATCAGACCAGCCATCTGGCACAGGAACCTTGACAGACAATGGATAGTTGTATGTGTTATCGTCCAAATTATCAGTCAAAGTATAAGAAACCTCAGAGTCAGACTCTGCAGTCTTTTTAAAAGATGCCGCATTACGCTCCTTTATATAAAGGATTGCATCGCGGAATGTAGCCACCCAGTAAGTTGACTTGTTCTGATTCAAGAAGTCCAAAGAACCTTTGAACGCATCCTGAGCCAGCGGAGAATAGCTTCCAGCTGACTGCATGCCCTGAATGCCATGAATCAGAAGCACAGCCCAGCCGCCGCTGCCTGCAGCACCTTGGAAAATCTGCGTAATTGCATCTTTTGTGTTTTTCCCATTTGAGCCACAGATATAACTGTCCAATGTTGAGAAGTCGTTAGGCGACTTAGAGTTTGTCTTTCCGCCACATATACGAGCACCAATGTAATATTGCAACGTATTAGCAATCACTTTGCACTCTGGATAGGCAATAGTAAGACACTTCTGTCCCGAAATCGTGTTGTTGATATTATTCTGGGATGTCGCAAGTTCTCCTGAATTAGCAGCATGCGAAACGGTATGACTACCAATTTCATGACCATTGTTCGCCAATGTCTGGTAACTTGAGAAGTTTCCCCAGCCAGTAACAACATAAAAAGTACCAGGGAAGCCGTATTTGTTCATTTCTGTCGCAGCCCAATTATGAGACTGCCATTCATTCGGCGCGTCGTCAAATGTATAAGTGACAGCCGCCTTTTTCCAACCAGCCCAAGTCGCAATCTCCTGAGCCGAAGCTGTTAATAATGATAGTGCCAAAGCTCCTATCGTAAGTAACTGTGTTTTCATATTATGTATAGTTTAATTCGACAAATATTTTTTAGTCTTTGTTCATGGTTCATGTTCAAAGCACTGCGATAAAGGTAAAAGTTTCCTCGAAATACAAACAATGAAAATCTATGTTTAATAACATTTGACTGAAATTTCATATTTGCCACAAACAAGAAAAGCGCGATTTCATCGGAGAAATCACGCTTTTTATCTCATTCTGCAATTTTACAATTTTTCCACAGCCAATTTCAAACTTTCCAGTGCTTTTTGCAGAACCGCCCTTGGTGTTGCCACATTAAGTCTCATAAACCCGGCACCGTTTTCACCAAAATCAGTCCCGCTATTAAGAGCAAGACCTGCTCCGTCAACAAAAAGTCTTACGATCTGCTCATGCGGAATCCCAAGTCCTCTGCAGTCTAAGAACACAAGAAAAGAGGCTTGCGGCCTCACCAGCTTTATTCCATGCACGTTTTTTTCGATGAAATCGCACACAAAGTCTATATTTCCGTTCACATACGCTAACATCTGCCGCCTCCACTCTTCGCACTCCGTATAAGCGGCAACGGTAGCTTCAAAAGCGAACACATTGCCGTAATGAAGGCTAAACTTCTCGATGAAATCGAACATTTTCTTTCTCAGAAGATCATTCTGCACAATCACATAAGCGTTAGAGAGTGCAGGCATATTAAAGGTTTTGCTCGGTGAGCACAAAGTGACGCAAATATCCTTTGCCGCACTAGAAACCGAAGCAAACGGTTTATGACAAAAACCCGGCAATGTGAGGTCTGCATGAATTTCGTCCACAACCACAACCACATTATTCTCTTTGCAGATTTCTGCAACCCTGCGGATTGTCTCTGCATCCCACACACGTCCGCCCGGATTATGCGGACTGCAAAAAAGAAGCATTGAGCAGTCCTTTATCTGCTCTGCAAACTTATCAAAATCGACACGAAACTGTCCATCTTCAAAGAGGAGCGGATTCTGCACGAGCGTCCGGCCATGCTTCTCCACCACATCAAAAAAGGGATGATAGACTGGCGTCTGAACCATAATCCTGTCTCCCTTATCAGAGAAGCAGTTCACGGCCAACGCCAAAGCCGGCACAACGCCAGGCACAAAAGATATTTGATTAGCCTCCACGCTCCAGTCGTGCCGTGTCTTTTGCCACTTAATTATAGAGCTTTTCCATTGTCGATTAGGGAGAGAATAACCCAGTATTTCATGCTCGCACCGCTTTTTTATTGCGGACAGCACAGGCTGCGGCGTTCTGAAGTCCATATCAGCCACCCATAGCGGCAGCAGGTCGCTCCTTTGCCACATGACACCGAGAAGGTCAGTCTTAACCGCACCTGAGTTCCGGCGGTCAATCTCCTCGTCAAAATTGTAACGCATATTACTTGCCAATAATCAATATTTCCGTACGCCTGTTGTTAGCGCGCCCTTTATCCGTCGCATTCGTGTCTATAGGCTGGTCCGGCCCGAAACCTTTGTACTCAAGCCTGTTCTTAGGAATCCTTTTGCTCACAAGATAGTCATAAGCCGCCTTCGCCCTGTTTTCCGACAGTTTCACGTTATAGTCATGATCACCCTTGCCGTCCGTATGTCCGCACAGCCTGATTCTAACCGTAGGGTTCTCCTTCATGAACCTTATCAGATGGTTAAGTTCGATATAAGACGCCTTTTTGAGAGAGTATTTGTCAAAGTCAAAGAAAATATTTTTAAGCGTCATCTTCTTCCCGACCTCTATTTTCTCCATCGACATACCCTTCTTTTCGTCAAACTTGAATGGGTCATCCTCCTTAAAGTATTCAGAGACAAACATATAACCCTTTTCGTTCACGTTTACTCCAAAATCTTCATTTTCAGGGACACAAGCGACAAATTCGCCCGTAGATTTGTCAGACACAGACTTGAACACCAGTTCATTGCTTTTCACGCTGAAAACCTCTATCTGAGCCTGCATCGGCTTTTTAGTCTCCGCGTCAATAATTTTGCCCTTTGCGTACTTCATCTTCTTCTTAGGCTTCACGCCATCACCGGCAAGCGTCACCTCGTAAATCTCGCGTCCGCGTCCGTTTCTTTCCTGCCCGTCGGAAGAGAAATATGCCTTGTCGCCTTCCGCATTCACCACAAAGCCAATCTCCTCTCTGCAGCTGTTCAGCGGATAGCCCAAATTTTTAGGTTCTGTCCAGCTCTTCTTTTCATCGTCTTTATAAGAGACAAACACGTCGTAATCTCCAAGCCCCTTTCTTCCTCTCGAAGAGAAATAAAGCGTTCTGTTATCAGCATGGATAAACGGAGAGAACTCATCATCCTTAGTGTTAATCACACTACCCAGATTCACTGGGTCTGAGAACACCAGCATACCATCCTTTCTGATTGTCACCTTAACCTTCCAAATATCAGACTTCCCAGAGCCACCCGGACGCGTGCTTGCAAAGTACAGTTCATCGCCCGTAGGGCTAAGGCTGGGGTATGTGTCCCACTGCCTTGAATTGAGTGGCTCTCCCGGATTTATAGCCGGCGACCATTTATCGCCCATTCTCACAGAGTAATAGATGTCGCAGCCACCAAGACCGGTGCTTCTGTTGCACGCCACAAAAAACATATACCTTCCGTCCAGCGAAAGGCTCTGAGCCCCCTCGTTGTTCAGCGAATTTATAGAATTTCCAATGTTTCGGATTGGAGTCCACTCTCCGTCAGCGCCCTTTTTGCTTATGAAAATATCCTCCTGCACACTCTTTCCGAAACTCGACTGACCCTCCAGCTGTCCGCACTTCACCGTAGTGGAGAACCAGCTCTCATCCGCCGTGATACTTGGCCAATAGTCGTCAAACTCCGTGTTGATATTTTTGCCCATGTTCTTAAAAGAATAAGGCATCGGCACAGATTTAAACTCTAAGGCTATGCTGCACTGTTTGATTTTTTCCTGGGCTCGTTTGTAATAAAAAGCCTCCGTCTTAGGAATCATGCTAAAGTGCTTTATAGCATTCTCATAGTCGCAAAGTTCGTGATATGCAGTGGCAAGCCTCATCAGCGTGTTGTAATAACGCGGCATATTTGGCTTTGCCACATACTGCAATGTCGCGATTCTCTTAGAGTCATTCCTCATCTTCGCATGCAGGTCCGCCAGTGTCCACGACGCCTCCACATACTTTTTGTTTTCACGCACAAGTCCGTTAAGCAAAGGCAGAGCCTCTTTGTACTTGCCCTCGTTTATCATGATTACAGCTGTCTCGTACGTCTTCACCTCCTTTTTTGACTGAGCCGAAACAGAGGCCGAGAGAAAGAGCGAGAGCAGCAAAAACATCGTTTTCATCGCATTTTTCATCATAATTTCAGATAATAAAAGGTTAGTTAGACATCAGACCCGCCGAGTTTAATAATAACTCTCATCATAGTAGTACTCCTCGCCGTCTTCGTAGTAATACTCACCTTCATTCGGATTCTTAGGCATCTGGCTTCTGGTGAAATGCACAGGCACGATAAGTCCGACCTTCACACGCTCTCCGTAAAGAGCGCCAGGCTTGAACACGGGAAGGTTTTCCATTATTCGCAAAGCCTCCTTATCATACGCCTCGTTTACAGACTGAACAATCTGATGGTTCCTTGTTCTGCCGCAACGGTCCACATAAAAGCCCACAAGCACAACGCCCTTAGCGCGATGCTGCGTCTCGTTGCCCAAAGAGTCCACAGTCACAGAATCCACAACGTCCGGATATTCTATGTTTTGGTTCACAAAACGAGTAAGTTCGATGTCGCCACCCGGAAACACAGGCAATTCCAAATCAGCAGGCCATTTATTAGGATAATAAATAGTGGAACCTGCATCATCGACACAACCCGGATAAAGAGACTCATATTTAGTATAATCCTCCTGAGCTGATAGCACGAAAGGCATCAGCATCAAAAGTATCGCAAATAACTTCTTCGCTGTCTTCAAATTCATATTTCAAACAAATTAAATCATTACACCTGACAATATAAAAACCTATCAATCATTATATTAGAAGAGAGAAATCTGTCCGTCGTTATCATCATCCGCCTCTTCTTCCGGCTCTTCCGCCTTGGTCTCTTCCACCTGCGGGAACCGCAACGGCTCAATCTCTTTGATTTCCGCAATGTCCCACGTATGGATGCGCTTCCCTTTAGCCTTGACGCCCTTGATACCGATAAACTCTTCCACATCTATCACAATAGGCTCCCTGTGAGCGTCGTTTCCGCCAAACGAGACCTCGAAGCGCGGATAATAGGTGTCGCTGATCAGAATAAGTTCCGACTTAGGATTTTCGCCAAGGAAACGCACCGGTTTAACCGAAGGCTCCATCAAGAAACGCTTCAGATACTTGTATTCCGCATCCGCATCATATAACGCAACAGACCACACTTTATTTTGGTCAAACTTCTCAACTATAAGCACGCTCTCTTCAAAATGGTTGCTTTCATCGAAAGTTGTTGTATAATATTCGCCTTTTTTGTTGACAACCAAAAGTTTGTCCTCTGGCTGAAACTCTCCCAAGAAAACGCCCTTTTCATCGTAATTTAGACGAAGAATGTCTCTGTCGAACCACACTTTTCTGCCGCCCATGGTCGATAGGCCGCGCTGTTTAAGGGTAATCTTCAGAATTTCGTTCTTCGTGAGGATATTGCCCATAGACTGACGTCCCTTGATGGCAATCTCGCTGAAATTACGTTCCAGCATTGTGACCTTCAGCCTCAGTTTCGGCTTCAGCGTAACCTTCACAATCTCGGCCTCGGCGTTCGGGTTTGCCGTGAAATACAATATTCGCGAACCTGGCGTACCCTGCGTAATGTCGTACTCCTTGTCGCGCGACACGCCCGTGACTGCAAATCGCTTCATATAAGAGACTCCGCCCTTTCCGTCACGATAAATAACGTTGTAGATTGTGCGCTTGTCGTTCTTCTTAAAGACGTTCACATAAAGCAGGTTCTTGCCTACGTACAACTTTTCCGCAACCTTAACGATTTTATATTTTCCATCTTTATAGATAAGTATAATATCGTCAATATCGGAGCAATTGCACACAAACTCGTCTTTTTTAAGCGATGTTCCGATAAAGCCCTCCTCTCGGTTGACGTAAAGTTTCTCGTTAGCCTCAACAACTTTGGCAGCCTGTATGTTTTCAAAACTTCTGACCTCGGTCTTTCTTGGGTACTGGTCGCCGTACTTAGCCTTCAGAGTCTCGAACCACTTGATTGCATATTCTGTAAGATGCTCCAGATTATAGACCACCTCTGCAATCTGCTCGTTGAGCGAAACGATAAGTTCTTCCGCCTTCTCCGAGTTAAATTTAAGGATTCTCTTCATCCTTATTTCAAAAAGTTTGTCTATATCCTCACGCGTGATGTCGCGGACAAACATTTTCTTGAACGGCTCCAGTCTGCTGTATATATGTTCAACAACCGCCTCTATCGTCTTGCCCTCTTCGTACTTCTTGTCCTTGTAAATGCGTTCTTCGATAAATATCTTTTCGAGCGAACAGAAAAGCAGCCTCTGCTCAAGGTCGGCCTTCTGAATTTCAAGTTCCCTTCGCAGAAGGTCTTTTGTTCTGTCAACAGACATCTTCAGCAGGTTCGACACATTAGTGAAGATAGGCTTCTTGTCTGATATGACGCAGCAGTTAGGCGAAATGCTCACCTCACAGTCCGTAAAGGCATAAAGAGCGTCGATTGTCTTGTCCGACGATGTTTTAGCCTCAAGATGCACTATGATTTCTGCATTTTCGGAGGTGTTGTCTTCAACCTTTTTAATATTAATTTTACCCTTTTCATAAGCCTTTATGATAGAGGCGATAAGGGCTGTAGTTGTTTTTCCGAACGGCAAGTCTGTGATTGCCAGCGTTTTGTTATCAATTTTCGATATTTTTGTACGCACACGCACACGGCCGCCTCGTTCTCCGTCGTTATATCTGGTCACGTCGATAAGCCCCCCCGTCTGGAAGTCCGGATAAAGCACAAAATCCTCGCCCTTAAGATAAGCGATAGCTGCGTCGTTAATTTCGTTGAAGTTATGAGGCAGAATCTTAGAAGCAAGCCCCACACCGATACCCTCGTCGCCATGCGCAAGGAGCAGCGGAAACTTCACCGGCAGAGTGATAGGCTCGTTCTTTCGTCCGTCGTAGGAGAGTTTCCAGTCTGTCACCTTTGGACTGTACACAACATCAAGAGCGAACTTGGACAGACGCCCCTCTATGTAACGGGGAGCCGCCGCGCCGTCGCCGGTAAGGATGTTACCCCAGTTACCCTGACAGTCGATGAGCAGCCCCTTCTGCCCCAGCTGCACCAGAGCGCCGCCGATAGACGAGTCACCATGCGGATGGTACGACATAGTGTTACCCACGATGTTCGCCACCTTGTTATAACGACCGTCGTCAAGTTCCTTCATACTATGAAGGATACGTCTCTGCACAGGTTTCAGACCATCTTCGAGGTGCGGCACCGCACGCTCAAGGATAACATACGACGCATAGTCGAGGAACCAGTTCTGAAACATACCCGACAGGCCGTAAACCTCACGCTTCTTTCCGTTTACAGCATCTGCAGCAGTCACATCATCAGCCCCCGGCTCCGTTGCGTTGCCGTTTTCCAAATTCTCTTTACCTTCAAATTCTTCGTCTTCCTTCATACTCATGAGTTTTTCAGATTGCAAAAACGTCGTAAATATACAAAAAAATATTGAAAAGCGTCTGCAAAAAGGGAAAGAGGCTGTCTCAACTTGCAAAACGAACATCAAAAATCAACGCTTAACACTCTGAGTAACAAATAAAAAGAGAAGATATGCAAAAAGACGCGCATCTTGCCCACACAAAAAAAGGCGAACCGAAGTCCGCCTTTTTAATGTTATTTTCAGGTTGATGGTTAGAATTTAACCTTAACCATCACGCCGTTCACTTTAACCCAAGCCACACCTTCCTTGTCAAGAAGCACGTCGTGACCGTTCTTCTTAGCCAAAGCGTATCCGTCCTGTTTGAACTCAGAGATGTAGTCATATTCGCAGCAAGTGATAGACGCCCCGAACTTATCCACAAGACCGTACTTGCCGTCAAGTTTCACACGGCCTACACCGTTCTGGAAGTCCTTAGCCTCTTCGTAAAGGAAGTCTGTCAAACGTTCGCCATTCTTGTTAACGTAAGCGTAACGCATCTTGCCGTTTTCGTTCATACCAACAGCCACGATACCCTCTTTGAACCAAGAAACCGTGCTGTATTCAAAAGGAATCACAACTTCGCCCTTAGTGTTGATGAAGCCATATTTGAAATACTGGTCCTGAGCAGCTGCAAGGCCTTCGCTGAAAGCCTTAGTGTCCACATAAGTTTCTTCAGAAAGCGGTTTTCCTGTCTTATCCACAAAATAAGCCGCATTGTCGTCCTTAACAGCCGCGAATCCGTAGCTATAGTTACTTGCCACAGTATATTTGATTGGCACAACGACATCACCGCTGGTATTGATAAATCCATACTTGCCGCCCTTGCTCACACGCGCTAGGCCTTCCTTAAAGTCAGTAGCCTGATCATAAGCCGCCTTAATCACAAACTTGCTAGAGCCAACCTTATCCACAAATCCGTACTTGTTCTTTTTGAACGCGCGCACTGGAGTAGGCCACTTTCTTGCCATCTCTTTTTCAGCCTTTTCTGTAAGCTTTCCGTAAGGGTGATTATACAAGAACTGCTGATAAGCGTCCTGCGTGTTAGTCTGCTGAGCCATCTTAAAGTCATCAGCCTCCACCTTGTCCAACACAAGCTGCTGTTTAGCGTCTTCCGCACGGCGAGCAGCCTCTTTTGCACGGCGAGCCTCTGCTGCGATAGCCTCTTCCTGCTCACGCTTGATACGTTCAGCCTCTGCAATCTTGCGCTGTTCAGCCTCTTCCGCAATTTTCTTCTGAGCTGCAATAGATATAGCCTCCAAAGAGCTTGAAAGCCCCAGCATCTCATCATAGCCCGGATCCAGACGAGGGATAGAGACGAAATAGTTTTTGCAAGCCGTGCTGGCCGCATCATAATTACCCAAATTAAAGTTAGCCTTAGCTGCCAAATAATAAAGACGAGCATTAGACTTACCACCAAGAAGTTTCTCAACCTTTGCGATAGTGTTCAAAGCATTCTGGTACTTCTTCGAGTCAAATTCGTCAAGAGCTTCAAAATAAAGGTTTCTTGCCTTTATGTCATTTGGATTCTGGGCTACAGCCGTCATTCCCAACGAGCTTGCAGCTATAAATAAATAAATGAGTTTTTTCATTTTTTTTGATTCTAAATAAAAAGTTTCACAAAGATTACTCGTCCTGACATACACGGAAGCCAATAAATTTGCTCTTATGCTTCAAATTGAACTTTTCCATGCCTGTGATTGCGCTGTTCTGAGCGTCGTCAGCCCAAGAACCACCCTTGACGATACGAGTGTTTTTGTCATAGCTGTCAGCTACCCATTCGCTCACATTACCTGTCATATCATAAACGCCAAGTTCGTTAGGAGCTTTATTGGCAACAGAGTGAGTCATATCCTCAGAGTTGTAGGCGCACCAAGCCACTTCGTCGAGGTTGTTACTTCCGCTGAACAAAGAAGGCACGTTATCCACACCGCCATTTGCAGCATATTCCCACTCAACAGCTCTTGGCAAGCGGTACTTCATACCGGTCTGCTCGCTCAGTTTCTTTACAAACTCCAAAGCCTCTTCCCAAGAAACATTTTCAACCGGACAGTCACGGCAACCTTGGAATCCAGAAGGATTCTTGCCCATTACACGTCTCCACTGACTTTGAGTAATCTCAGTTTTGCTTATATAGAACGACTTAACGTTTCCGCTACCTTCAACATAGACAAGCTCAAGGTCGCCCACATTACGCATTGACTTGTATTCCACATACTCCTGAATCTTAGCAAGTTTTCTTGCCGAGTAGTGCAATGTAGAATCTGCAGCCAAAGCTTTTTTGTAATACAAGCTTGCCTCTGACCATTTCTGCTTCTTGAACAAATCGTCAGCCTTGGCGATATCGCTCATCCACATTTCGTAAGGCACCAAAGTAGTACGCCAGAAGTCGTCCTGGTTCAAGCTCACAGAGGCCGGGTACTTACGGTTTGAATAGTAAGATTCAACAGCCTTTGCAGTGTCCTTTTTTTCGAAGAACTTAGCCGACTCGTTTTTCTTCTTAACTTCAGAAACAATATAGTCATAGTCCACATCGTCCCATTCAACGCTCATTTCAGCCTTGACCACGTCCATTCTTGTAGAGTTGTTGAACACACGGCGCAATCTGAATCCGAATCCGCGCGCTTCATTGTCCAGTTTGCCCACTGTAAGCCTTTCAATCTTGAAGAAATCGTCCAAAGCAGCGTCTGCGATAGTCACGCCCGGCTTTTCCTTGTTCTGCTTACCAATCACGACATTGCTGAACAAAGACTTCCAGTCTCCCTTCTTAAACATAGGCAAAGCCACGTTTTCGCCAGCCTTTTCCAAATTAGTCACATCAATCTGAGTTGTAGCAGAAGCGATGTAAGCCTTTGCTTTGTCAGAATAGAACATAACAGTGATTGTATATTTTGCGCTTTTTGGCGAAATAAGTTCGAAACGTCTTTTCAAATCCGGGAACTCAGACAATTGTCCGTAAGAGATTTTAGACTTGTTATGAACGAAGTTGTCTTTTCCAGACCAAACCACATTAGCCGAATAGGCCGGGTTTCCCATTATCAACTTGTAGGTGAAATCTACCTTGCAAGTGTCCATCAGGTAGTTGTTCTTACCTGTGGCGTACTTCGCTTTGCAGGAGAAAGAGCCCGACATCTGCTCTGTCTGCCCCTGTCCGAAGACTGCCGCAAAAGACATAAATGCGGCAATCAAAGTTAATTGAAGCTTTTTCATTTACTTATGATCCTTATTTTATTTTACTTATTTTCAATAAAGTTCTTCTATCCAAACCACAAAAATATAAATAAAAAATGGTTCGGCACGCATTTTAGATGCTATTTTTTCACTTTTTTTTAACGTTGTAAACTTAATGAAATCGTGTTCCGCCCACATTTTGCACGGGCTGCGGTTCTAACGTCGGTTGTCTGTCTTACATTCACCTCCTCAGCAGAGCCTTCAGCGGCAAATCCCGTTTCACTATAATCACAACGTATAAAATCATTAATATTGTATTGACTGCATACTTAAACCACACATTGCAGTCCGAATAAGCCTGACTTACCATATACATGGCCATCGCCACAACGGAATACAGAGCCGCAGACTTCAAGTCGTAACGCACCGGATAGTACTTCTGCCCTAAAACATAAGAGAGCACCACAACAACAAAATAGCATGCCATAGATGCGAAGGCCGAGGCCATATATCCGAATTTAGGCACAAAAATCACATTGACCGACAATATGACGCAAAGCCCTATCAGCGAAAGATACGCTCCGTACTGAGTTTTGTCTGTCAGCTTGTACCACAGCGACAAATTGAAGAACACCCCCTGCAGAAGGTACGACACAAGGATGATAGGAATAACCCTCAGGCCCTCCCAATAATCGCTCCGTATGACAAGTTTCAGAATGTCTATGTAGAAGACCATCCCAAGGAATATCAGCCACGAAAAAATGATGAAGAACTTCATTGCGTCAGAATACTCCTTCTTCTTGTCTCCTCCTTTGTTCTGCGCAAAGACGAACGGCTCATAGGCGTACCTGAAAGCCTGCGTGAAGACCATCATCACCATGGCAACCTTGAAGCACGCGCCATAGATGCCCAGCTGAGCGTCGGCCTCCGCTCTGTCTGGCAAAAGATACGGAAAAATTATTTTGTCAATTGTCTGATTCATAATACCTGCCACCCCCAGCACAAGCAAAGGCAAGGAATACTTCAGCACAGCCCGAAGCAATGCTTTGTCGAAACAGAAGCCCGCCTTGCATATTTGCGGAGTCAACATCAGCGTAACAAATATGGTAGAGAAAAGGTTCGACACAAAAACGTAGCCCACCCCGTAATCCGGCCTGTAAAACCAGCTGACAGTTTCCGGCGCGACCTCCATAATCTTAGGGCAAGCCACAAGGAAAAAAAGATTAAAGCCTATGTTTACAAGTATCATGAGCAGTTTAAGAAGCGCAAACCTCAACGCTTTGTTCTCATACCTCAAATACGCAAACGGGATGCAGCCAAAAGCGTCCATCGCCACAATAACGCACATAATGGAAACGTATTCGGGGTGCGCCGAATAGCCCAAAGCCTCTGCTATGCCGTCCGAAAAAAGCACCCCCGCGCACGCAAACAGAGCCGAAGTCCCGAACACGCACCAAAGTATCGTGCTGTAAACTTTTTTGGACTCATGGCCTTCTTTGTTTGCAAAGCGGAAAAATCCAGTCTCCATCCCATAAGTCAAGATAACAAGCAGCAGAGCTGTCCATGCGTACAAATTAGTGACAACACCATACTCTGCCGAATTAGTCAGCACGTATGTGTAAAGAGGCACCAGACACCAGTTCAGGAATTTGCCCAACATATTGCTAAGCCCATAGACCGCGGTCTGCTTAGCCAAGCTTTTCATCTTTGTCATAAAAACAACTAATAGAGTTTTCGGCATTAACGCCGCCGAATCTGCCAGCCCGAAAGTTGCCTCACGTTTTTGTTCAGAAGTCAAAGTTTCACAAAGGCAGAGTCGCCGAAACATAAAAACAAAAAAGCGACAACTGAAAATCACTTGTCGCTTTCGTCGAGATGAAGGGATTCGAACCCCCGACCCTCTGGTCCCAAACCAGATGCGCTAACCGGACTGCGCTACATCTCGGTAGTTGTTTTCTCTCAACTGCGGTGCAAAGGTAAGGCTTTATTTTTAATCAGCAAATATTTTTCGATATTTTTTTCAAAAAAACATGCGGTTTTCCTGTTTTATTGAATTTTTGACCATATTTTGAGCCTGCCTTCATGAAAACACGTTGGAAAAACTGCTTAAAAAAAAGAGGAATCTTCCTTTTGCTAAGTAACTTTAAGGCAAAAAGAAGATTCAGACCTTAGGTCAAAACTTATCAGAAAGGAAGGTCGTCATCCTTTTCTGCGTCATTTCCTTTTGATTCGGCTCCGTAAATCTGCGCTCCGCTTGGCACTGCAGACTGTGGCTGAGGTTGCTGAGGCTGACCTTCCGCCGTATTCTGACCGCCACTAGACTGAAGCGGAGGCACACCTCCCTCCGGTCTCGAGCCGAGCAGCTCAAGATTATCTGCATAAACCTCTGTAATGTAGCGGCGAGCTCCGCTTTGGTCTTCCCAAGAGCGAGTACGCAGTTTGCCCTCAATATAGAGCGACGTTCCTTTCCGCACATAATTCTCCACAACCTTCGCAAGCCCGCGCCATACTACAATATTGTGCCACTCCGTACGCTCCGGTACCTGCGTTCCGTTCTGGGCTGTGTAGGCCCGGTCTGTTGTCGCAAGTATAAAATTTGCCACAGGCACATCTTTTTCTACGTAACGCACCTCAGGGTCTTTACCGACCCTTCCTACTAAAATAACTTTGTTTACCGACATAGTTTTAGTTTCTATTATTTATTAAATTTCAACTCCTAAAAGTAGCAATATAGTCTAAACTGACAAAATTTTCAGGCAAAAACAATAGCTCATATCATTATTTTTTTGATTTTACAGACAAACTATTAAACTAAAAATCAATAATTTATATTTTAATATAGTTCCAACCTCGTCACAAATGTTGCATAAAAAAAAGCCCGCTCGATGGAGCGGGCTTAATCATTGACGCATATTTTATTTCTGGAAATGATCTTCGTACGGTTTCCACTTGTCATAACCACCAACAAGGACGATTGATTTTGCTTCTCCGAAACCAAGTTTTGACGCACGACCAGGAACTACATATTCCAAGTTTCCGTTTTTTCCGTCGCCATAGAAATAAAGACGAGTGCTTGTAGGGAACATTTCCTTCAATTTCACACAAAATTCTGCTTTTTCAGAATCTGTATTTTGAACTGTTGCAGGGATATTCACAGCACCTTTCATATGACCTGCTTCGTAATCAGATGCAGACCTATAGTCAACGATGGCATAATCAATACCGTTTTCTTTGTCATATTTCACTGTCTCGTCAACAGTTTCCAAGATAGACGCTTTTTCGTCCAAAACCCACTTGGTATGAGGGCCAAGTTGTTCATCATCACTACTGCAAGATGTTGCGCACACTGCAAAGACCGCAGCTGCCACGAATACAAAAAATCCTCTAAGTTTTTTCATTTTTTATCCTCCTGATTATATAAATAATTAAAAAATTTGGACAAATGTATGTTTTTTGTTTCTAAAATTCAAATTTTACCTCATGTTTTTTTAGCTCATTCCAAAAATTAACATTGTTATTTGATTGAATATCACAAGACAATAGAACGACACTCTGAAAGAAAAGGCTTTTCACCCGTTCAAAAGAAGCCCGCAAAAAGCAGGCTTTAGTCTGTAGCGTTTGTTTTATTTTTGAAAATGGTCTTCGTACGGTTTCCACTTGTCATAACCCCCGACAAGAACTATAGAGTTGTTTCTTCCGAAACCAAGATTTGACGCACGTCCAGGAACCACATATTCCAAATTGCCATCCTTACCGTCGCCATAGAAATAAAGACGAGTGCTTGTATCAAAACGTTTCAGCAGTTCTACACAAAACTCCGCATCTTCAGAAGATGTATTAGATACCGTCGCAGGGATATTCACAGCACCTTTTATATGCCCCTCTTCGTACTCAGATGCAGATCTATAGTCAACGATAGCATAATCAATACCTTTTTCTTTGTCATCTTCCACTGTCTTGTCAACAGTTTCTAAGATAGACGCTTCTTCATCCAAAACAAATTTGATGTGAGGTCCATATGACGGCCCCGAATCATCTTCTATACAAGAAGTCACGCTTACAGCCAAAATAACAGCTGTCATCAAAACAAAAAAGTTTCTAATTTTTTTCATTTCTTATCCTCCTATGGTTTATGATTTTTTTAAATTCTCGAATTTACGTTTTAAGATTTATATTATCAAATTTAGCCACACTTATTTTACAAAATACCACTACTCTTTTTGACAAATCTATTTCCTGTTTCAAAAACGAAAAAGAGAGCGTATTGGTTTCAACACGCCCTCTTCTGTATAAATCTCGACATTTATTTTTTTGTCACAACAACTCTCTTTGTTTTTTCCTTGGTCGAATTTCTGAGTTCCGTCTGCTTCACAACCTGCCCTGCAAGCGCGGCAAATGCCTGAGCGACAACAGAATCATCTTTGCAAGCGATAGGCTCGCCGCTGTCTCCGCTTTCACAAATGCTCTGAACGATAGGAATCTGGCCCAACAAAGGCACATTCAGTTCTTCTGCCAAACGTTTGCAGCCCTCTTTACCGAAAATGTAATATTTATTTTCCGGAAGTTCTGCCGGAGTGAACCAAGCCATGTTTTCAACAAGTCCAAGCACTGGCACATTTACCTTTTCTCCCATAAACATGCTAATGCCTTTTCGAGCGTCTGCAAGCGCCACCTGCTGCGGAGTGCTGACCACAATCGCGCCCGTAATGCCAAGAGTCTGCACCAGCGTCAGATGAATGTCGCTCGTTCCCGGCGGAAGGTCCAGCACAAAATAGTCAAGCTCGCCCCAATTAGCATCTGTTATGAGCTGTTTAAGAGCGTTGCTCGCCATTCCGCCTCGCCACAATACCGCATCCTTAGGATTGACAAAAAAACCTATTGAGAGCAGTTTAACACCATATCGCTCTTCAGGACGGATAAGATCACGTCCGTCAACCTCTTCAAGCACAGGACGAGCATCTTCCATGCCGAACATTTTAGGCACAGACGGCCCAAAGATGTCCGCATCAAGAAGCCCAACCTTATAACCTGCCTTTGCAAGAGCGACTGCAAGGTTTGCAGAGACTGTCGATTTTCCGACACCACCCTTGCCCGACGACACCGCTATTATATTTTTCACCAAAGGAAGCGGGTTTTCTGGGTCAACCTTAGCCACCGCCTTAAAGCGAACATCAATATTCCCTTTAATTTCAGCCTCCTCGCCTGCGTAAGTCAGAACCGCCTGCTCGCAAGCCTTCACCAGCGATTTAGCAAACGGGTCGTTCTGTTTTTCAAACACAAGAGAGAAACTGATTTTATTCCCGTCTATACGAATATTATCTTCCACCATTCCAGCCGAAACTATATCCTCTCCAGTTCCGGGATAACGCACGTGTTTAAGAGCGTCTATAATCAATTGCGGATAAAAAGCCATGTCTAATTAAAATTAAATAGATCAATTATATTTTTCAATTATGGCGTGTTCAATAACATCGCTCATCACATCCTCTATGTTAAGTCCGGCCGCGCGCACTTGCTGAGGAATAAAGCTGGTCTGAGTCATGCCCGGCGTTGTGTTCACCTCAAGCACATTCACCACATCTCCATCCGTAATAATATAGTCAACACGGATAATGCCCTTGGCCCCAACTATATCGTAAATCTCTGATGTTATGCTCTGAACCTTAGCTGTAAGTTCTGCCGAAAGCCTTGCAGGGGTAATCTCTTCCACCTCACCTTTGTATTTGGCGTCATAGTCGAAAAATTCGTTATGGCTCACAACCTCGGTGATGGGGAGCACCACACATTTATCTGCGGTTTTATATATCCCGCAAGTAATTTCCGTACCTTGCATAAAACGTTCAACAATAACTTCGTCACCCTCCTCAAAAGCTTTTTTGACAGCAAGGCTGATTTGCTCTTTGCTCTTCACCTTTGTAACACCGAAGCTGCTGCCGCCCACATTTGGTTTGATGAAGCAAGGCAGCCCAACCTTGTCCATCACCTCCTCGTCTGTCAGGTCCTGTCCTTTACGCAGCCTCAAAGAGTCTGCCACGTTAATGCCAAAGCCTTTCAGGTAATTGTTGCATGTGAACTTGTTATAAGTAAGAGCCGCAGCAAGAACACCACAGCAAGTGTAAGGCATCCCGATCAGGTCAAAGTAACCTTGCAGCTTGCCGTCTTCTCCAGGTATTCCGTGTATAGTGATATAAGCACAGTCGAACGTGACTTTGCCGAATTTGCTGCAGGTGAAGCTGAAATCATTCTTGTCAATTTCATACTTTTCGTTTTCCAGCTCCGCCTCCCACTTGTCGCCAATAATAGTGACAACATACAAATTGTACTTATCCTTATTTATGAAGGAGTAGATTCCCGCCGCACTCTTCAAAGAGACAATCACCTCAGACTGGTCTCCTCCTGCCACAATAGCTATATTTTTTTTGACCATCGTTATTTTTACTTAATAAACTGTTTGAAAATTTAAACGGATAACTGACAGAAAGAATTTTCAGTCAACTATCTAATTCCAATACAAAAGTATCGAATTGTTTTTAATTCTAACGCTATTTTTTGAAGAGTTTTGCAAAAAACACGGCTTTTTATTCTGCATATTCAAAACGCATTTGTCGGGAAAGCGAACTAAATGATTTCAAAAGTATCCGGAATGTAATTTATGACAAAAACAATAAAGAACGTAATTTATAGAAGCTACCTATAGTTTAAGGTGGATTCTATAAATTCATTTCGAGGAAATTGCTGAGTGAAAGAAAGGAGCAGTGCAGACACTGTGACAGACTGGCAATCAGTAAGTTACAAAAAAAATCAAAAGTGCCGAAAAGTCTATCAACCCACGGTTTGTACTTTTTAAGTATAAACGGTGAATTTATAGAACTCACCTATACAGAGTTCCGCACGCTTGTCAGTTTTCCAGCCGCTCAATCTTGCAGCTGTGTTCCTTAGTTTTCTCGTCGTAATTAACGCCTACGAAAAGCAGGTCGCCTTTGTAGTTGTTCAACGCCTGACAATAGTTTTTCTCCTTTATCTGTTGAAGCGCGCTTCCTGCGCTTTTGT
>CALGHE010000037.1 GCA_937915765.1 uncultured Bacteroidales bacterium | reverse complement strand
AACCCTCTACAGAATCAAAAATAGCATCTCCTATTTCAAAACTGATAGATATGACGACATACTGCTCAGACAAGTTTCTGAACAAAGCTTTCAGCGTTGTGGTTTTGCCGAACTGCCGGGCACGGTTGATGGTGAAGTACAAACCCTCCTCGATGTACTCCTCTATCTGCGCGAGCTTCCTGCTCGTGTCAACCATATAGTGCTGGGCAGGGTTGCAGCTGCCGGTGGTGTTGAATCTCTTCTTCATGTTTCTGTTTTTTGCAAAGATAATGTTTTTTATTTAAGGCAACGTCTATAAATTAGGTCGAGATGATTTTGACGAGCATTTTGCTTAGATTAGTTATATTCGCGGACATCGTGACTGAGCGAATATGAGCAAGATAAGCAAAAGAATTCAAAAGCATCCGAAACGGAATTTATTACAAGAATAATTTAAAATCGTAAATTATAGAAGTAGCCTTAAGAAAACATATCGACGTAAGTTATAGAATCCATCTAAAAAACACAAATTAAAACAAAGACAAATTAAAAAGTCTATAGAGCTTTTACAAGTCATCAACTTCATAACAAATCCAATTCGTCTGATATGCAACCGTTAGCACGCATAACATCAAAAAGTTTCGTCTCCATCTCTGACGGCGGATAAACAAGTCCTCGTTCCAAACTTTTGTTTGAAACGAGATATAAAGCCCCCGCATTATGAAGAGCCATAGTAGCATCAATATAACGCACTTGAGTGGGTTCTTCAAGAATAAAGTTCACGGTCTGCTTATTTTGCAAAACTCTGCCAGCCTCAACACGCTCGCCAAACTCATCCTCCACACCCATATTTGCAAAAACCGCCTTGCTCGAAAGCACAGCCTCCAGCGGACAGACGCTCTGCACCGCCCCTCTGACTCCAGTCGCAGTAACGACAAAATCTGCGTTTCTGACCGCACGCGCGACCTGCTCAGAATCGTTCATAGACACAGCTTTCAGTTTTTTATCAAAATCTCCCCTTAACGTGTTAAGGTCGGTAATCACCGTTACACGCATAGAGCATTTGAGTGCATGCAATATTATGCCGGTCCCGACTTTCCCTGAACCGAAAACCACCAAATCTTTTCCGCTGAACCCATCAAAGCCGAGCTGACGCAACGCGCGAAAATAACTCTCGCCAGTACCTAAGCAAGTCTCTATCTTCTTTATTTCGCCACCATCAGCAACAAACACAGGCTTCTGACAATTCTTATACACAGCTTCGCCCGATTTTGTCAGTTCCACATATCCGAATTTAGCCTCAACAGAAGCGAACGCTCCGGCACAGTCCATCACCACATCAAACGCACGTCCTTTTGCCAGACCTGCATCAATCACCTCAACACCAGCCTTTTCAAGCAGGCGCACCACGTTACTGTCATAAGGCATCACATCAGAAATTCCCACGACAAGATTTGCGCCAGAAGCCAACAAAGCCCTATACTTTATGAGCGTATTCCTGAACACCGGCGTAGCGTCGAGCAAAGACATACCTTCAAGCGGACGCGAAGAAGCCCAGCACCTCTGCTGCCAATCCAACGACGGATATTCGCACCTTTTATACGCCCCATCAATTACAGAATCTATAGAGTTCAAAGTCACTTCTTCTCCTTTTTATTCAGTCTGATTCCGTTATCCTCAATAACGATAAGACGTTCATAAAACAACGCCCCTATCGTCTTCTTGAAAGCCTTCTTGCTACAGCCGAACCTGTCCATAATCTCCTCAGGCGAAGATTTGTCGCACAAAGCCAAGAAACCGCCGCAACGCTCCAGTTCATCAAGAATAGCCCAGCCAAGTTTGTCCACCACCTCAATTCCGATTTTCTGCAGAGTCACGTCCACCTTTCCGTCTTCACGGACAGAACTGACAAATCCGTCCAGCTCGCTCATCAGATCGACAGGCTGATAGACCTGATTTTTATAAATCATGCCCCAGTAAGCATCATCAACGATGCACTTATAACCAATATCAGTCTTTGCAGTCACCAGCACTTTCACTCTGTCGTTTCTTTTATACTTGGGCAAGGCCAATCCCAAGAACCTTTCCACGCGAGAAGTTGCGATAATCTGCTTAGTATTTTCATCATAATAGACATAAACCAAATAACTCCGTTCCGGCTTCATTACAGTCCTCATCTCTCTTGACGGCATAAAGAGAGGCCTTGCCAGCCCCCAGTCCAGCAACGCTCCAGCCTTAGACACGTCAGTAGCCTCAAGATAGCCGAACTGGCCCGGCATAACGAACGGCAGAGCCGCAGTCACAATCACATCACGTTTAGCATTGCGATAAGCGAAGACCTCCACCTCGCCGCCCTTTTCCGCACCTTCCGGCACTTCACGCTTCATCAGGAACAACTCACCCTCCGCGCCTCCATCAAGATACGCATTACCATTATCATCAAAATGAAGTATTTTCAGTTTATTCAGTTTACCTATTTCTACCATTATTTACCATTTAAGGCGGGTTCTGTAAATTCATTTCGAAGAATTTTTAATTTATTTCGGGTGAATTGCTGAGCGAAAGAAGGAAACAGCACTGGCACTGCGCCCGACTGACAAACAGCAAGCTGCCGAAAGAAATCAAAAAGTGTCGAAAAGCTCCCCCCTTGATTTATACTTTCTTAATTATAAACGGTGAATTTATAAAACTCACCTTAACATATTTTTCTTCAGGAAAGAGGTGACACACTCCTGCAACTCGTCCTCCTCATTTCCGCGGACAAACTTGTTGCATTCATCTTCCATGTAGCACGATTCAGAAATATCACCAAGATACTTGCACAAAGCCTTAGCCGCGTCAAGCCCGCCGCACGAGCTTCTGTCATGACACTTTCCGCTGACAACCAGACATTTTGCAGTAGCCCCTTTCGGCAAATCCTTATTCAGTTCAGACTTCAGAATATTGCCTCCCGATATAGCGACAACTCCGCGCACACCCTCTCTTTCAGCATCCTCAACAAGAGCGTCGGTGTAGTAATAGTTGACAACCACATCGGCTCCGGTCGAATATCCCACGATATAAATCTCGTTTGCGTTCACGCCATACTTTTCAGACTTGCTTTTAATCCATCTAACCGCTTCATCCAAATCCTCTGCCGCCTTTTTCAAGACAAACTCGAAACTATCCTTTGCAAATTCAGGAGCCGAGATACAGCTGTAAGCCGGCACCACGCTCACATATCCTTTGCGCGCCATTGTCACGCTCAAATCATGCACGCAATCCTGCGAAACGTCAACAAAACCGCCTCCGCCCACAAAAACGATCGCCGGCCTGTTTTTCTCTCCATCATTCTGAGGGGCATGAATAGACAATCGCCGCTCCTGCCCCTGAGCGATTCCGAATCCATTCGAATACGGAACATTATCCGCCAACAACTGGATGTCATACATCACATCCACATAACGAGTTTTTGACATACCAGACTCAGACTTGGGCTCTGCGACCGAACTACCATCCGCGGCATCGCCACCGCAAGACACAAGCGAAAACAACGCCGCCAATATTGAAAAAGATAAAAAGCACCTCATAAACACGAAATTTTAGTTAAACTGTTCAATAATAACACACTATAAATCGGAAGGACTTGCCTTTCCGAATGTCAATATTCACAAATATAATAAAATAAGTTTACGAAACACTTTTATTTTCAAAAAAAATCAAAAAAATTTTTCAGACATAAGTCAAAACAGAGAGACGGTCTTCTGCAAAAACATCGTTCGCCACATTAATCAGATCTGTTGCAGTAAGTGCCTCTATGCGTTCCGCCACCACCTCCAACGACTCGTAACGGTCAAAAAACAGCACGCTTTTCGCCATGTTCAGCGTATAGCTTTCGGAATTTTCCTGAGATATGGCAAGCTGCCCCAGCAGCTGCTTCTTAGCCCTGAACAGTTGCAAGTCAGACATTTTCTGCTCTCTCAACTTTTTCAGCTCCTTCATCACGAGCGACTCGCACTTCTTCATGTTCCTTTGGTCCGTTCCGAAATAAATCATCACGATTCCAGAGTCCGAATATGCGGTGTAGGAAGACTCCACGTTGTAAGCCATTCCATTCTTTTCACGCAAAGCGATAGACAGCCTGCTGTTCATGCAAGGGCCGCCAAGCACGTTGTTCAGCAAGTGCAGCGGAAGGCGCCTGTCGTCGGTCAGGCAGTAGGCCCTCGCACCAATTATCTGATGCCCCTGATGCGTGTCCTTCACAACCTCCAGACGCTTAGGCACATACAGACTTGGCTTGCTGCGAAGAAAACCATTCCCGCTATTTACAAACGCGCCAAAATAACGCTCGCTCCAAGCCATCACTTTCTTAAAAGGGATATTACCCTTAGAGAAGAAAAGGATTCTGTCTGTCTTGTAATTTCGCTTCACAAACCTAAGAGCGTCGTCCGTCCGGTAATTTTTAAGGCATTCCGCATCCCCCAGAATGCTTCTGCCCAGCTGCTCATTATGAAACACGATGGACTCGAATTCGTCAAATATAAGCTCAGAAGGCGAATCGTTGTACGAATTAATTTCGTCGATAATGACATCCACCTCCTTGTCAATTTCGGACTGAGGAAAGACAGAGTGGAAAACGATGTCGGAGCAAAGTTCCATAGCCCGTTCGAAGTCCGCCGTAAGCACGGTAGCAAAGACGAACGTCTCCTCCTTTGTAGTGTAAGCGTCCAATTCGCCGCCCACCTCCTCCAGTCTGTTCAGGATATGCCTTGACCTTCGTTTTTCCGTACCTTTGAACAGCAGATGCTCCACGAAGTGCGCCATGCCAGACTCGTGCTCCAGCTCGTCGCGAGTGCCCACATTGATAGCGAACCCGCAATACGCCACAGGCGAATTGTCTTGCTGATGCACAACACGCACCCCGTTAGGCAAAGCTCCATATTCCACAATTCTGTTCATAAACACACTTCATCATTTAAAAACATCACTTTTTTCAAGTTCAGCCGCCGCAACTTCCACCTGCTCGTACCACTCTTCTCCAAAACATCTTACAAGCGGCTCTTTCAAGAACTTGTAAACCGGCAGACTGTTTTTCCTCCCAAGTTCAAACGCGCAGTTGCAGACCTTCCAGCGATGCACGTTCACCGCAATGAAATCTTTGTACTTAGTGAGTCTGATAGGATAAAGATGGCACGAGATAGGTTTGTAGAAATCAATCTTGCCCTCACGGTACGCCTTCTCTATAGCACATTTGCAGATGCCGTCCTTATCCATATAAGTAAAGACGCACTCGCGTCCGTTCACGATCGAAGTCACATCGTCGCCGTCAGAATCCACGTAAGAGACGCCCTGTTCCTCTATAACCCTCTTAGAGGCGTCGGACAGGTCGTTCCACACCGCAGGCAGAATATCCTTAAGCACCTGCACTTCAGATTTTTCGAGCGGAGCGCCAGAATCGCCCTCGATACAGCACTCGCCTTTGCAGGCAGAAATATCGCACAAGAAACGTTCTTTGAACACGTCGAAGCTCAATATAGTATCATCAATCTGTATCATCAAAAAAGTTCAATATTAAGGTGAGTTCTATAAAATCACCGTTTATAATTTAAAAGTACAAATCGTGGGTTGATAAACTTTTCGGCATTTTTTGATTTGTTTCGGCAACTTACTGATTGTCAGTCGGTCACAGTGCCAGCACTGCTCCCTTCTTTCGCTCAGCAATTTACTTGAAACAAAATCAAAAATTCCTCGAAATGAATTTATAGAACCCACCTTAACTATTAACGAATATCATTCACAGCCTGACGCAACCGCACAAGCTTGGACAAAAGGGCCTCGGCAAGGTCTAGACGCAACATATTGGCACCGTCCGACTTAGCCACGCTCGGATCTGGGTGCGTCTCCATAAACAAGCCGTCCACCCCGACCGCCACGCCAGCGCGCGCGATAGTCTCAATCAAGTGCGGATTTCCGCCCGTCACGCCCGACGTCTGGTTAGGCTGCTGCAGCGAGTGCGTAATGTCCAGCACCACAGGGAAGCCAAACTTCTGCATTTCCGTCAGACCTCTGTAATCGACGATTAGGTCCTGATAGCCGAAACTCGTGCCACGATCCGTCAGCATAACATTTTCATTGCCACAATCCACCACCTTTTTGGCGGCAAACTGCATAGCCTCAGGAGAGAGGAACTGCCCCTTCTTGATATTCACGACCTTGCCAGTTTCGGCAGCCGCCACAAGAATATCCGTCTGTCTGCAAAGGAAAGCCGGAATCTGAAGCACGTCCACGTACTCGGCCGCCATAGCCGCCTCGGCCGCAGAGTGGATATCTGTCACGACCGGCACATCAAAACGCTCGCTCACCTTTTTCAGTATCTGCAGCGCCTTCTCGTCGCCGATACCGGAAAACGAGTCCATTCTGGAGCGGTTAGCCTTTCTGTACGAACCTTTGAATACAAAAGGTATTTTCAGCTTGTCGCACACATCCACGAGTCTTTCTGCAATATTGAGCGCCATCTCCTCGCCCTCGATAACACACGGACCGGCAAGCAGAAAGAAATTGCCTGAGTCCAGATGCTTTATTTTCGGAATCATAAAATACAAATTAAAATCTCCGCAAAGATAATGAAATGAGTTAAGGAGAGACATATAAAACCGACGATTATTTTCACAATTAGGGCATTCCGTGCAAAAAAGAGCAAAAAAACAGAAGAGCAAGCGCCTAAGCGCTCACTCTCCGCCTCCTTTCCTTGCTGCTTCAAGCATCTCGTCTGTGATGGTGAAGGTGTAGTCGTACCAAGTGTCGTATTCAGAGAAACTTGGGCCTTCCCCATCTGGTATAGAATCACCAGACTTTATACTTAGACTCCAATTAGATTTACTCGACAAAGTTTTTTTGAAAAAACTCATGCCTTTTTCATCAGCCACACAAACAGAGTCCCATTTTCCTATAGGGCTTTCAAATGCCATCGTGTCCGAATCATAACACTCCTCCATATTTAACTTGTAATCATCTCCTGCAAATAAAGAATGTTCTACAACATTTCCACCATCATAAAACTTCCATATCTCTAAATTTTCAGCACTCCTATTTTCAATACTCCATGACACATAATTATCAACATGATCAATAGGGTCACATGAAGTCAAAACAAGTAACAAAAGTTCAACTTTAGTTATAATATTAAAAAGTCTTCTCAATTTCATTTTTCTTACTTGGATTTTTGTTGATTAATTCTTTTTTTAATTTGTATTGTGTTGTGACTGACGAATTTAGACATTTGTATATGTCTTTGATTTGCAAATGTCTATTCCCACTCACCTTTTCATTCTTCTCATACAAATATCCATACACTTGAGGTTTAAACCAATAGTCGTATGAGACATCCCCCTTTGAAAATTCATACCCTTTCCACTGAGCCAACATTGCCTCTTCCATAAAGTAGCCCCACATTTCGCCAACGCCGATGTAGCCGGAATAAACGTTCGTGGATTCGGATGTGCCATAAAGTTCTGGACTTACAACACATAAGATTACTCCAGCCACGTAACGCTGCCAGTAGCCTACGCCAACTTGACTGAAATGGCTCGCATGCGCAAGTTCATGAAATACGTCACTGGTTATTTCCTCGTATCCTTTATCTTCTGTTCCAATCACGATGTCAGGTCCGAAACGCTTAACTAAATATGTCGTCTGTCCCAAATAGTCTGCAAGCACTGTACTCACCAAATTTGTGGTGCTGCCATGATAACTTTTACCCGTAAACCTCCATAAAAACGTCCGTTTCACTTTTTAAAATTTTTATATTGACATTAGGGTTAACTATTGCAAAGTTATAGGTTATTTTAATAAAAAACCAACCAATCGGACAAAAAAATCTACCCATGTAAAATCGGCACTAAAATAGAATGCAACTACGGCACAATCATTTCAAAACGTCCCTTTTCTATCGAAACAGATATGTTTTTCACTTCATCAGAATAGATTCCGTCTCTCTCCGCCTCCAGACCATAGGTATCAATAGCGACAGACTGCGCCTCGAAATACTTCACAAAACCGCAAGCCTGCAACCGTCCGCACGCAAGCCCGGCAAGCGCCTTGCACCTCTGCCACCAAGAAGGGCTCACCATCACCATCACTTCAAATTTGCCGTCGGTAGGGTCTGCGCCCGGGGTCTGCTTGATTCCGCCACCTGTAAAAGGTCCGTTGCCAACAGACAAAGTATATATTCTATCATCCAGAACAAGACTTCCGTTTATCCACAACTTAGACTGCACGGACTTATTCATCAAAAAACTTGCAAAAACTGCAATATAGTAAGCCCACGCCTTTCCGGAGAACTTTTTGCGCACAAGGTCCGCATACCTCACCGTCCGGGCGTCGAAGCCCAGTCCGAGCGAGTTCACAAAGTAACGAGTAACACAACCATCCGCCCCGCACTCCTCATAACGGCCCACGTCAATCCGCTCCGTTTTTCCGCGCTTTATAATATCCGCGCACAATCTCACGCTCTTCTTTATTTTCCAGTATCTGCACCAATCGTTGCCCGTGCCCAACGGCAGGATAGCCAGCAACACATCGCCGGCGCCGCCGTCGTTCATACAGACACCGCTCACCACCTCGCTGAAAGAGCCGTCGCCCCCCACAACGAGCAGCTTGCGCACACCTTTGCGCATGAAATCCGCCGCCAGCTCTGCCGCATGCCCGACCCGCTCCGTAAAGACAAACTCACCGTTAAGCCCGGCACGGACAAGCTCGTCCTTGACAGACAAACTCTTATCCGAACTGCATTTGCCAGCCTTCGGATTCATAATCACGCCCCATCCATCAAGTTCCGCCATTCGTCAACGATTAAGCCACCTTAAAAAAACACCGTAAGTTTCACGAAAGCGTTGTGATAAAACTTGCGCGGTCTGGTAATTTGGTCGTCAAACTTCACGCCGTGCAGCCTTGTTCCGCGCCTCTTCTTCAGATAGTCCTGATTATTAATTTCATAACCAGCCGAAATAGAGACGTCATCATTCCTGTACTCGACACCAGCCTGTCCGCTCCAGAAGAGATAAATCCACTCGTAGTTTTTAGTATAATAATCGGACCATTTTTCGTAATACCTGCCTCTGTACCCTTCGTAATCCACATTGAAGCGGTCAGCAGAGAAGAGGTGCAAGATCACCCCCGGCTCCAAGAAAAAAGCCCAAGAGCATTTTTTCCCTAAGTCGGCAAAAGGAAGAGAGCCCTTTACGGATATAGGCATGAGAATATTATTTTTATGATTCTCCACCTTCCAGATAAAATCTTCAGTTTCACCTTCTGGTCCTTGAGTATAAACACGCTGGTAAAGGACACCACCGTTGAATGCCACGTAGTCGTTTATATGATAGCCAAAAACGCCACCAGCCGTCCAGTTGTGGTCGCCAGCTCCAGCACGAAGCGATATAGAAAAATTATCTTTTGCGCCGGCACTCACGCAGACACATATCAGCAAAAAAAATATTAATGCAAAACGTTTCATCCTAAAACAATATTAAAGTTATACAAATCTAATAAAACTTATGCAAAACACGCGCCAAAAAAAAGAAAAACCGTCTGAAAAAAAATCAAACGGCAAAGAATATAAAGGCAACAATCTCTTTCTTAAGCACAAATCACCAATAGACAACAGGACAAGGGTAACGCTCCTTCTTCTGAATTATGTATATCAGCGAAATCTCATGAGACCACGAACCGTTTTTCTCGTCAGAAGTGAAAAGGTCGTAAATATAATAAGCCTGAAGAGCCTTGTAAGTGGCGCCAAGCATAAAAGAGAACACGTTAATGTTTTCAAGGTCGCTCTTCATTGACACCCCCGCAATCAGCGGCGAGATTATGACACCAACCCCTGCGTAAAGCTGATCAAAATTATACTGAGACTGATATGCCGCATTCACAAACGCATACTTGTCAGACAAATCCTGCCTACCCCACAAACCGTTAGCATACTGCAAGTCGAAAAGATAATTAGCATGCACCACATACCTGTGGTTGAGGATGCTCTGCTGCTCGTCGTGAATACCGTTTTCCGGCTCGCCAAGATGATAGACAGCCGCGCCCAGCGTCAGTTTGTTCTCGATAACGAAAGCGGCGCCGGCAGAGAAATCCACGAAAGACGTTGATGAGTTTGCAACCTCCTCGGTTGTGTTAGGAAAAATCTCTCCGGTGCTCCAGTCATACTGATCGCCGAACATCACATCACTTCCGTACTTGTTATAAAAAAACGAAGCCTGCGCCCCCAGCCTTAGGAAATAACCTTCGAAAAGTCTGATTGTATGTCCGTAAACCGCAGCCACCTCGTTAGTCTTTATCGTACCGTTCGCCATATTGTCATGCGCGTAAGAGAGACCCAGCGAGCACATTCTCTTATAGAAATTCTGGTCATAAGAGAGCCTCACAGTGTGATACCGGTTCCCTAACGAAGGCCACTGCATACGATAGTTCGCTCCTAGGCGAATAGCGTTGGCGTTACCGACCAAAGACGGGTTAAGGCTGAACGGCACCACATTATGGTTAGAAAAAGTGTAATCCTGCGCGGCAGTCCTAAACGCCGCCGCAATCAGCGCAACTATAAACAAAAGCCTCCTCATCACATCATTTTAAGATTGAAACAAACCCTTTCTTCTCACCCTCTTTCTTTATGCCCTTATAGTCACTCTTATACTGAACGACCCACCCGTACACGCCAATAGGGCAAGGCATGCCTTCATAAGTTCCGTCCCACTCGTCATCTATGCTATTGCCACGGAAGACAATCTGGCCAAGACGGTTATATATGATGAAAGAGAACTCTTCGATATACTTTCCGCCGTAGAACCTGAACGTTTCGTTCTTTTCGTCGTTGTTAGCCGTGAAGGCGGTAGGCGCCCAAACGTCCTTCCACACGTAAACCACAGCCTCACCATGATACTCGCAACCGTTAGGGTCAACACTGCGGACAAGCACCGTCACAGAGTCTCCAATCTGAGTAGTTCCGTATTTATGTTTCACCGAACGCCCTTCGACCACCTCGTTCTCGCCAAGCACAGGCGTCCAGTACCAAGTGCTGTTAAGCGGCGTATTTCCTTTAAAATGCACATGAGGATTGTCCGGCTCGATGATACGCGGCTCAACCTCGAACGCAATCTCCTGACGCGGCAATTTCTTAATCTTCACGTTTGCTGAATTTTCGCAGCCATGAATATCCCTTCCGAACAGAGAGACCACAGTCTCCTCCTCTACCAGAGCCGAGATAGTTTCCGCATGCGGGTGCTCGTCAAATTCAGCAAGCTGAGGCACGCTGGACCATGTATAATACACGCCGCCGCTCGCCGAAAGCAGAACAGTGTCGAGAGTGTTAGGGCAGCCCGCATAATTCTCCATCGAGATAGAGATTTCCGGCAACGGCAAAACCTCTATGGTATAGCTTGTAGTATTAGAGCAGCCAGCCTCGTCAACGCCAGTCACATAATATGTAGTTGAGGCATTAGGCGCGTAAGAGATAGTTTCGCCAACCTCCCCTGTGTTCCACTTATAAGAGACAGCGCCGCTGGCTGTGATTGTAAAGGTCTGTTCCGGGCACACCTGCTTGTCTCCAGACACCAAAATATTAGGCGGAGTCTTAACCTTAACCTGAACAAGCCTGGTCGAGGTGCAGTTTGCCGTTG
>CALGHE010000036.1 GCA_937915765.1 uncultured Bacteroidales bacterium | reverse complement strand
ATTCGGATTCAGATATAAGCCCATAATTTCTGCTTTTTAAGTTTTTACAAAGATAGAAAAATTTTGAAATATCTCTCTATTCATTGCATATAACAAACTTCGGAGAGTAGTATTATAACACTCTCTGAAAATTTGTTTTTTTGGGGTAATCTTTTTTGACTTGGTTATTGATTCTTAAAAATAGAAACTCACCTCTATACAACCAAATCAATATTCATATTCTCCTTCTACAGTGTGACTGACTTGCGCAAATTTTCCGTCTGAATTTAATTTAAACTCTATTTTCGTTATAAGTCCTCTGTCATTTTGAGTCCACAAGATTGTTTTGTCCGCTAAAATCTCAGAATCAACCATTATAAAATCTAGATCAGATTCTGCTATTCTAGTTTTGTATCCATAAAAA
This sequence comes from uncultured Bacteroidales bacterium, assembly GCA_937915765.1. Taxonomy (GTDB): domain Bacteria; phylum Bacteroidota; class Bacteroidia; order Bacteroidales; family Paludibacteraceae; genus RGIG9379. The sequence continues at coordinate 15,579 of CALGHE010000036.1, read as the reverse complement.
AGACAGAGATGACCTAAAGCCTCATATTTCTTAGACACGCACCACAAATCATATTTGATCGAACTAATATTCTCCGATCTCAGAATAAAACAATAAAAGTCATTATGAAGTGGAACGAGTCCAATCAAATCTATATTCTTCTGAAATATGAAGGTTTGTGTAATCTTCCCAGAAATTCCATATTCACTAGGTTCGGTATCATATATATTAAAAAATTCTGGTGATGAGGAAACATCATAATCCAAAGACTCAAAATTTAGAAATTTGTTCACTATTGTATCACTAAATGAAGCCACAGCAGGCATAGATACATAGTTAGACAATGGCAAATCCAACTCTTTATCAGAATACATCTCTATCATATTGTTTTGAGAAAACAACATAAGTCCTTTTATCCAAAGGAATAATACTAACATTTTTTTCATTTTTAATCTTCCTTATTAATTACATAATAATATTTTATAGTACAATTTGTCAAATCTGTCCATGTATATAATACCTTATTTCCGCAACACTACATTAATAAAACTTTTTAAAATCCTGAGTAACCTTTTGTTGCTCAGGATTTTATCGTGTTAGAAAATCCACTTGTCTTAGTGTTGCAATAAAAAACAAATTTTCTATTGACAAAGGAACTAATATGACAAAAATACAAATAAAATCCGACAAAATCACTCCATTAAAAAGCGAAGGCAGCTAACTTGCTGCCTTCGCGAAAGAGAGTATGAATTTTATTAGTCAATAACAGTTACCCAGCCATGAGTGTCAGGCTCGTCGCCGTACTGTATAGCGCGCAGCTTGTCGTACAGCTTTTTGCTGATAGGGCCTGGCTTTCCGTCTTTAGAGATAACGTAAGACTTGTTCATCTCCAAATCGTCGATGCGAGCGATTGGGCTGATCACAGCAGCAGTTCCGCAAGCACCAGCCTCTTCCATTGTTTCCAGCTCTTCGATAGGAATCTGGCGGCGTTCAACCTTCATTCCCAAATCTTCAGCCAACTGCATCAGACTGCGGTTTGTGATAGAAGGCAAAATAGACGTAGATTCAGGAGTTATGTAAGTGTTGTTCTTGATTCCGAAGAAGTTGGCCGCTCCAGCCTCGTCGATATACTTCTTCTCCTTTGCGTCAAGATAGAACTCGCAAGAGTAGCCCAGATCGTGAGCTTTCTTATTGGCTCTCAAACTTGCGGCGTAGTTCCCGCCGACCTTGTAAACACCTGTTCCGAGAGGAGCAGAGCGGTCGAACTCGCGAATTACGACGTACGGGTTAGCAGAGAATCCGCCTTTGAAGTAAGGCCCGACAGGCGTTACGAAAACAACGAAAAGATATTCGTTAGCCGGACGCACGCCCACCTGCGCTCCTGTACCTATAAGCAACGGACGGATGTACAATGAAGCCCCGCTTTCGTAAGGAGGAATGAAGCGTTCGTTCTTTTTCACCACAGTCTTTATCATCTCGCAGAACTTCTCTGTCGGCAATTCCGGCATCATGATTCCACGGCAAGTTGACTGAAGACGTTCTGCGTTAGCCTCCATGCGGAAGATTCTGATTTTGCCGTCTTTGCATCGGAACGCTTTTAGACCTTCGAAGGCCTCCTGTCCGTAATGCAGGCAAGTAGCCGCCATGTGCATGTTGATAGTCGCTTCAGAGCATATTTCCATCTCGCCCCACGCGCCGTTTCTGTAGTAGCAGCGCACGTTGTAATCTGTAGGCATATAACCAAAAGATAGGTTAGCCCAGTCTATATTATTTTCTGCCATAATAAATAGTTTAATTTCTTTATTCAAAATATAATCTGCGAATATAGCAAATAATAAGGGAAAATCTTTCTAAAAGAGCGGAAAAAATAAAAAAGGCTTCAAAATGAAGCCTTTGTAGCGGGAACGAGAATTGAACTCGTGACCTCCGGGTTATGAATCCGACGCTCTAACCAACTGAGCTATCCCGCCATCGCATTTGTTTTTCTCAATTGCGATGCAAAGGTAGGTGTTTTTTTTTGATTCTGCAAATAGTTTTGGTATAAATTTGAAAAATATTTTTCAGAGAGGGCTTGTTTTTTTGCTAACTCGGTCTGTATGAGGGTAGAACGCAAGGGAATGATTACCGGACTATTTCTACACTGTCATAAAATCATGGCAAAGGCTTTTTTTCTTGCCGCATCTGGTGTCTTTTCTTTGCAAAAAATATGTATCTTTGCACTTGTTCGCTATTTGGACGGATAATCTCAGTGGTTCGTGATGTATAAATGTATAAAATATATTCTTGCGGTAGTAGTGTTGTTGAGCATGTCGTTGCGGCTTCAGGCGGAGTCGAAGCGGTTTGGCGCTATCGTGGCTAACAGCAGGATTCCTTACACGGATGTTAATAATGTGATAGAGGATTCCTACGGTTTCCTGTGGATTTCTACGTGGAGCGGTGTCCTTAAATTTGACGGGAATTCATACACCAAGTATTGGAGGATTAGAAATAACGACAATAGTTTGTCGAGCAACGTCTGCTTCAAGTCGTTCGAGGATTCGCAAGGAAGACTTTGGGTCTGCACCGGCGAGGGCCTTTGCCTGTATGACCGTGTCCATAATAATTTCGAAAGGGTGCGTTTCAAAACTCAGAACAGCCGTGGCGCCTACGCTATGACGGAAGATAAGGACGGCTATCTCTGGGTGGTCGGGTCCGAAGCGCTTATCCGTTTCTCGCCGGAACGTAAAGATACCGCTTATTTCAAAGGAAACTGGGGAATGGACCTGGTTGACCTTGACGATGAAATATGGGTGTGCTCTGTTGATATTGGCGTTAATATCTTTAACAAGAAGGACGGCTCGTTCATGCCTCTGAAGACTAAAGGGGCGGAAAAGGTCAGCTCTCGCGTTAAGACCATACTGAAAGCTTCTGACGGCACTGTCTTCCTTGGCTCTGTGGACAAAGGGTTTTATCATCTGACGAAAGAGCGCGAGGTGCTTGGACATTATCCTGCGAACGGCGCAACTTATGGTATATGCAGCAACAGCATATTGTCTTTCTTCGAGGATTCTAAACATAATGTATGGATAGGAAGCGTCAACGGAAACTTGGCACTGTTTAATCTGAAGAAAAGGCGTTACGAGCCTTTGACTTATCAGTTGCCGGAGAATGTGGACCCGAATAATGTGACAGTCAGCTCTATTCTGCAAGATTCTCATGATAATTTCTGGCTAAGCACTCACAGATTCTGGATGTTGAACTCTAACAGCGTGATGGATGCTTTCTATTACTATCAGAAAGGCAGTGCAGATGATGGATACAAGTCGCTGTCTAACAATGTGGTGTCTAGCTTGGCTCTTCTGCAGAATAGCGGAAAGGTCATAATCGGAACTGACGGGGGCGGACTCACGTTCTTTTCAAACGAAAAAGGTTTCTTGGGGCATGACTTTAATATTGGCAATGTTGTGTTGGATATAGAGGTGGAGAGCGATTCTGTTGTCTGGTATTCGACCTGGGGCGATGGGCTTGTGAAATATAATCTGAAGACAAATAAACTGCAGCGTTTCAGGAATGACCCGGAAGATGTGTTCACTATCCCGTCTAACTTCATAAATGGAATACATGTGGAAGACTCTATTGTGTGGGTCGCTACTGACGGATGCGGCCTCGCTCGGCTGGACAGAAGAACAGGCAAGTTCAAGAGCTGGAACAATAGTGACGAATTTCCGTTCAACGCGACGACGCCGCACTTCGTGACTCATGTGCTTCGTGACAGCAAGCAGCGCTTATGGATTTCATCGAGTGCCGGACTGGCTTGTTACACTAATCACGGGGAGTATAAGCTATATACCTATTCAAATAAGGAGGGTAGCATCTCACAGAACGAAATTGTGATGTGCTATGAGGATAAGAAAGGTCGAATCTGGGTTGTGTCCGAAACTGGAGGGCTTGACTTGTTTGACGAGCAGAGGCGGTGTTTCGTGAGTTACAGCGAAAAGATGGGAATCCCTAACGACTTGCGCTCTATCGCCGAGGATATGAACGGAAACTTGTGGATTGGAGCTATCGACGCGGTCTATCTTTTTAATCCCGACGAAGATGTGCTGAAGCAGTATGACCTTAGTTTTGACCTGAAAGGTAGCACCTTGAGTAAACGTGCTGTGCTGACCGACGGAAACAATAACCTCTTCTTCGGAACGTCAAACGGATTTTTCAGAGTTAACCCAAAGGATATAAAACCTATCAAATCAAACCCTTATGTTTACCTCAAAGGTTTCTATCTGTGGGATAAGAAGCAGGAGGTCGGGTCGTCCGATATTCTGAAGGAGGACATCGCTTTTGCAAAGTCTGTTGTGCTGAATTATGAACAGAATTTCTTCTCTCTGGAATTTACAAGCGTCAATCTGGACGTGCATGAGTCGCTGAAGTATTTCTACAAACTTGAGGGTTTCCATCCGAACTGGCTGCCTGCCGACCATTCGCAGCGTGTCTCGTTCTCTAACTTGAACCCTGGCACTTACAAGTTTCATGTAAGGGCTTGCACGCAAGAGGGCATCTGCAACGAGACGGAGCATCCGCTCACTATCGTAATATTGCCGCCTTGGTGGGGAACATGGTGGTTCAAGGTGCTTGTCGTGCTGGCGCTGGCGCTGGCTGTCTTTGCTTTTGTGAAGGTGCGGCTGCGTATCCTGAACAAACAGAAGGAGGAGCTGGAAAGGCAGGTGAAGAGCCGCACGGAGGAGCTTTCGCAAAAGACGCTCGAGATTCAGATGCAGAAAGAGAGCTTAGAAAAAAAGAACAGAAATCTGGACGAGGCTCTCTCTATTAAAAATAAAATCATGTCCGTCATTGCGCATGACCTTAAAAATCCGCTGACAGTGGTTGTGGGTATGCTCTCTTTTTTGCAGGAAGACAAGTCTGTGAGCGCTTCCGAGACTCTGTCGTCTCAAATGAATACCATCACAAAGGCCGCAAAGAAACTTCAGGACCAGATGGAGAACCTCCTGCAGTGGTCAAGGCTTCAGAATAAAAATATATTCTATTCGCCTGAGAATGTGTTTCTGGACACTGTTGTGAAGGACTGCGCCTCTCTGCTGCACGAGTCTGCTACAGAAAAGGGAATAACGGTAAACTGCGCCTCCCACACTCAACGGGCTGCGTTTGTAGATGGACGCATGATCGCGACCGTGGTGAGGAATTTGCTGAATAACGCTATCAAATACACGCCGAAAAGAGGCAGGATAGATGTTGATGTGACCGAGAGCGACAATTTTATCGAAATAGAGGTGAAGGATAATGGTGTGGGTATCAGCAAGGAACAGATGTCAAAATTGTTCGACCATAAGTATAATATATCCACAAACGGAACGGAGAACGAAAAAGGCTCTGGTCTTGGACTTAATATCTGTCACGATTTTGTGCTGACAAACAAAGGGGAAATCGAGGTCGTTTCGCCGGAAGAGGGCGGCACGCGTGTGGTCGTGCGTTTGCCTAAAGGCGAGGCTGTCAAGCGTGAGAAAACCTCTGTAGTGATGATGGAGCAGCCTGCTCAGACCGATAACATGGAACTTGCCTCTAAAAAGACGCTCCTTTTGGTTGACGATAATCCGGACGTGCAGTCTTTGCTCGCTCTGCTTTTCCAGAACTATTTTGAAATAGAGATGGCTTCTGACGGAGAAGAGGGGCTTGAAAAGGCTTTGCAAATCTTGCCAGACTTGGTGATTTCTGATGTGGTTATGCCTAAAATGGACGGCAAGCAGATGTGCACGGCTCTCAAGTCTAACCCTATCTCGCAGCATATACCTGTGATAATGCTTACTTCGGAAGATTCGGACGACTCGCAGGTAGAGGGGCTTTCGCTTGGTGCCGATGATTATCTGACGAAGCCTTTCAACAACGAGGTGCTGGTGGCTAAGGTTAACACTATATTGCAGAACAAGGAGAGACAGCGCTCTTTCTTACGAAGCCAGATTTTGGATATGCCTGCAGACAAGATGCCGGAAAGCAGAGACGACGCGTTTTTGAGAAAGGTGATTGAAGTGCTGCAGAACAACATATCAGAACCGGAACTCTCGGTTGAGTTCCTTGCCGAAAAAACGGCTCTCAGCCGCGTGCAGCTGTTCCGCAAGTTTAAGGCTATAACAGGATGCTCGCCGAGCGAATACATTAAGATGTTCCGTCTGCAGTACGCTGCAACGATGCTCGCAAGCGGCAAATATTCGGTGGCAGATGTGGCGTATCAGGTAGGATATTCAGATCCGAAATATTTTAGCAGCTGCTTTGCCGAAAAATATGGAATGTCGCCGTCTCAGTATGCGAAAAGCAAAAGACAGGAGTGAAATGATGGTTATTCGCAAAAGAGTGTTGGCTCATTTTGAGTAGTGCGCTGTTTTTTTGCGGGTGTGTGTTGATATGTTTTTGCGGCTATTGCATTTAGCGTCAGCCGAAGAGGAGCAGGCTTGTGTTCTCTTGAGGAAACATCGTGTTTTTTAGGAAAAAATACAAAAAGTTTGAAGGGAAACCTTTTTTTGTTGGCTAAAAGTTGCTTTTTTAATAAATAATTTACGATATTTGCCGAAATATGTTTTAACTAATAGGGTTTTTGGAAGTTGAGCGCTGTTGCGCGGGCTTTTTTAACTTAGAATACAAATCATTTCGAGTATGAAACGATATTTAAGAAAATTAATTGCTGGGTGTCTGGTGACGTTTGGAGTGCTTGGGTCGGTTTCGACTTATGCACAGCAGGGAGGAACGTATGACCCGTCTGTGTTTATAGAAACTGACATCAACGTCGGAAATCCGGCATTCCCATTCCCTCAATTTATGGAATATCCCGGAGGTGGAAAATCTTTGGCAAAATACAATGCGGAGGGTGTTACGCATGCCGATATGGAAAAGGCGATGCGTGAGGGATACCATATCATGATGCACCGTGCGAGATATATGGGCGGTACTCACTGTGGGGTTCGCTACATCACGTTTAACCATGATGATGTGCCGGGAAACTATGGTACGTTCGTGTCGGAAGGTGATGGATATGCGTTGCTTGCCGCTGCTATTTTCGCCGACCAGAAAACTTTCAACGGTTTGTATATGTGGATTCATGACAACCGTATGAGTGGTGTTGAGAGATTTAAGGATGGAACAAAACTTCGTGATAATTTGCCGGATTACGCTGGTCCATACTTGGCAGGTTGGAAAAATGACGAAACAACCGAGAGTATGTCTCCTTCTCACTCTGCGACCGATGGTGACGTGGATATTGCGATGGCGATGTTGATTGCGTACAAGCAGTGGGGTGAATGGATGATTCAAGATGGTGAGGTTGTGAAGGATTATGCTGGAAAACCTATCTCCTTGAAGGACGAGGCCTATAGGGTTATTACAGCGTTGGTGGATACAATTCCGCAGTGGGACAAAGGTAACGGACAAATCTCAGGTTATATTTCGGGTGATATTGGTATTGATGGATATTGCAAAAAAGGAAATTCATGGGGAGAGTTGACTCGTTGGCGTTTCTCTGCAGAGGCGGAGGCTCGTTACCCGGGTTTGAATGGTCCTTATGGCGGTGGTCCTAATTTGTTGTCTCAGTATGGTACGTTGTGGATTGACTACGACGCACCTTCTTATTTTGATGAGTTTTATCGTTGGTTTAAGAATGGCGATGGAGGAGAGGGCAGAGAGTCTGTGGATTGGCAAATTCATCAGTTCCAACGTGCGGCAGCTTCTGGTAACTATTTGAACAGGGAGGCTTATAAGCAGGGCTATATAGCATCAATCGGTAATGTTACGATTGGCGATGCGGGTGAAAATCCTCAGTTTAATGTTTATGTGGATGGAGAGGACTTCCGTTATGCGTGGCGACATCTGTGCGACTATTTGTGGCATGGTCATCAGCAGTATGATTGGGACCCTGTGACACACCAAGTTATCGAGGGAACAAATACTTCTGAATATGATATGGCGATTCGTCATGCAGAGATGTTGAAAGAGCCGAAGGATGACGGAGAACTTATTTGCTCAAAGATGGGTGCGTCTCCTGACCCCGGTCAGCCATCATGGTTTGGTGTTTCGCAAATTCCGCAGCAATGGAGATTTGACGGTGGCATCATGTCGCCTTATCACACAAATTATTCTGTAGGTTCTGGTTCTCCTGCAGCTGTGATTTCTGAAGATTTGGAGTTGTTGGCAGATATTTATCGTCAGTGCGAAATCGCATGGGACGGAAATAATACAAATGCGAAATTAGATCCGGAAGAACGTTATATTGGTAGTACGCCAAAGTATTTCCACGGTTGGTTCCGTACGTTGGGTATGTTGGTTTGTTCGGGTAATTATCATGCTCCTGAAATCATGAAACCGGCTGCCAATATGAAGGTCTATATGGATGTGGACAAGACTTACGCTTATCAGGGTGATAAGATTACTTATAAGGTGGATTATCGTAACTATGGTACGTTGGCGGCCGAAGGCGTGACAATCGAGACTGAATTGGATCCTAATTATGAATTTGTGAGTGCTACTCATGGCGGAAAATTAGTGGGCAATAAGGTCGTTTGGAATATCGGAAGTGTTCCCGGATTTAAGTCTGGCGGTTTGGATGCAACTCGCGACTCTGTTCATTTCACTGTGATTGCTGTGGATACATTGAATCCTCGTATTTGTTTGACAAGTAAAATCACAGGTGATAATTTTGAAGAGTGGGTTAGTAATGAGTACCCGAACAACGCAACATATACGATGGAACGTAACTGTGTGGATATTTTGGCTAATCGTTCGTTGTATGTGGAAAAAACTGTTAACAGGACTAAATTTAATCCAAACGATGTCGGTACATTTACACTTAAATTTGGTAATAAATCGGAAGGTGAGTCTTCTTGGATGAATGGAGGTCGTGACCATGTTCGTATCTCTTATGGTACTCATCAGCCGAATCCTACTTATCAGTTCTATTCTCTTTACCGTTTCTGGAATGATTCGTACGAGGCTTATATCAACATGAGCAATTATCGTGTCTCTTACTTTATGTATGATGCTGCTGCGATAGGTTTGCAAAGTGATGATAATCCTACAGGATGGACGTTTGTGGTGGATAATCAGAATGACTTGGATAAATATGGTTATAATCCGGAGACTGGTCCGATTACGTTCGCTTATCAGAAAATACCGCAGGGTGAGGATGAACATGGGAAATGGAATCAGCGTCTGATGATCCGTTTTGCGGATGTCTTGATGGCTCCTTCTACTCACGTTTATGATAAATTGGATTCTCAATATCTGTTGCATAAGGGTGTTTGGGGTCCAGGATTTATCCGTGCTCGTTTGGCTTCTAATCCTAATTCGGATATTTCAGGCAGAGTTGTTGATGATTGGTCGTATGATGATGTTGTGAATGGAGAGCCTTTGGATGGACAAGGTACAACCTTTACGTTGGTCTCTCCATGCTGGGCTAATTATGATAATCCGGGTTATGAGATTACGAACTATGCTCGTCACGTTTGTAACCCGACTTCTGCAAAGAATTATGGCAGAATCCTCGTGGAAGAGTTTGACGGTTACACTTGGCGTCGTATTCAGGGTACTGGTCCGCTTCCGGGTCGTGAGGCTTACAATGTTACTATTTGTGACACGATTCCTTATGAATTGGAGTGGGTTGGTTGGGTAGATTCTACTGCATTGAAGAACGATGCTGGAGAAAAGATTAAGGCTACTTACACTCCTGCTGCTAATCCTAAGAGCGCTGGTTATACTGGTATTGTGAAGTGGACTGTGCCTACTATGCTTGTGGGTGAGGAGGATAAGTTGGTTTACCGTGCAAAGGCTCGTGATTTGGGTTGCCCGGATGTGGAAGATGCTTATTATGAGAATGCGGCATGGATTTGGTCTGATACGGATTCTCCTGATTCTTCTAAGGTGGATTTGATGACAACTTGTGCGGAGTTGCCTCCTGTTATTGATCCTCAGACTTCTTTGTTTAAAACTGCGGATAAAAAGGCTGCGGATATTGGTGAAGTTGTCACTTACGAGGTGAAATTCAAAAATACGGAGGGAACAAGGGTTGAGGCTAATTGCAAATCGACTGATGGTTGGATTAAATTGGGTAATGGTAACCTTCCTGCAGTTGGTGCAGAGGGTTTGAAGCTGAGCACCAATGGTCAGTCTGCATACTTCTTTGCTCCTGAAAAGTCTTATGGTAAGGATGGCGAGATTTATTGTACCATTGGAGGAGGACCATCATCTACACAAAATATGTATATTGTTTTCCGATATGAAGGTGGAACTCCGGGACAACCTGATTTCAAAGGCGTTTGCATGCAGATGATGGTTAATAAGGATGGTAAGAATAATTTTGGATATTATCTTTATAATAACGGAACTCTTATTGCAAAAGAGGGCTTGACTTGGGCTGATGCTATGCAGTTCCCTGGTGATAATGAGGCTCCAACGTTTAAGTTTGTTTTGAATGGGGATCATCTTTATATGTATGTCAATGACCATGAAGATGAGTGGACAAATGTTTCTAAGGATTGGAGCGGATTGGATGCTGCTGGACCGGGTTACTTCGGTATGTATGTGAATAGTAATGGTAATTCTAATACGCAGTTGACTTCTTTCATCACTGAACTTGACTACGCTTTCGACATCACATTGATGGATGTGCTTCCGGAAGAGTTGGGCAATGTGGCAAATGTTTCGGATGATGGAGTTTATGATGCAACAAAGAATACTATCCAATGGCCAACTGTTGCAACTACTGTAAAAGATGCTTTGCCTCCGGGTGATTCTATTGTCCGCACTTTCGAGGCTGAAGTGCTTGCTTGTGGAAAGAAATATATCAATAACATGGCTCTTGCCACTGTCTATGGAATGGATACTTTGAAGGTGGTTAATACGATTGACTGTGGTGCGGCAACCTGCCCGATCGAGACAGTTGTTCTGAAGTCCGAGGCGACGGAGTTCTGCGTTGGCGACAGTGTGCTGTTCACCGCTGCGGTGGAGCCAGAGGGGGACTATCTGTACGAGTTCTTCTTGGACGGCGAGAGCCTTGGCGAGCCGTCGGACGTTTCGGAGATGTACTTCTCGAAGGAGGGCGCCTACACGGTCAGGGCGTACGACGCCGCAGACACGTCCTGCAACAGGCTGAGCAAGCCTAAGGCGCTGGCGGCGGACTCCATCCCGTCGTTCACTCTGGGCAAGGACGTCACCGTCTGCGAGGGTCAGAGCGTGAAGTTCGGCACTGGGCTTCCTGCGGGCTACACCTTCGAGTGGAGCACAGGCAGCAAGCTGGACTCGATAGAGGTTGGCGAGAGCGGCGAGTACGTTGTGACGGTCAAGTCTGTCGTGTGCGAGGCGAGCGACACTGTCGTTGTTGATGTGGCCGAGGAGCTTGTTGTTGACCTTGGCGGCGACACTGTGGTCTGCGAGTCCCTGACTCTGGACGCTGGCGGCGTCTATGACACTTACGTGTGGTACAGGGGCGCAGAGCAGGTTTCGGATGAGAGCTCCATTGAGGTTAGCGAGAGCGGCGAGTACAGGGTAGAGGTCACCCAGGGCGCGTGCGGCGGCTCCGGCGAGGTGTCCGTTAAGGTTAGCCCTGCGACTGTTCCTTCTGGAACGTTCAAGGTCTCGTACGTTGTGAGCGACACGGCGTCTGACGGCGCGTTCGGCAAGAGCCTGACGGAGCAGGACGGGCTTGTGGTTGATATTGAGGAAGGATACGTTTATAACTGGTATGATGCGGACAGGAAGCCTCTTGACGGCGTTCCGACTCCGGATGTTCCGGAGGGCGGCGGTGACGCGTCTTACACATACTATGTGAGCCGTACCAATGCTGACGGCTGCGAGAGCGAGCTTGTCGAGGTGACAGTCTCCGTGAGCGGCGCTCCGGTTCCAGTGACTTCGGACGTTGTGCTGTGTGTCGGCGAGGAGGCGTCGGCCCTTGAGGCGTCGTTCACGGACAACGGCGGCGACGTTACGTGGGAGCTTCGCTGGTACGACGCGGACGGCAACGCCCTTGACGGCGCTCCGGTCCCTTCGTCGGACAGGGCGGGCGAGACGGTTTACTACGTCAGCCAGGTTTCGAGCGCGGGCGCCGAGAGCGGCAAGGTTCCTGTCAAGGTTACCGTTTACGGAGTTGGTGTGCCTGATGTTTCTGAAATAAGGAGGCAGTACTGCGAGGGCGAGCTTCTTGAGGAGATGAGCCCTGTCAGCGGAGCCGACGAGGAGTCGTTCGTCATGGGCGGCAAGTTCGAGTGGAGCCGTAACGGAACGGTTACGGAGGGCACTCCGATAGTAGGCAGCAAGGTAGAGACCACCACATACGGCGTTAGGGAGTATTACGAGGTTGCTGAAGGCAAGGTCTGCAAGGGCGAGGAGGTTCTCTTCGACGTCGTGCTCACCGAGGTTGCCGCTCCGTCTGGCGACCTGACTGTCAACTACCTGAAGCGCGAGGGCGTGGACGGCGGCTTTGCCGGCCTGCTTGAGCAGAATCCTGATGCGGCCAAGGCCGAGGAGGGCAAGACGCTCGTGTGGTTCGACGCGGACGGCAACGAGCTTGATGGCGTCCCTGCTCCGGAGTACTCTGCGGACTGGGCTGCCGGCGAGGATGTCGAGCTCGTTTACAAGGTTGCTCAGAGGGATGATGCCACAGGCTGTATGTCCGACACGCTTGATGTCACTGTTATTATAAGCGACTCTCCAATGCCTAAGACGTCGCCGGTCGGCTACTGCGAGGGCGCCGAGGCGGTCGCTCTTACAGCGGAGGTCAGCGATGACGGCGATGGCACCGAGTACGAGCTTGTCTGGTTCGGCGTTGACGGAGGGCAGCTTGACGCGGCTCCAGTTCCGGACACGAGGACTCCGGGCGAGTATGTTTACAAGGTTGCGCAGAGGAGCAAGGCGGAGCCGGACAATGTCAGCTCTAAGGCTCCGCTGAAGGTGACTGTTTACGCTCTTCCTGTTCTGGAGGTGGACGCTCCTGACGCCAAGTGCGGCGGCAATGTGGAACTGTCCGGTCACGTCTCGCTGAAGGACGAGACTATGAGCGTCACTATGGTATATTATAAGGATGCGGACGGTGCGGAGGCTGTCAGGGGCGGACTTGTTTCCGCAAGCGGAACGTACTACGCCGACGCGTCTTACACGATAAACGCCACTTCGGAGGAGACTGCGGTCTGCCGTTCCGAGATGGTTGATGTGAAGGTTGTGATAAACGACATAAGCGGCCTGAAGGTGGAAGGTCCGGCCACGGTCTGCCCTGGCGGCGAGGTTGTGCTGAAGGCGTCCGCCGAAAGCTCTGACCCTGGAGCTGGCGAGGTTGTTTACAGTTGGTCAGGCTCCGCGGAAGGCGAGGGTGCCGAGCTGGGCACTGGGGCTCTTGAAGGCTCTTACGGAACGGTTTACGAGTACGAGGTTGTTGCCGAGGCTGGTGCTTGCACCGGGGCTGACGCTCTGAGGGCTTCGCACAAGGTTACTGTCAGCCGCGGCGTTCTTGACGGTGCTGTGACGGCGAATGGCGTGGCGTCCGATGTTTACCGCACCTGTGGCGGCGAGGTCGAGCTTGTCTCGACCCATAGCGGAACAGACGTTCGCTGGAGCGACGCCTCGGGCGCGCCTCTCGGCGAGGGGGCTTCGCTGAAGGTCTCTCCGGAGAGCACGACGGTGTATGTCGTGACGCTCACTAACGTCTGCGAGGCGAGCGACACGGTCACTGTGTCTGTCCATCCTCTGTCGGCGGCTGCCGACTGGAGCGGTTTGGACGGCTCGTTCTGCGAGGGCGACGACGTGTCTGCGAAACTGAGTCTTGAAGGCTACGACGCTTCCATGAGCGGAGCTTACATAAAATGGTTCAGGGACGGCGAGGAGCTTTCCGCGTTCGCGGGAAGCGAGAGCCTCTCTATAAAGGGCGTCGGCTCTGACGATGCCGGAGTTTACTCCTACAGGGTGTCAAACGGAATCTGCGAAAGGCCTGAGTCTGCCGACGAGGGCAGTCTGGTTGTTGTCAGCCCGGCCTCATACACTAAGCCTGACGGCCTTGTGGTATGCGAGGGCTCGTCTGCGGACGTTGCCTTGAAGCTTGGGGAGGACGATGTCGAGGTGGCGTGGTTCGACGGCCAGAAGGGCGCGGAGGCTTCGTTCGCGCTTGACGCCACGTCTTACGTGCGTTTCACGCTGACTCGTCCTGGCGGATGCGTGCAGAAGGACAGCGTGCTTGTGACGGTTGACTCTCAGGTTGAGCTTGAGCTTAGCTCTGACACGACGATATGCAAGGGCGAGAGCCTCGCCCTTGAGGTTAAGGCTTCGGGCAACGGCCTTGGCTACAGATGGGAGCTTGACGGCGAGCTGCTCGGCTCGTCTCCGAGACTGTCAGGCCTTGTGCCAATGGAAAGCACCGTTTACGGGGTTACGGTGACCAGCCGCGCGTGCGAGCCTGTCAGGGGCGAGGTCGCGGTTGAGGTTGCGAGCCTGCCGGTCATCTACGAGATTGCGGACGTTAAGACAAGGACTGTCGAGGTTGTCCTTGCCGAGGGCTACGGCTCGTCTCCGTTCATGTACAGCGTTGACGGCGGCGACTATGTCTCCGACCCTGTGTTCACGCTTTCGCGCTACGGACGCCACGTTTACCGCGTCTCGGACGCTAACGGCTGCGTCGGCACGATGGCCCACGAGCTTGAGGCTCCGAGCATCAACATACCTAGCTCGTTCAGCCCTGGCGGCGACGGCATACAGGACAAGTGGGAGGTTCCGGAACTGTCCGAGACATACCCTGACGCCACCATCGTCATCTTCGACCGCTTCGGCAAGAAGCTTGTGGAGTACAAGGCGTCAGAAGGCGGCTGGGACGGAACGTACAACGGCAAGCGCATGCCTTCGACTGACTACTGGTACGAAATTGACATTGACGAGATAGACAAGACATACGTCGGCCACTTCACCCTGATTTCTGAGTGATGACGGCGATACGGAATTAAGACAAATATATGAGGCAGGAGCCTGACGCAACCACGTCAGGCTCCTGCCGCATTTTGGAGTGCGTCCGACTGATGGTGGAAAGGCAAAAGGCATGAGAGAGAATTGAGACGTAGAGTGCTACGTTCCTACAAAGGGTATTGCGTGCAATGCAGATTGTTCGTTTAATTAGGACGAAGACATCGCACGCAATATATTTGGATCGTTTTTGGTTGGTTGCAAATATCTAAGAAAACATGTCTGATATATTATTGCAACCTATATTGCAATTTATTCTAATAGGAGAATTGCCTCCAATGGTCAGTCCATCCTTAAATGTTATCATGTTCATGTCTCTAGTTTTTCATATAGAAGGTTATTTAACATTAATAACTCTATAGTTAAACACCCCCTCAAATAAACTCATTTCTCGCTTGGCAACACCCAATCGATTTGCCAATATGCGCCATTCTTTAACGGCCACAACAACCTCGTTGATGATACCCTTAGCTACCTCCGGGGGCAGCATATACTCCTCGCACGAGTTGAGTAAAATTGACAAATCAGACTCGTTAGTTTTGCAGTTAATTAGCAAGCTTTGATGGTCATTCAGCGTTGGATTCATATCGTATGCAGGCGAAAGGGTCCAACCTTTTGCAGTGAGCAGAAAACCGT
>CALGHE010000035.1 GCA_937915765.1 uncultured Bacteroidales bacterium | reverse complement strand
TCCCAGGTATGCACATAATCAATCTGTTTTTATTAACCGCAAATGTAAGACTTTTATTCGGTTCTGCAAAGAGAGCTATATATTTGTCTTTCAAAATCAGTTCAATCCTATTTATAAGAATCGCAAAAACGACTTGTGAAAGTTACATTTTTCACAACCTCTTAACACATAAAACCGCTATGACACACTTACAAAAAAAGCGCGGCAAATTTCTCAACTTGCCGCGCTTAGAGTTGCTTTGTTAGGGTATTAGCAACGATAGAATAGAAATTTATTTGAAGATTGTTATTCCTTTAAACAATTCGCTTCCTTTTTCGTCAGTCAGCGAAACAACATAAAGTCCTGCAGACACGCCTAAACCGACCCTGCTGATTGAATTTATGCCCTCTTCCATCTCAACCTTCACCTGTGCAACCACGGAGCCGTTCATGTTGGTCAGCGTCAGGTTGGCAGAGAAAACTTCGTCTGTTCCGTTTCTGACAAACAGCACGTCACGCACCAAATTTGGATAAACAGTACACGCACCATCATTCACATAAGTCACACCAGTAGCCTCTTCTGACTGCATCTTCATGCCAAGCAAATAGTAGCAAGCGTTTTGCAAAACCTTGACACCATCATCCGTGATATTAGCATAAGAGCTGCTGTTCAGTCCGACCTGCAGCATTGCAGACTTCAACGTTGTTCCGGACACCGTTGTTCCAGCCGGAATCTCAAAAATAGAACACTGTTCTTCGCCTGATATAGAGGCCAGTTCCACTATTTCGCCGCCGCTAACCGAATTAAAGCTTGCCGGATTCATATAAGTCAAAGCCTTGTCGTTCACCTCAGACACCATTTGCAATTCGCCAGACTCGCTCAGTTTCACACCGCTAAAGATCGGATGAACCTTGCCGGCTTCACTAACCGTCACGTTTGTAGCCTCATAATTGTCGCCAAATCCATTTTCAGCCCAGCCCCACGCGCCGGCAGCCTCTTTGTAGGCATGCACCTTCATTGTAAGCGTCGGCTTGTCTGCTCTCTTCAGCGAAGCGATTCTTGCCGCAGTCGAAGCAGCCACTTCGCTAATAACGACCATGTCAAAATCTGCCAGGTCCACATTATTCTTGGTAGCATCCACCTCATAAACAAACAGCGAATCGCACGCTTTCAAAGCTGGCAAGATCTTAGTGTCATTAGCATAATTCACCGCATTCGGGTCTGTAATATACGCAACACGTTTTTTGCCTTCCGGAAAATCAATCTTCACAACCGTATCAACCGCCGCTCCACCTTCAAAAACAGCAGTCAGTTCCGTGTTTTGAGAACCCATACTGAATCGATACAAAGTTTTAGAACTCACATTCTTTCCGTCGCGGCTCCAGTTCACGAACTTAGACCCGTTAGACGGAAGCACCTTCACTGTAATCGGAGTGCCCTCAGGGAACGAATTAGACATTGTAATATCGCCAGACTTATCTTTATTAGCCTTAACCGTCAGTGTGTATTGCGGCTTCATGTAATTCACAAGCGACTGAATGAACGGGTCTTTAGACTCTTTCAGACCGTCTGTGACAAGCTTGCACAACGTAAGCGCGCCCATCTCCTGGAAGTGAGTCCCGTCAGAACTGCCGTTAGGGTAATTAGGATATTCGCCTGCAGGGTAAGTATGATAGAAGAATCTTGAGCAATAGTTTGCCGACGTAGTTTTGAAAAGATTATAGGACTTCATATTCAAATCCACGAAAGCGCACTCCATCTCAGCTGCAACTTCGGCCATTGCGCCTCGGTAATTATTGCCATTCTCAGTAAACACATTCCTCATGCCGGCATTGTTCCACGCATTCATCACCATAGGCGACACAAGCACCGGAATGGCCCCTTTTTCACGAGCCTCATTGATGAACGTCTTCATATTCTTCTTATAATCCGCCACACTTGTGTAACGTTCCGGCTTCGTATCCCTGTCGTTATGTCCAAACTGCACAAACACAAAGTCGCCCGGCTGCAAAGCGTCACGCACCGTCTTCCAACGACCTTGCTCTATGAAACTACGAGAACTGCGTCCGCCAATTGCATGATTATCAATCCTAATATCTGAATTAAAGAAATACTTCAGCACTTGTCCCCAGCCAGTCATAGGATATTGGCTATCCTTATAGTTGCAGACTGTAGAGTCTCCTATCAGATAAATCTTTCTGATAACGCCATCCTTTCCGATAGTCACGCAGATGTGCAATTTAGCAGTTGTGCCGTCGTTAAGAACCATCTCTACCGAATAAGTGCCGTTCTGGCTGATAGCCAAAGACGATTTTGTTTCGCCAGAAATAACCTTATTGTTAAAATACCATTTGTAAGACTTCGCCTCCGAAGCCACCAACGACTTGTTTTGATTATTGATAGACAAAGTTGGCTCAATCTTCTCTTTTATATTAGACTCGTACACGGCCTTGTAAGTCACATCCGCAGAGCCCATTTTAAGGACATGAAGAGATTTCGTCGCAACAGATTTGCCCGACCCGTCTTCCCAGCGAATGAACTTCGCTCCATTTTGCGGAATAGTCTTCAAAGTAACGTTGATACCAGCAGGGAACTCTGCCGAACGAGAAACGGTCTTAGCCTTAGACGGATCATTAATCTTGAACGTCACCTTATAACGCGGCAAAGTGCAAGCCGCAAGTTTCTTCAAATCCGCATCATTGCTTTTTTCGATACTTTCCACAACAAAACGCGCATTCTCTGTCGCTCCTATTTCCTGATAATGCACTTGGTCCGACGCACCATTTTTATAATTGCCATATTCGCCAGCCTGCAGGTGCATAGTCAAATAGCGCTGTGCATACAATTCGCCCTGAGCCACAAAAAGGTCGTAGCAAAACTTGTCCAGATCCACAAGCGGAGCAGAAACCTCCTTCGCAACATCTCTCATCAGCTGCGGATGTTCGTGATAAGAGTCATACGGCTTGCCGTTAGTCCATGCGCAACGGCGCACTGTAGATACCAGCACCGGGATAGCGCCCTTGGCTCTAACATCAGCCACGAACTTCTTTATATAACCCTCGAACACACCTTTCGGAGCATAACGGTTCGCGTCAGAACTGTTTCGGTCGTTGATTCCGAACTGAATGAACACATAATCGCCCTTCTGCAACTGACTGCGCACTGCCGCCCAATGCTTTTCATAAAAGCTCTTGGAGCTTGTGCCGCCTATCGCCTTATTGTAAACCACAGCCTTGGACTTGTCGAAGAAGAACGGCAACATCTGTCCCCAGCCCTTTCTCGGAGCATATCCGTCATTATAATCCTGAACTGTAGAGTCTCCTATCGTAAACACTCTCAACTGCTGCCCAAACAATGAGCCAAACATCAGCAAAAAAGCTGAAAGTAAAGATAAAAACTTCTTCATAAACTTGTTTTTTATAACGGTCTCCAAATCTTTGTCAGATTCAGAGACCGTTTGATTTGCAATTTAGTAGTTTTATAACCGTCCGAAGCAACCTTCAGACATTGGAAACATTTTTTTATTTAAAAAGCACCGTTTTCACCAAGATCAGTCCGCCTTGCGAATTGCGCAACGACACCACATAAAGCCCAGCCTCCACGTTCAAGTCCGCTCTGTTAACCACATTGGCACCCTTGTTCAGCAATACAGATTGCGCAGCAGTCACAGCTCCGTCAAGGCTCACTATCTGCAAGCTAGCTTCAAACGCATCTTCAGAGCCATTAACAATAAACATCACCTCTTTCACCGGATTAGGATAGATTTCAAACTCTCCGTTTTCAACCAAAACCAAACCTTCTCCAGTCGCCTCTTCAGGCTTCTTAAGGTCGCCCAAAAGGTATAGGCAAGCGTTCTTTATGACAGAAAGAGCGTCGTCAGTCACATTTGCATACGAGCTGCTGTTCAGACCTATCTGTATGTAATCTTTTGGTATGACAGTGCCTGCCACCTTAGCTCCAGCCTCAATTTCGAAGATAGAAACAGCCTCTTCGCCCTTGATGCTTGCGACAGGCTCGATTGTGCCTTCCTTATCAGTTAGAGCCTCCGGATTCATGTAAGTAAGAGCCTTGACGTTCACTTCAGTCACCATCTGCACCTCATTACCGTTGACGAACTTCACATCTTTGAACATAGGGTGAGAGAGATACTTTTCAGCCACAACCAAATTCGTTTCAGTTGTATTGTCGCCGAAACCATCAGCCGCCCAGCCCCACGCGCCAGCAGCCTCTTTGTAAGCGTGCACCTTCATGCTAAGCACCGGCTTGTCAATACCTTCCAGTTCCGCCATGATAGGAGCGGTAGATGGAGCAGTTTCGCTTATGATTACCAAGTCGAACAAAGAATAATCAAACTTAGACGATAGCGCGTCAAACTCACGTACGTACCAGCCCTTTTCCGCCTTCAAGTGAGCAAGAATCTTGTCGTTCTTATAATTGTCGTTGCTTGCGTCAGTCACATAAGCCACATTTTTAAGACCTTCCGGAGCAAGACTGATATTAACCGTATGCTCAACCACATTGTCGCCGCCCTTAGTCTTCACTGTGAACGAAGCCTCAGCAGATGGCTTTCCTGAAATCACCACGCTGTTTCCATCAACCTTAGCAGTGAGACCTTCTGGAAGTTCCGGAACATCAACGCCTGTAGCCGTGCCCCCGAAAGTGAAAGTGATAGGCATAACGCTTTCGCCCGGCAACAGTTCCTGATTAAGCTTACCTTCAAAAGCCAAAGTCGCAACAGCAGGAGCAGCCTCCTTGCCAGCTGTGTAGATGTCAGGCTGTTTAATATCATTCAACCCGTCGCCAATATAGATTCCAAGGTGCGGAGGCTGATTGTAGGCCGTGTTCTGCCAAGCGATTGCACAGCGGTAAACAGCGTCGTGCATCAAAGTGTACATACGGTACTTAGACTCGATAGTCGTTGTGTAGATGTAAAGATTAGCTCCGTCGTGCAAAATCACCTCTTCGCGCCAGTCTCCGATAATGTCGCCCGACAAGTTCGGCGTA
This sequence comes from uncultured Bacteroidales bacterium, assembly GCA_937915765.1. Classification (GTDB taxonomy): domain Bacteria; phylum Bacteroidota; class Bacteroidia; order Bacteroidales; family Paludibacteraceae; genus RGIG9379. The sequence continues at coordinate 6,888 of CALGHE010000035.1, read as the reverse complement.
TTTTTAGAACCGTTGCAAGCGCTGCCAGTGAAGGTCATAAGGCGAGTTGTTCCGTTTCCGTTCCATTTGTCGCACTTGTTACCATCGAGCAGCTCGTCCTGCAGGTCGCCGTCCCAGTAAACGCGGAAATTCACGCTAGGCTTCTTGTTAGAGATGCTCTTTCCGTTGCAGTTAAACACATTGCTGCCGTACGAGCTCCACATTTCAAAACCTTTATGGTTAGGGTCGATGTCAGCAGCCATACCACGTCCGTTGTCAGTGCTAGTCTTTTGTCCGAAGATAACCTTTCCGGTCTTCAGATTTCTCAATTCATAACCGTAAGCAGACCCCTTATCTTCATGAACAAACCAACCTTCGAGCACACCATTGCCCGGAATCATGTCAGACACGTGCATGGCGTCGCCATGACCATAACCTGTGCGATAGATTAGCTTGCCGTTATCATCGATACAAGCAGAGCCGTATATGATTTCGTCCTTGCCGTCGCCGTCCACATCAGCGACAGATACATTATGGTAACCTTCGCCAAAAGCGCCCTGACCTCTTGTAGGAGAGTCATGGTACCAGCGTTCCACCAGCTTGCCATTCTTAAAATCGTACGCAGCCAAAGTTGAGCGAGTATAGTAACCGCGGCACATCACCACGCTTGGGTGCTCGCCGTCCAGATACGCTGTGCAGGCAAGGAATCTGTCCACACGGTTTCCGTAACCGTCGCCCCAGCCATTAACGTTTCCGCGGGCTGGTTTATAAGCCACGGTATGAATCTCAGCGCCAGTCGCGCCTTCAAATATAGTGAGGTACTCCGGTCCGCTCAAAATATATCCGGAGCCGTTTCTGTAATTTGCGTTAGGATTGTCATTACCCATAATCACATTCTTCCCTTTCCCGTCCTTTGTTCCGGGAGCAGTTTTGCAAACCAACTCGCACTTGCCGTCACCATCATAGTCAAAAACCTGATACTGAGTATAGTGAGCACCAGCACGAATATTTACGCCCAAGTCTATTCTCCACAAAAAATCACCCTCAAAAGTATAGCAATCAATATACACCTTATCTGTCGCTCCGCTCTGCGAATTGTCCTTCGCATTGCTCGGGTCCCATTTCAAAAACAGCTCATACTGTCCGTCGCCATCAACGTCGCCGACACTCATGTCATTCGCATTATAATTAGTGCCGGGACGATTTAACTTGATGGTCTTGCGTTGAGAAGCCCAAGGAGTAACAGCTTTAGATGTCTCTAACTCCTTTCCGCCGATAACAGATTTAATCACATACTTAGAATTTGCGCCCCCTTTTGTGTCTAAATAATTAGTCTTAGTTGTAACAGGGGCATCATTCACCTTTGTTCCGTCTCTATAAATATTGAACCCCACAGAAGGATCGTCAGTACCAAGATAACGCCAACTTAAAAACACGCCGTTATTCACTTTTACAGCAACTACTCCACGGTCCAAATACTCCATCTGTCGAGATGCGGCAGATAATGACCATGAACATAATAACAATGCTATAAGCAATAATAATCTACAATTTGTAAAGTTCTGAGTTCTCATGTCTATTAGAATTAGTTAAACATAATTAAATTCCGACGGCTAAGTTAAGAAGTTCGCAAACTATGTGTATGGAATATCAATTCAGATGTATGGAAAATTAATTCAGACGCTTTTATAAAAACTTAAAATACTGATTAACAATATTTTAATAAGATTTTTTTTAAAAAAAATACAAAATGATGCGGAGTAAAAAAACAGACTGCAAACAAAGCTCTTTCATTTGGAATTTAATGCAATCGGCCAGAAAGGCACTCAAGCGTTGCAACGGGAAACAGAGACAAAGTCGCGGAAAAAGAGTGATAAGAAGAGGAACTGTAAGGGAAGCTGCGTCAATAAACTTTGGTGTACCATGTTTCACAAACAAATTTAAGGTGAGTTCAATAAACTCACCTTAAATTTTAAGCAAAGTTAAAAACACATCCTTTACGACAAGTTACTCCCTAATCAACATCTTAGATCGGCAAACTTCGCAACTTCTTTTATAAAATTTTCGAATGTACAAGAAGGGGCTTTACCTCCTCTTGATTTTATTTCAAATCGTGCAGTTTGCCTGTTCCATTTCAATCTGACACTGTGACATTCCATCGACTCGTATATGTCATACATCTCCTTCAGGTCCATCATGCACATGCAAAGTTCATGTTTTGAGATTTTGTATTCTGAAAGTTCTTTGTCGATGATTTCTTTTTGGTCAGCCGGAATTTTGTCGTATTTTCCTTCCGCCAACAGAAGGTACGTGTTGTTGTCAATTTTTTTATCATAACTTATTGATAGGACGCAATCCAATGCTGGTGTACTATTAATTTGGGCGGTTGTCTCAAATGTTAGTCCGTTGATATTATTTGGAACAGATCCGAATGGAAGCACACTGAGATTCACATCCATCTCCGTCCCTACCATTGGGACTATGAACTTGGCTTGAAAAGAGTATTTGTCCGGACTTTCGACAGGGTAACCTACAAAGGTCTCGATGCCAAACCCTTCGGGTAAGATTTCCTCCAACTTTCTGCTCGCAACAGAGACTCCGTAATCAACACAATCCCATTCTTCATATTTGACATAGGTGTATTTGCCTTTAGCATCTTTGAATGCCGCAGCCTTCGCTTCACACCCACAACCGCAGGTGGGCCAACCACCCGAAGTCCTCACATAGCCGTTGGGTATGTCATATTCAATGCTTCCGTATTCATTTTCTTCTCCATTTTTAACAATATTTGTCCCTTCTCCCTCTGATTTCCATGCTTGATAACATCTTGACACCATGTTGAACAGCGACTCTTTCATCGACTGTGCGGAAACGTTTACAGTCAATCCTAAAAATAGCAATAATGTAATTATATTTTTCATATTCAAAATAAAAAAGTTTATATCAATTCCAATACGTTAAGAAAAAATAGACCTCGAAAAGTGGCTGAACGAACCATTCACACCTCCTCCGGACACGTCCATAATTACATAGGGGGGATTCTGGCAACGTTTTTCACAAAGTATTAAAACTCTGTGCGATACTTCATGCTTTAAAAATATTTAGGACAATATTGATTCAAGGTAACAATTCAACTTGCGCCTTGATTTTTCCATTGGCTATATTCTCCTCGATCTTGTCTAACATTGCTTGGCGGTTAGAGAAAATAGATACTAAAAAGTTCTTCCAATCATCAGATTTAGCAAAATGTTTCTCCATGAAAATTCTTTTATCAGCATAAATAGACTCCATATTCGCAACCGTTTGTTCAAACAACGATTCATCATTTAGAAACGTTGCCATACGTGTCTTCATTTCTATTACAATCCTTTGATCATATGGGATATCATATCTTTCCAAATATAAATCTAAAAATCTAAGAAGATCGTTCTTATGGATATTTTTCTTCATGTCGAAATTCAAATAGATTTCAGCATTCTGGAAAATCTCTTCTTTCTTTTCCAGCATTTTGGAGATCGAAAGAGAATAATTAAGGCCCTTCGTGTCCTCAATACAATGATAAAGAAAAGAAAAACCAAAACACTCCTTTACATCCTCTAGCCATAGAGGATATATAACAAAATATGGTTTTATTTTACCATGAATCTTCATAAGTTCAAAACCTATAGCAAAACAACCTACAATTTTATAGTATTTTGATTGAGTGACTGCCGTTAAATCAAAACGTTTCACCCATTCGTTTTTTAGTATTGTTTCTTCTTTCATTGATCTGTTGCAATATTGTCCTAAATAATTTATAAGAAAAAATAAAAAAGGAAGTTGAGTGCTAAACTAAAAGTGCTATTTTAGCAATGATCCCCATCAATCAACCTCCTTATGGCAAATGTAACACTTTTCGCTCAAGCAATCGGCAAATTGCCGAAAGAAAATGCCTGCGAAATTATTCGATTCTCTCGCTGAGACTCCGTCCGTGACATAATTTTGCGCTAGCGGCCTCCACAATAGCGGAACTCTACAGGCAGAGGTGGCAGATTGAGATTTTCTTTCGGAATCTCAAGCAGCTTCTGCGGATAAAAAGCTTTGTCGGAACTTGATGCACCATCCTTCTGGTACAGCCTCTAATAAGTCCATCTGTTCCAGCACATCTTCCATGTGGTCGGTCAATGAGATGTCAGCCAGACTACTCTTGACCTTTACCAGATAGTCATGTAGGAGCAACGGCGAAATGTCAGTCAACTTGATGTCATCGTTTCCACGGCCATCAAAGGGCATCCGATTGGCAAGGTTTATCAGTTCGCGCTCGTATTCGTCTTTCGGAACGATACTGCTACTATTGTAGCGGATGTAGTAGTTATACGTCTTCTGCTTCGCCGTTATTTGGTCAGGCACCTTGTATGGTCTGCGTTCACCAGGAGAAACCTTGATGACGAGAATCGTTTTTCCGTCTGCTTCCTCGATATACAATCGTGGCTGATAGTATGGGCGCATCAGGTTATTGTATCCAACCATATTCTTCTCAATAGGCTATATCTGGTTAGGGTCTATACCAATAACTGGTCTTATGGCATGGCCGTTCTCTTCTTGTACTTCCACCACGATATAACCACCACCAGTTTCTCAAAGTCATTGGCGAAAGCTCAGAAAGTACGGTATATAGCATCAGGGTTCCAGCCTGTCTTGTATTCTATACGGTCACCTTCTACTGCTCGTCCGCTCAGAAGTTCTTCTATGTTGATTGGTAGTCTCATATTTCCAGTTGTTTATTTACCGTTCTTTAGTTGACCAAAGCAAATCTTTCACATCCACATTGAGGCTTCTGGCTATTTCCACCAAAGTCTCCAAACTGGGCTGTGATGCATTGGTACACCATTTGCTCACTGATGCAGGGTCTTTCCCCAGCTCCTCGGCTAACCATTTATTGGTTCTCTTTTGTTCTGCTAAAACCACCTTTAGCCTGTTTATGTCTTTGACCATTTGTTTTCTTTTCTACTATTTTGAACGAGTTAAAATGAAATAAAGCATAGATATTGTTCGTATCGTAGCAAACAATATATTAAAGATGCCAATTATAAAAATTGTATTAGGGATAACACACCATAAACCTATAAAAATATAAGGAAATAAGGATGCAATGTAAAACAAAATACATAGCAGGGTACTCAATATAATCAAGTACGAATAAGAAACAACTATTAATCGGAACATTGAAATATTCTTTCCTCGAATTTTTCGTTTTGTCATGAAATCCTTAGTTTTATTTTCAATGTTATTGTTGGATATAAGCAAAGCTAAAGCAGCTAATGCGAATCCCAAGAGAGTTGCGATGAAAGGAAGTACATTTTTAATGAAAGTATATTGGGAATTATCGTTATTGTATAGCGAGATTGACAGACTAAGGATGCCAATGATAAATGGTAGCCAATGTTCAAACATCCTCTCCTTTCTATTAAGAGTAGAATGGTAATCCAATATTACATAAAGATATTCCAAATACATAATCAAAAATCTTGTGATAGCAAGGATAACTGTGCAAACATATAAATGGAGTCGAATTCTCCCGTGTCTTCATTTTGTTGAGCATCAACATATTCCTTTTTTATAATCCGGCCAGTGTCTATAATCCCTTCATTCTCGTTTGACAGTTTTCCTCGCACACGAATGCGCTTAATGTGGGAATCGGTACCGTTATACTTGTCCAAAAAATCATAAACATGTTCTTTTATGGTTTTCTTTCGGCCAGCTTGTACTTTTACAATCACCTCTTCTTTTATTTCTTCTGACGGTTCAGAAAAATCCAGAGCAGCAGATCCTAATAAAACTTTATCAACAAATATTTCCGCACAAACGACCCTTGTCATTCCTTGCAGGACTTCTCGAAAATCATCACGAGGAATCATGTCAAATGTAAAATGACCTATGATTTTGTCATCTTCATTATTAAATTGAGCATTGTAAAAAGGAATAGCCTTATTAAGGTAATCCACAATGTTGGCACAAGTGAGCATACCATTCCCTGTTTCCAAAAACAATATTGCATCACCTTCTTTTAATTTTACTAAAGCATGAGTCTTCATTTGTTCTCCTTCGTCCATTGTTTTCGGATTCTCACGTTCCTCAACTGTGTTTTTGTCTAACAATGGAGCACGATAGCTATGTTTCGCACTTTTGAAAAGCAATTCAAGTAAATCGTTTTCTTGAGTTGTGTTGTGTGAATAACTATCTAGGAACGCAAATCGATCATTTGAAATATCTTGTTTGCGCTCGACACGGGATTTTAATCCTAAAAAAGCTAAAACATTCAAAAGGTTTACCTCAATAGGCATTTCCACATCGTCTCGTTTTAAAAACAAGTAGTAAAACCCAATTTTTCTTTTTGACATATTTCTATACGATTTATTTTCTGCAAAGGTACATATTTCCTCTGAAATAATCACATGTTTTTATGGTTTTCTATTTCTTTATTTGCGTTTTAAGCAAATTTAAGAGCGTATTACTCATATTACTCGTATTGACAAGAATATCACTCTACATTAAATTTCTGCCAATGTTGACACTTTTATAATCCATGCTTTTATTTTCTATTGTTGACCGAGGAGAAAATGTTCCAAACGAGTTCTAACCATGTTTTAAGTTCGATATTTGCTACCTTCTCGCAAAATTCGCACTTAAATCGATGTTTTTATGCTTTTTGCCTATTCCCGTTTTATGGATGTGACCGAACTTTTACTGTTGTTTCCGACACCTTTTGGGTTATTTACCTTTTTAAGAACGTATTCCTCAGATTGATAAAACCTGAGCTATAAATCTAAAAAAGTCGTGATGGAGCCAAATAGTACCCTATACATATTTATATATATTTATTAGTGTCCGATAAAACTTTTTAAGCAATAAAAAAAATTAGGACTGAAT
>CALGHE010000034.1 GCA_937915765.1 uncultured Bacteroidales bacterium | reverse complement strand
ATAAATTACCAGCGCGTGTTTGCCTTGGTCACGGAAATATTCTCCGATAGCCGCGCCTGCAAACGGAGCGTAGTACTGCATAGCCGCAGGGTCACCCGCAGTAGCAGACACTATGATAGTGTAGTCCATAGCTCCGTGCTCCTTCAATGTGTTTACAATGTTAGCAACAGTAGAACCTTTCTGTCCGATTGCAACATATATACAATACACAGGCTTGCCAGCCAAGAACGCTTCTTTCTGATTCAGAATAGTATCTATCGCAATTGCTGTTTTACCTGTCTGGCGGTCACCAATAATCAACTCACGCTGACCACGACCAACAGGAATCATCGCATCGATAGCCTTAATACCAGTCTGCAAAGGTTCGTTCACAGGCTGACGGAAAATAACTCCCGGAGCCTTACGTTCCAAAGGCATCTCAACCAATTCGCCAGGGATGTCTCCCTTTCCGTCGATTGGAGCGCCAATGGCGTTCACAACCCTTCCGACCATTCCGTCTCCCATGAGGATAGACGCAATACGACGTGTACGCTTAACTGTGAATCCTTCCTTAATCAAGTCTGTAGGTCCCAAAAGCACGGCACCCACGTTGTCCTCTTCAAGGTTCATCACAACTGCTTTCATACCGTTGTCGAACTCAAGGAGCTCGCCAGACTCAGCATTCTGCAGCCCGTAGATACGAGCTACACCGTCGCTGACCTGCAAAACAGTACCCACCTCATCGAACTTGACTTTAGAGTCAATTTCCTGAAGTTGCATTTTAAGCACGTCGGAAACTTCACTTGCTTTTATACTTGACATATAAATTTCTTTAATTAATAAAAACCCAAAACTGCATCACGAATTAGCAGAGCCGTTTCTCAACAATGAGTCTTTGATGATTCTTAGCTGGCTGCTCACACTCGCGTCGAGCTGGTATGTCCCAACCTGAAGCAGAAAACCTCCGATAAGCTCCGGATTGACGTTTGTGACAAACTCCACGTTTGCGTTAGTCTTCTCCTCAACTATGGCTTTAAGCTTGTCTTTGTCAGCATTGCTAACTTCCTGGGCTGTTTCCAGTCGTCCGACAACGATGTTTTTCGCTTTGCGGTAAACATCTTGATAAACCAAACTTATTGTTTGGAAGTATGCTTCTCGCTTATGCTCAAGAACCAAGTCCAGAAATTTTTCAAATTCAGGACATACGTCAGAACCGGCAGACGCTATAAGCAACCCTTTTTTCTTCTCCTTTGAGACCTGAGGGTTCACTAAAGCCTTGTTCAGCTCCGGAACAGTAGCGAAACTGCTAGAGACAATTTTCATTGACTCGTATATAGCCTCCGCCTTGTTGTTCTCCACAGCGAACTCATAAAGAGCCTTTGCATACCTTGCTGAAATTCTACCTGTATCCATATTGCATTACGATTTAGCGACGTTAATTTCATCTAACAAGGAGTTAATCAGCGCGGCCTGAGAGTTTGAGTCAGACAACTCGCGTCTCAATACCTTTTCAGCTACGCCAACAGAAAGTTCGGTCATCTGAGAGCGAATCTCCTTTATGGCATTTTCTTTTTCTTGCTGTATTTCCCTCGCTGTAGCCTCCTTTATTTTTGCGGCCTCTTTTTCGGCCTCGTTTTTAGCTTCGGCAATAATCTGATCTCTGAGTTTCTTTGCTTCGCTAACGATTTCCAAACGGTCGCTCTTTGCGTCTGCCAGAATCTGGTCCGCTTCCGCTTTAATGTTTTTGAGCTTTTCGTTCGCCTCGTTCGCTGCTTCCAAAGACTTCTCGATGTAATCCCCGCGTTCATTGATCATCCCGATAATTACAGGCCAACCGAATTTACCCAGGATAACCAAGACGATCAGGAAGCATAGAAGCATCCAAAAGACCAGTCCGAAATCAGGTGTCAACAACGACATAGTAACAAATTAAAAAATTATATAAATAGAGCAAGAATACATACAACGATAGCCAAAAGAGCCACACCTTCAACCAAGGCAGCTGCAACGATCATGTTGTTACGCAAGTCACCTGCAGCTTCAGGCTGACGGCCCATAGCTTCCATTGCTGATCCACCAATTTTACCAATACCTATACCAGCTCCAATTACAGCGATACCTGCTCCGATTGTTGCTCCTAATTTTGCCAATGCAGCACCTGCTACTGCTTGAAGAATAATTGTTAACATAGTACTAAAATTTTTATTGTTATTATTTACTTATTTATTAATTTTTCTTTACCTCGTTAGAGTGGTGGTGAGGCTCAACCTGAGCCAAACCGATGAATAGCGCCGAAAGAATTGTGAACACGTATGCCTGAATGAAGCACACTAGGCACTCAAGCAGAGTCATGAACACAACAAGCGCAACCGACAATATAGACACTGAGTATCCTGCGATAGGGTTGATTGCCGCAAATATGAAAATCAAACCGATAAGAACAAGAACCATCATGTGTCCTGCCAGCATGTTAGCGAAGAGACGTATCATAAGAGCCAACGGCTTTATGAAGACCCCAATGAACTCGATGAACGGCATAATCGGAATAGGAAGCTTCAGCCAAGTTGGAACTTCCGGATTGTATATCTCCTCAAAGTAAGCCTTTGTTCCGTAGAAGTTTGTCAACAAGAAGGTTATCAAGGCCAGCACGAATGTCACGGCGATGTTACCAGTCAAGTTGGCTCCACCTGGAAATATAGGAATTATTCCGAGCAAGTTATTCAAAAAGATGAAGAAGAAAGCCGTGAGCAGATAAGGCGCGAACTTAGCGTAATTCTTGCCCACACAAGGCTTGATGATGTCGTTGTGCAAAGAGACAATCAGCGGTTCAAGCAACCCCTGCAAGCCTCTAGGCGCGCTCATCGGATTCTTTTTGTATTTGCCTGCTATGCTTAAGAAAATCCACAGCAACAATCCGCAGCTAATGAACAAAGACAACACGTTCTTTGTTATAGAGAAGTCCCAAGGGCGCTCGTCAGTGGCAACCTCAATGATTCTGCCTTCGTTAGCGTGCCCCTTCTCGGCAATCTTGTAGCCTTTGTACTCTGTGTAGTGACCTGCATGTCCAAGATTTGAAGAGCAGAACACGTCCAGACCATTCTGGCCGTACACGATGCAAAGAAGTGGAATCTCAATGTGCGTGTCGCCGATCGTGGCGATGTGCCACGAATAAGCGTCATTGATGTGGCCGAATACGAGCTCCTTCACATCGACCGGCTTGCCTTCCTCCTCTTCATGACCTTCATGTCCGCTAGCAAAAGAGAACTGAAAGGCGAAGAGCAGAGCAACAACCCAAGCAATGCGACTTTTCAATCTATTTTTTTTGAGTAAATTCATTTTTAAATTTATTGTTTAATTTTATTGAAACTCGTGTTTCGAAAACCAAATAAATCACATAAAACAGAAAAAATGAAACAAAGAAACTAACAACTTGCTCACCTACCAGAAAAGCGTACAATATGCCGACAATCGACACAGACATAAGCTTCAAAGTCTGGAGCAGCATAAAAGTCCTATAGTAAGAATTGCCATCTTTTACTGTTGCTTTAGATATTGAAACGATGGACACAAAGCCCAGGATGAAATAAAAAACTATGATGTACGGATACCACGAAAAGTAATGTTCCGGAAAGAACGTCTTGTAAACGAAATATCCTCCAAACATCGACGCAACCAGAAGCAGCGTCAACTTTATAACATTGTTTCTAATCTCTTCCTTCATGATGCATTAATCCAACACTTTTTCAATACATACGGAGACCTTGTCATCTTTTATTTCCGCAAAACCCGAACTGACAACAAGCTTTGTTTCAGTCCCGTTTATGCTGTATCTGATTTCACCTTTCTTCAGCGACGAAATAAGCGCTGCGTGACGAGGCAGAACCATGAATTCGCCAGCAGAACCCGGCAAGACAACAAAGTCAACCTCTCCGGTGAAAATCGTTTTATCCGGTGAAATGATCTCTAACTTCATAATGACACCTTATTTAGCCTGAGAAAGCAACTGTTTACCTTTCGCAATAGCGTCGTCGATAGTTCCGACATTCAAGAACGCCTGTTCAGGAAGGTCGTCAACCTCTCCGTTGATAATCATGTTGAATCCTCTGATTGTTTCTTCGATAGGAACCATCACACCTTCCAAACCTGTAAACTGAGACGCTACGTGGAAAGGCTGAGACAAGAATCTCTGCACACGACGAGCTCTGTTCACCGTAAGTTTGTCGGCTTCAGACAACTCTTCCATACCTAGAATTGCGATAATATCCTGCAACTCTTTGTACTTCTGAAGAATCTGCTTCACAGCCTGAGCTGTTTCGTAGTGTTCGTTACCGATGATGTTCGGGTCAAGAATACGAGAAGTAGAATCTAGCGGGTCCACAGCTGGATAAATACCCAACTCTGCAATCTTACGGCTCAACACGGTAGTTGCGTCCAAGTGCGAGAAAGTGGTTGCCGGCGCGGGGTCTGTCAAGTCATCGGCAGGCACGTAAACAGCCTGTACAGACGTGATAGATCCGTTCTTTGTTGATGTGATACGTTCCTGCATTGCACCCATTTCGGAAGCTAGTGTAGGCTGATAACCCACTGCCGAAGGCATACGTCCCAAAAGGGCAGACACCTCAGAACCTGCCTGAGTGTAACGGAATATATTGTCAATGAAGAAAAGAATGTCTCGTCCGCCCTGTCCTGAGTCACGGAAAGACTCTGCGACAGTCAAACCAGAAAGAGCCACAGAAGAACGTGCTCCCGGCGGTTCGTTCATCTGACCGTAAACAAGCGTAGCCTGAGACTTTGCAAGCTCATCGTAGTCAATCTTGCTCAAATCCCAATCTCCGGCTTCCATCGATTTCTTGAACTCTTCGCCGTAACGAACAATGCCGGACTCAATCATTTCTCGCAGAAGGTCGTTACCTTCACGTGTACGTTCCCCTACACCTGCGAACACAGAATAACCATTGTATCCTTTGGCAATGTTGTTAATAAGCTCCATGATGAGCACCGTCTTACCCACACCGGCACCACCGAACAGACCAATCTTACCACCTTTCTGGTAAGGCACGAGCAAGTCGATGACCTTGATACCTGTGTAAAGAATCTCTTTTGTAGTGGAGAGGTCTTCAAATTTAGGAGGCTCTCTGTGGATAGGTGCGGCACCTGCTTTGTCAAACTGAGACATACCGTCAATAGGCGCGCCGACCACATTCAACATTCTACCTTTAATCTGACTGCCCACAGGGACAGAAATTGCAGTGCCCAAAGGACGCACTTTCATACCTCTTCTCAACCCGTCTGTGGAGTCCATCGCAATCGTTCTGATTGAGTTCTCTCCGATGTGCTGCTGGCATTCTATTATCAGATTGCCCAGCTCTGGACGTTCAATTTCAAGCGCGTCATGAATCTGGGGCAGACTACCCCCTTTTTCGGGGAAACTAACGTCAACCACAGGTCCGATAACCTGAATGATTTCACCAAATATTTCCGACATATTATCCGTTGTTTTATTATGGTATTAATTACTAAAATTCCTTTTAAACAGCTATTGTGATTCAATTTTAGCTGCGTTCAGCTGATTTTCTTCACAAAGTCTATTGCAAATATATGATTTTTTGAGAATCTATAAAGTTTTTTTAGCCTTTTTTTATAAAAAAAATGAAAACTCCCTCTGAAAGTTATGTTTTATAACATCATTTCGGAAAAATAGAGTAAAAGACATGTGTTTTGTGTGTGCTTTGCGATTGTGTGAAGCTGTGCAAAATGGCGAGTGTTTGTGGTCTGGATTGCGTTTAGGGCAGCAAAAAAAAGACCCCAAGGACTTTTTAATGACCTTGGGGCTTTGCATATTTATTATATGCTATTATTTTACAATTTCGAGAAGTTCAACTTCGAATATAAGGATAGAGTTTGCAGGAATGTCTCCCATATCTCTTGCTCCATAAGCCAAGTCAGACGGGATGTACAGTTCCCATTTCGAACCAACCGGCATCATTTGCAAAGCTTCAGTCCAACCTCTGATAACTGCACCAACAGGGAAAGTTGCAGGCTCGCCTCTGTTGATAGACGAGTCGAATACCTTGCCGTTTGTGAGCTTTCCTGTGTAGTGGACTTTAACCGTGCTTTCTGCCTTAGGAAGCTCGCCCGTGCCGGCAGTTATGATTTTATACTGAAGACCGCTTGGCGTTTCCTTAATTTCGCTGTCTGATTTTTTGTTTTCTTCAAGCCATTTAGCATTTTCTTTTCTTGCAGCTTCAGCTTTCTCTGCAGCTTTCAAAGCCTCCACTTTTTGAGCGTCTTCGAAGTAAGTGTTAAGAACTTTGCCAACTTCTTCAGTAGTGAGTTTTGCGCTTGCGGAGTCGCCAATCATTGCGTCACGGAATCCTGCAAGTATCATGTCATTGTCCGGAGTTATGTTACCTGGGAAATTTTTGAGGCTTTCGACGTAGCTCAAGCCTGTGTTGGCTCCAATAGCGTAGCTCAAAGAGTCTGCAATATTCTTCAAACCATTGTTTGTAGCCTTGATTTTTACAGTATCAGCATTTAGAGCTCCTGTGGAATCCTTGGCCATCGCCATCGCTTTAGCCTGAACGCCTACAAAATAATTTTCCAACATGCTTTTAGCTTCATCTTTATTTATTTTAGTAGAGCCCTTGAAGCCGTCGGCAATGCCATTAAACAGAGTTTCTGGAGAAAGTTCCACATTTCCAGGGAATTGGTTAATGCTTTGTTTGTAATTAAAGCCTGCGCTTAAGCCCAAAGCGTAACTTACAGAATCTCTCTGGTTTCTGATTTTACCAACTTTGCCAACTTCTGTGCCGCAAGACATTAGAGCACAGCCGGCAATCAATGATGACACTAATAATTTAATAGCTTTCATTTTATATTATCTTTTATTAAATATCTTTTTTATTGTTCTCTTTGGTATGGTTTGAAAGGGAATCCCTGCTGAACCTGCTTTGGAGTCCCTACATCAAGTAGTTCCACGTCAAATATTAATATAGAGTGCGGCTTTATCACGCCCATGGAGCGAGGACCGTATCCAAGTTCAGAAGGGATGTAGAATCTGAACTTAGAACCTACGTTCATAAGTTGCAGACCTTCGGTCCAGCCGGGGATGACTTTGTTCAGCTCAAATTCAATTGGTTGCTTGTCCAAAGAGCTGTCGAATACAGTGCCGTCGGTCAAAGTTCCGTGGTAGTGCACCTTAACTTTATCTGTAGCTTTTGGTTTAGCTCCGTTTCCTTGTTTTATGACTTCGTACTGAAGGCCAGAAGCTGTAACCTGCACGCCCGGCTTCTGTTTGTTTTTTTCTAAGAAAATTTTGTTTTCCGCCAAAGTTTTGGCAGTGCGTTTTTCTTCCTCCTTTTTCATGAAATTCTGAACAACGCTGTTGATATCCTTTTCGCTGATGGCGTAGTTTGCAGTGTCTTTGTCAAGAGCGGCTCTCAAAGCTTCCACGAACAGCGAGTTATTTATCGGCCCGCCAGGCACTTGTGTAAGTTGCTGGCTCAGACTGCCACCGACTTGCATTCCCAATGCGTAGCTGGCAGAGTCCAAAGCGGTAGAAAGTTCCACCTTACTGTCTTTTTTGTCTTTCTTGCTTTTCTTTGCAGCGCTTGCAGAAATGCTTGCAGCCAGAATAAGCGCTATGGCCAATGAAAATTTCTTCATAATAATCTATTTGTGATGCAAAACGCCTTAACATACAAGGCAAGATTTGCAAGTTATTACTTTATTTAACAATCTCAAGCAATTCGACGTCGAATATAAGAGTTGAGTTTGGAGCGATGGCCTCACCGGCTCCATGTTCGCCGTACGCAAGGTCAGACGGAATGAACAGTCTCCATTTAGAACCGACCGGCATAAGCTGAAGAGCCTCTGTCCATCCTGCAATTACCTGATTTACAGGGAAGTCTGCGGGCTGATTTCTTCTGTAAGAACTGTCAAATACAGTGCCGTTGATAAGTCTGCCTTCGTAGTGGCATCTAACAGTGCTTGTGGCAGACGGTTTTTCACCTTTGCCTTCGACTACTATTTCATACTGAAGTCCGCTTTTTGTAGTTATAACCTTTTCGTTCTTTGCATTTTCAGCAAGAAAGGCGGCACCTTCTTTTTTGTTCTCTTCGCCCGCTTTTTCCTGAAGTTCAGCGAAATATTGGTTTACATACATTCTGGCCTGCTGGTCGTCAAATTCAGGTTTAACGCCGTTGTAAACATCCTGCAACGCTTTTGCAAAGCGTTCAATGTCCAAGTTTTTTATACCAGAACTCAAAAAGTTGTGAGCCATACTAAGCCCCAAAGCGTAACTTACGTTTTTCATTTTTTTACCTATTTACATTGCGAAGATAATGCAAAGAGCCGTAATCTTCGATTAATTAACAAATTTTAACATCAGTCTATTTTCAGTTCGTTGTGGTCGTCGCCTTTGAAAGAGAGTCTTGCGAACGGATTTTTCACTCGCGACCCGAAGTCAGGCATAGCCCATCCAAAACCAATTTCAGCACACTCAACTTGTGTAAGATGGCTCCTTATCTGAGCTGTCACATAGAATCTTTTTGTGATTCTGTATTTAGTCACAAGTTTTGCGTACATTATGTTTTCGTAGTATTTGTCTTCCACATCGTCTGGCAGCTTCACAGGGTTGTACACGTACAGACCGACATGCAGCCCAGCCACGAAGTTTTCAACAGTAAAGTCGTTTGCGAGGAAAACGCCGGCTTTCAGCCTGTATTCAAACAAATCTTTAGTTATATGGTTGTACTGTTTGTTTATCTTTCTTTGCGTTCCGTCATACGCGTCGTTGAAAAAAGCGTCGGCGCCTAACCCTAAGCGGTAGGCGTTGGTGAAAGGATAGTACAGCCCGCCGTTTATGGATGCGTTCAGATAGTAGTTGTTCTTGTCACACACGGAAAGCTGGTTGAAGCCTGCCATTCCGCCAACTTCAAGAGCCATCACCTTCTTCACTTTTTTAGGCTTGTTTTTTATAGGGAGAGGGTTTACGTTCGGCGTGTATTTCACGCCCAACATTCCCGAAGCCAGCACTCTGTTGCTGCTGCGTCTGCAAATCTGCGCATTGTGAAACACAAGCACTTCGCCGCCGAATGATATCGCCCATTGAGCCCATGGATTGCCGTATCTTTTGCTGAGGTTGATGTCCATGTTCAGCCCGAAAGAGAGCATTGGAGTGAATCTGCACACTTTCCCAAAGCTCTTTACTTCGCCTGAGCCGTCAGGGTTTTCGTCAAATGCCATGTAGTCAACACTTTGCGGATAGAACCCGAGCCCGGCCCCAGTTTTTAAGTTCAGAGCTAGCCTCGGAGTATGGATTATCGGATAATTGAAGTAGGGGTACGTGTACACAGCAATGTCTGGCTTAACCTCGCTTTCTAGTGTGTAAAAGCCTCCGATGGCGAATCCTGCCGACGGGAAATTGTAAACATAATCCCAGTTCTTGTCGCCGAACAAAGGCAACTCCAGCGCTATTTCAGTGCCGGCTTGGTAGCAGTCGGCCTTGTAGTCCATTCCGGCCTTTGCTTCCCCCTTGAATCTGAATATCATGTTTTTCTGAGCAGGCGCTAAGTAAAACAAACTGCACAGAAAAAAAGTTAATACTATTTTATATTTGTTACTCATTATTAACGTCAAAACCAAAATGTAAGGTTCGCGAAAACCTTTTGAACGAATCGCAAATTTAGTAAAAGTTTTTTTTGAAGATGTTTTTTTTTACGTTTTTTTACATAAATTTGCGTTTTTTTACATTCGGAAATTAGAATAAGTATGATATGATGTAACTTTTTTTTACATTTAAATAGTCAGGATAAGGGCTGAATTGTTTAAATTTGCGGGCGAAGAGATGCGATAGTCTCCGTCAGTTTTTATAAATATAAGTATGGAGGATAAGGAAAGAGGGTCGGTTGCGCAGGCGATGGAGCTGGGCCGGCTTCTGTTAAACATAGGGAAGAGTGTGTCAACGGCAGAGAGCTGCACGGGTGGCAACATAGCACATGAAATAACATCAGTGCCTGGCAGCTCGTCATATTATAAGGGTAGTGTTGTGGCATACGCAAACGAAGTGAAGTCAGGTGTGCTTGGTGTCAGTATGGAGACCATTATGAAGCACGGAGCGGTAAGCCGGGAAGTGGTTGAGCAGATGGCGGAAGGCGTGCGACGGCTGATGGGGACTGATTTGGCAGTGGCCACGTCGGGAGTAGCAGGACCCGGGGGAGGAACGGCGGAGAAGCCGGTAGGCACAGTCTGGATAGCTGCGGCTAACGGAACAGAAGTGCAGTGCGAATGTTTTCACTTTGGAGGGACGCGGGCAGAAATTATAGAAAAATCAACAGAAATGGCTATTTTTATGTTGAAAAGTATTGCAGATAAATAAAAAAGTGTTACCTTTGCCCCCGATATTGTGGACGCGATATGATGCAGTGCGTAAACAATGTTGAAAAAGAAAACGATTGCTTTCTTAAAAACTCTGATAAGTTACGCTCTCTGCTCGGTTTGCCGTGCAGAGTCAGAAAAGATTAGGCGTTCGTTGATAAGAATTAATCATTAAGAAATTAAAGAAATGTCTAAAATTTGTCAAATTACCGGGAAAAAGGCGATGAATGGTAATAACGTCTCACACTCTAAGAGAAGAACAAAGAGATTGTTTGACGTTAACTTGTTCACAAAGAAATTCTATTGGCCAGAGCAGGATTGTTGGATCAGCTTGAAAGTTTCGGCTAAGGGTCTTCGTACAATCAACAAGAAGGGTATTAACGCAGCTTTGGTTGATGCGGCAAAGAAAGGTAATCTATAATTTATTAGAGCAATAAGAAAATGGCAAAGAAAAGTAAAGAAAGTAGAGTGCAGGTTATTCTTGAATGTACTGAGCACAAGGATAGCGGTATGCCAGGAACATCTCGCTATATCACTACTAAGAATAGAAAAAACACTCCAGATCGTTTGGAGCTTAAAAAATACAACCCAATATTGAAAAGGGTAACAGTTCACAAAGAAATTAAATAATTTTGAATTATGGCAAAGAAAGCAGTCGCAACACTTCAAAGAGGTGAGGGTCGTGGTTATGCAAAAGTAATCAAGATGGTTAAGTCTCCAAAGACTGGAGCTTATATGTTTGACGAAGCTATCGTTCTTAACGAAGAGGTTAAAAATCACTTGGCTAAGTAATTGGCAGTGAGGACAAACATAGGTGGGGCTTGCTCGTTGTGGGCAAGCCTCTTTTTTCTGTAGATTATTTCAAGTTGCCTTAATAGATAGCCCTTAATTCGTTTGCGTTTTGTCGGGTGAGGATTGTTCTTTTGCGTGATATTTTACAGAACTTGTTTTTCGTTAGTTTTTTTTCAAAAAAAAATGTATATTTGCAGTTGATTTAAACAGTTGTAAATTTGTGGAATCGCATGATTTATTTTGTGCTATTCTTCATAAATCTGTAAGTTTATGGGCTTGTTTGATTTTTTTTCAAAAGAGAAGAAAGAGACCTTAGACAAGGGTCTTGAAAAAACCAAAGAGAGCGTCTTTTCTAAAATAGCTCGTGCTGTTGCCGGAAAGTCGAAGGTGGACGACGAGGTTCTTGATAATCTGGAGGAGGTTCTTGTAACGTCCGATGTTGGTGTGGAGACAACTCTGAAGATTATTGAGAGAATAGAGAAGCGTGTGGCCAGGGATAAGTATGTTGGCACAGATGAGCTTAACGGTATTCTGAAAGATGAGGTTGCAGCTCTTTTGGAGGAAAATAACACGCAGGACGGGGAGTCTTTTTCTTTGCCTGAAATGTCGGACCCTTATGTCATAATGGTTGTAGGCGTGAATGGCGTTGGAAAAACCACGACCATAGGCAAACTCGCTTATCAGTTTTCAAAGGCAGGCAAAAAGGTGTTCTTGGGCGCGGCAGATACATTCAGGGCGGCGGCAGTGGAGCAGCTTGTTGTTTGGGGCGAACGTGTTGGCTGTCAGGTTATAAAGCAGAAAATGGGGGCGGACCCTGCTTCTGTTGCGTTCGATACGTTGTCGTCAGCAAAGGCTAACGGCGCGGACGTTGTAATTATAGACACTGCGGGTCGTCTGCATAACAAGGTTAATTTGATGAATGAATTGACCAAGATTAAGCAGGTTATGGCTAAAATTGTTCCTAATGCTCCGCACGAAGTTCTTCTTGTTCTCGACGGCTCTACGGGGCAGAATGCTTTTGAACAGGCTCGTCAGTTTACAAAGGCTACGGAGGTTTCGGCTCTTGCTATCACTAAGTTGGACGGAACGGCAAAGGGCGGTGTGGTAATCGGCATCTCTGACCAGTTCAAGATTCCGGTTAAGTATATTGGTGTTGGCGAAGGTATAGACCATTTGCAGGTTTTCCGCAAAAGAGAGTTCGTGGATTCTTTGTTTAAGTGATTTTATATACTTTTTCTCTTTGTGAGTTGAGGTTTTGGAATAGAGGCGCTTGTCGTACTTGCGTCTCTTTTTTTTGTAGTGTGTTGAAGCAATTCGGAGTGAGTGTTTTTATTTGTGTTCTGAAATGAAAGAAAATTCGATAGATATAATAAATCTTGGATGCTCGAAGAATCTTGTTGATTCAGAGATGCTTAGCCGTCAATTGGAAGCCAAGGGGTACAAAGTTACACATGACCCGGAGAAGCCAAACGGTGAAATCGTTATAATAAATACCTGCGGCTTTATCGGTGATGCGAAAGAGGAGTCAATAAACACTATTTTACAGTTTGGCGAATTGAGGCGAAAACGTAAAATTAAAAGGTTGTTTGTGATGGGGTGTCTCTCAGGGCGTTATTTGGATGTTTTGCCGGACGAAATTCCTGAGGTTGACAAATTTTACGGAAAGTTTGATTGGAAAGGTATTATAAATGACTTGGGGCATGTTTATGACGAGTCTATTGCGTTTGAGAGAACTATAACGACACCTTCGCATTATGCGTATCTGAAGATTTCAGAAGGGTGTAACAGACATTGTGCTTACTGTGCGATTCCTATCATAACAGGGAAACATAAGTCAAGGCCTATGGAGGAGATTGAGGATGAGGTGCGTTGGCTTGTGTCTCAAGGCGTCAAGGAATTTCAGCTTATAGCACAAGACTTGTCCTATTACGGAATGGATTTGTATAAATCGTTTAAGTTGGCTGAATTGGTTGATAGACTTGCTGATATAGAGGGAGTTGAGTGGCTGAGGTTGCATTATGCTTATCCTGCAAAGTTTCCTTTTGAGGTGCTGAAAGTTATGCGTGAGCGTGAGAATGTTTGCAAATACTTGGACATCGCATTGCAGCATATCAGCGATAATATGTTGCAGAAAATGCGCAGGCATGTGACAAAGCAAGAGACGCTGGAGCTGATTTCCAGGTTGCGAGAGGAGGTGCCGGGCATACATTTGAGAACAACTTTGCTGGTAGGGCATCCGGGAGAGACGGAGGAGGATTTTGAACAGCTTATGGATTTTGTCAGGGAGGCGAAGTTCGAGCGTATGGGCGCTTTCCCTTATTCGGAAGAGGAAGGTACGTTTTCGGGTGACAATTATGAGGATGATATTCCGGAAGATGTGAAGCAGAGCAGGGTGGACAAACTGATGGCAGTGCAGCAAGAGGTGTCGTTAGAGGTGAACAGGAGTAAGATAGGGCAAGTGCTGAAGGTTGTGATTGATAGAGAGGAGGCAGACTATTTCATTGGAAGAACAGAGTTTGACTCGCCTGAGGTTGACCCGGAGGTTCTTGTGGAAAAAAGTTTGGCTTTGGAGATAGGTCGTTTTTATGATGTTGAGATTACCGGAGCGGAGGAATTTGATCTTTATGGGGTTGTGAGATAAGTTTTTTAGGAAAAAAGAAAAAAAATGTTGTGAAACGCAACTTTTTTTGCAAATGTGATTGAAAAACGGGATTAATGTTGTATCTTTGTGGCAAGCCTTAGCCCGTGAAGTTATATTTTTTAATATTACTCTAAAAGGGATGTCTGACTGTTGTCAGACGGTTTTGGCTCTGTTGTTTGCATTTTTGCAGAGTCAAAGCGAGAAGAGGTTGCCTGTTAAGGCAACCTCCTCTTTTTTAGTTAGTTTTTGTTTGGACATTCAGTTTTTCTTTTGTGGTCCTGATGATGTTTGCCTCTCATGAATTTTTTGTGTCCAAAAGGTTTGTTAGGACAATTCATGCGGCACTTTTGATCCAGAAGGGCTTTTTGTTCTTCGATTGAAAGATTGTCGAAGTTGGCCCATTTCTGTTCAAATTCTTCCCTTTTAGCCTTCATTTCAGCTTCGTGCTTGTCGATGCAAGCTTTACGTTTGCTGATAAGATCTTTCTGTTCTTCTGTCGAAAGGCTGTCGAATTTGCACCATTTCTTGCAGTTTTCGCGTTCTTCGTCGCTCATGTTATCGAAGCGGTCGCAAGGAAATTCTTCGAATTTGCCTTTTTCGTGGCGCCCGTGGTGATGTCCGCGGTGTCTGTTTTTGTCAGGGCAACCGTCTTTTTCACCTTCATAAGCACATGCTTCTGTTGCAGGCTTGTCTGCATTGTTAGGACAAGACTGCTTTTCGCAGTTGCAACAAGAGCTCATAAGCAAAGAGCAGCAAGCGAATGCCGCCAAAATAAAAACTTTCTTCATATACGTGTTTAATTTATTAAATTACTATAGATATAGACAAATAATTGCAGAAGAGGTTTAAAGGAGGGCTAAAAAAAATGAAAAAATGCAATGCGGCCGTTGTCAATGTCTGGTGATGATACGTGAAATGTAAGAAGTGCATTTGTGAATTGTGCTGAGGATTACAGTGAAAACCGAGCACCTCTTTGCTCCAATACCTGTTTTGTGAACTCATTCTCAGTCACAGAGATGACATTCGCCCAACGAGCCGATTGCATGTGATTTTTCAGATGTCTATAGTTGTGCTCCAATTGGCTTCTTGTATGCAGTTGTCCACGATTCTAAGTCTTTTAGACAGTTTGTCAATTTCGGACTGAAGGTTTTTCACGTCAATTGCGCTAAGTATCTTGATTTCAGACCGGGTAGCTCTTTGAGCAAGTCTGCTTGCTGAATTTCTCAGATTTTGCAGTGTGTTAATATTCAAAGAGAGGCAATCCTTTTCGGCTAGCAGTTCCGTCAGAGTCTTTCCGTTTGTGGAAGTGTGGCAGTTGACCATATTGATTTTGGCTATTAGAAATTCTAGCCTTGCAATGCTGCTGTTTAGCTCTTTAAGGAGCTCGTTTGGGTCTTCAGCGGGCTTTTCTCCCTCCTGAACAGTGGCGTTGGCTTCCAGTCTGCTTTTTAGCTGCTCGATTTTTTTATTCAAGTCGGCTCTTTCTTGTAGTGCTTCTGCTAGTTTCATGTGTTTACGTATTAAGTGTTAGATATCATCGATTTTCTATTTATTTTCTGCAAATATATAATAAATGTTAGAAAATTGGAGACATTCAAGATAAAATAAGCGGGGCTTTCTTGAATTCAGAAAAAGCCCTGCTTGTTTAGAATAATGCGCCAAGGTCGCAGTTCAAGAATTCATCGAAAGGCATGCCTCCGGAACCAACTATGAGCGATAGCTTTGGCTGGAACTTGTTCTTGAACACAGACAGGCCTTCGTTCATTGTTCTGCGGCCGCTTTTGACTTCGATGGCGGCGCATTGTCCGTAATGTTCAATAATGAAGTCAACTTCATCATTCTTGTCTCTCCAGTAATAAATTTTATAGTCGTACTCGTCCGCAGAATTCAATATATGCGCTCCAACAGCGCTTTCTGCCCATCTTCCCCAAACTTTGGGAGTGGTGTAGGCCTTTTCGAATGTTACGCCTGATAAAGCGCTGAGTAGGGCCGTGTTGTACGTCATTATCTTCGGAACTGAATTGTACTTTCTTGCATTGTCGTATGCGTATTTTTGCAGTCCGCAAAGCAGTTGAGACTCAGCCAACGTTGTCAAATAGTTTGCCAGAGTTGTCACATTTCCGGCGTCTTGCAATTGTCCAAGAATCTTTGTTAAGGAGATCTCCTCGCTGGAGTAGGTGCATCCAAGCTCGAACAATTGCTTCATTAATTCGGGTTTGTATATGACTTTAGTCATCAAGATGTCCTTCGCTATTGCAGGAGCTATGATGCTGTCTTTTATGTATCTGCGCCATCTGACTTCGTTGCTGATGAGTTTAGAGCCTCCCGGGTATCCTCCGTAATAAATGTATTGCTCCACGGAAAGACCGAAGGCTTTTTGCATCTCGTTGTAGCTCCAATGTGGCATCCTTATGAGTTCGTATCTGCCCGTGAGGGATTCGGTTAGTCCGTCTTTGAGCAATAGCCGAGAAGAGCCAAGCAGAACAACTTTGAGATTTATGTCGTTTCTGGTGTCTGCGTCCCATTGTTTCTTTACTTCTTCGCTCCAGTTGTTTATTTTGTGCACTTCGTCAATTACGAGCAAATATTCTCTAAGTTTGTTTATCTGCATTTTTGCTCGTGCGGATTCCCATATTTCACCTATCCATCGAGTGTTTTCTTTGTCTATTCCGTCTGCTGAAACAGACAAGTGCGGAATTGTGGTTTCAGCAAGAACTTGCTTTACCATTGTCGATTTTCCGACTTGCCTAGGCCCTGAGATTACTTGTATTTTATCTCTTGGTTCTAATATTCTGTCAGACAGTTCTTTATATTGTTTTCTTTTAAGCATATGTTTTTCTTTTTTTAGTCGATGCAAAAATAGTGAAAAAAAATAATATTTGCTCAAAAGTATGTTATTATTTGCTCAAAAGTATGTTATTATTTGCTCAAAAGTATGTTATTATTTGCTCAAAAGTATGTTATTATTTGCTCAAAAGTATGTTATTATTTGCTCAAAAGTATGTTATTATTTGCTCAAAAGTATGTTATTATTTGCTCAA
>CALGHE010000033.1 GCA_937915765.1 uncultured Bacteroidales bacterium | reverse complement strand
ACGTGAGGCTCCTGATCTCGCCGTACTCCTCGCTCAGAAGGCTGTTCAGGAACGAACGCATCTGAGGCTCCTGGCCCATCAGCTTCTTGAAGGCCCAGTCGGTCTTTAAATTAACGTACTTTGTCATGCTTAATAAGAAAACGTAAACTAATAAATTACACAGCACAAAAATACAACAAATGCAATTGACACACAAGAGCAAGAGCAAAGAAAATTACATTTTACAATTAGCAATATTTAAGAAAGCGACAAAAACAAAAAAGCCCCTCAGTGCGAGGGGCTTATAAATTGAAAGATTATATTCTATCAATTATTTTGCAGAACGAGTAACGTCGATGTCGTAAGTTCCCTTACCGTCTTTGTCTTCTCCAGCGAACTTGATAGTTCCCTTGTAACCTGTAGAAGTTTCGAAAGACCATCCGTTTGCAGCGTCGCCAGAAACTGTAGCGCTAGCTTTTGCTTCAAAGGCAGAGTTAGTAGATTCAGCAGCTGACTTGAAAGTTGTACCGTCGAAGATGATTTCGATAGCAGCAGCGTTAGCGTTAGCTTCTGTTGTCTTGTAAACAGCCTTGTTCTTAATAGAGATATAAGAACCTTCAGAAGAGTTAGAACCACCAACTGTCAACTGGAATGATTCAGCAGCAGCACCACCTTCACCGATAGTGAAAACTTCTTCCCCTTCTCCGTTACCTTCGCAAGCTACTTTTACTTTATAGTCACCATCTTCCAAATCTACAAGAGTGAAAACTGTTTTGTTTTCTCCTTTTTCAACACCTTCTTTCAAATTAAGGTCTTTCACCTTGCTACCACCCTTCCACAATGCAACAGAAGTCAAATCTTCGTCACAAGTGATGTTAATAACCGCAGTTGAAGCAACTGTCTGAACATCAATCAGAATCTGAGGAGCATCATCATCGTCATCACTACAAGAAGTGAAAGTCAAAGCTGATGCAAGCACAGCCAAAATAACTGATAAATTAAATACTTTCTTCATAATAGATAAAATAAATTAAATTAATAAAATTGTTAATTGTTTTAGTTAGTAAATGGGTTTCACGCCTCTGCGTCAACCATGCCCTTTTTCAAAAGCACAAAGCAAAGTAAATACATTTTTTTCAAATTTGCATCATATATAGCACTTTTTTTTGCTCTTTCTCTATAAGTTTTTTCGCAATCTCCTTAATATCTGCATTTTACATTTTACAAAATTCAACTATTTCGCTTCTTTTTCACTGCTGCAACTCACTTTTTTTAAGTTCAGCACTCCTTTTCGGCTCAGAAACATGAAATGAAGCCTCAAACATCTTTGACATCTTCACTCTCCTATATTTAATATTTAAAGGCAACATTATGAATTAGGCCGAGATAATTTCGATGCGCATTTTGCTTAGGTTGATTATATCGCGAGGAAATTCAGCAGCATACGAAATGAAATTTATAACAAGAGCAATAAAAAGTCGTAATCCGTAGGAGCTGCCTGAAATATATTTGCTATTTTTGTTGCTGGGCAGCGGTTCGCATCCCTGTCTCATTATTCACAAGGCTGCATCTGCAAACTGGTCCGACAAGGTTTTGGCTTATCCGCCTCCGTCTGATTTTCAAACGAAGCCCCCTCCGTGCAAGGCAGGCGCGCTCTGAACGACCGGGTTCAGAACCGGCAAACCGACCTTGCGCAAGGCAATTCTTCGGAAAGCCCTTTTCGCAGAGAAAGCCATAAACAATATCATTATCATTATGGAAAAGAGTATCATTTCTACAGAAAACGCGCCGGCGGCAATTGGTCCGTACAGCCAAGCTGTTAAAATAGGCAATATGCTGTTCACATCCGGACAGATAGGGATAGACCCGAAAAGCGGCGAACTGAACGGCGCAGACATCGAGCAACAAACGGAACAGGTGTTCCGCAATCTGAAAAGTGTGCTCGAGGCGGGCGGAATGGGCTTCGGCAACGTTGTTAAAACTACGGTGTTCATCGCAGAGATGGCAGACTTTGGCAAGGTGAACGAGATTTACGCGCGTCATTTCACCGAAAACATGCCGGCGAGGTCGTGCGTGGCGGCGAAACAGCTGCCCAAAGGCGCTCTTGTGGAGATAGAGTGCGTGGCGGTCAAGTGACGCAAAGCACGTTTTTTTTGTCAAAACAGAGATTTTAACGCTTAAAATATTTGTTAGTCATTTTTATTTTATATATATTTGTGACTTTGAAACAGATATTAACTTTAAACATAAAAAAAATATACTTAATACTGCATGGATACAAATAACTACGTTTTTGAGGTGAGTTGGGAAGTTTGCAACAAGGTTGGCGGCATCTACACCGTCCTGTCCACTCAGGCAAAGGCTTTGCAGGCTCAGAGCGAAAACAAGATAATCTATATCGGTCCGGATTTAGGCAATGAAGGCAATCCGCTATTCACAGAGAGTAAAACGGCGCTGAAGGCATGGAAGAAGCACGCTTCCGAGAACGACGGACTAAACGTCAAGGTCGGCACTTGGAACATCCCTGGCAAACCAACTGTCATTTTAGTTGACTTCAAACCTTTCTTTGCGGAGAAGAACGATTTTCTTTTTGAACTTTGGGACAAGTTCGGGGTTGACTCGATGAACGCTTACGGCGATTACGACGAGTCTGTCGTTTTCGGGTACGCCACAGCCAAAGTCATCGAGAGCTTCGTCAAGTATAACAAGGCGGACAACGGCAAGAGCCTCGCTCAGTTCCATGAGTGGACTACCGCGTCGGGATTGCTGTACATCAAGTCACGCGGCGTGAACGTGAAGACTCTGTTCACCACGCACGCCACAACCACAGGACGCTCCATCTGCTTCAACAACAAGCTTCTTTATGAATATTTCACCGGATACAACGGCGACCAGATGTCGGAAGAGCTTGGCGTCAAGTCTAAGCACGCGATAGAGAAGCGCGCCGCAATCAACGCAGACTGCTTCACCACCGTGAGCGACATCACTGCCAAAGAGTGCGCGCAGCTTTTGGAAAAAGCTCCGGACATTGTCACTCCTAACGGCTTCGAAGCTGATTTTGTGCCCAAAGGCGCTAAATACACTGCTGCTCGCGAAGCTGCCCGCGCAAGTCTGAAGAAGGTTGCGGAAACGCTTACCGGAAGCAAGATTTCAGACGACGCTCTGTTTGTTGGGGCCAGCGGACGTTACGAATACAGAAACAAAGGGCTGGACGTGTTTATCGAGGCCCTTAAGCTACTGAGCCAGAACAGCCAGGTGAAGAGAGAGGTTGTTGCGTTCATCCTTGTGCCGGCATGGATTTCCGGACCTCGCAAGGACTTGCAGGAAAAGCTGGAAAACCCTAAGGCTAAATATCAGCTTCTGAACAACAATGTGACTCACGACCTTTGCAACTTCAACGAAGACAATGTGCTGAACGCGCTTAGGTTCTTCCAACTCGAAAACGGCAAGAAGGACAAGGTGAAGGTTGTGTTTGTGCCTTCGTATCTGGACGGAACTGACGGCATCTTCAACATGTCGTACTATGATGTTCTGCCAGGGCTTGACCTTACGGTGTTCGCCTCTTACTACGAGCCTTGGGGCTACACTCCGCTTGAGAGCGCGGCGTTCAGCGTGCCGACTGTCACAACGGACCTTTCCGGCTTCGGCTTGTGGGTATCTTCAAAACCGGAAGAGATTTCAAACGGCGTGGCGGTAATCCACAGAACAGACAACAACACAAGAGAGGTCGCAGACTCCATCCAGACCGAAATCGCAAGGTTTGCAGGCATGAGCGCAAAAGATGTCAAGCAGGCACAGAAAAACGCGTCGGCGATTGCAAAGAAGGCTTCATGGAGCGAGTTTGCGAAGTATTATCTGGAGGCTTTTGAAATCGCTTTGAAAAAGTGACGAAAACAGAGGCTTTGAATTAGATCAGGAATTAGAATAAAAAACATAAATTAAATCGATTGAGATGAAAGTTAAAACTAACAACGCCAATTTCCCTGCATGGAAAGAGGTAACAACAATGGCGAAAGTGCCGGCTAAGCTTGAAAAGCTGCAAGTTTTGGCACGCAACCTTTGGTGGGTTTGGAACGACGAGGCTACCGAATTGTTTAAGGAAATAGACGGAACAGCTTGGGACGAAGCTGGAAGAAACCCTGTGCTTTTCTTTGAAAAGGTCAGCATCGAGACCCTTGAAAAGGTGGAAAAAGATTCTGCTTTGATTAAAAAAATTGATTCTGTATATAAGAAATTCGACGAGTATGTGTCGGCTAAGCCAAAGGCGGACAAGCCTACTGTGGCTTACTTCAGCATGGAGTACGGACTTACTGACGTTGTGAAGATATATTCCGGAGGTCTTGGGGTTCTTGCCGGCGACTATCTGAAGGAGGCCAGCGACAGCAATGTTGACATGACGGCTGTCGGTTTCCTTTACCGCTACGGCTACTTCACCCAGTCTCTTTCTATGGACGGAGAACAGATTGCCGTTTATGAGCCGCAGAACTTCGGCACGCTCCCTATCCATCAGGTTAAGGACGAGAAGGGCGAAAACTTGGTGCTCGAAGTGCCTTTCTACGACCGCATCATATACGCTAACGTATGGCGCGTTGCAGTAGGACGCATCTCTCTGTATCTCCTCGACACAGACATGGACAAGAACAGCGAGTTCGACCGTTCTATCACGCACCAGCTTTATGGCGGCGACTGGGAAAACCGCTTGAAACAGGAGTATCTTCTTGGTATAGGCGGTATCTTGCTGCTTAACCGTCTTGGCATCAAAAAGGATGTTTACCACTGTAACGAAGGGCACGCCGCGCTTATCAACCTGCAGCGTATGTGCGACCTTATTGAAAAAGAGGGCTTGAACTTCACTCAGGCTTTCGAGGTGGTGCGCGCTTCTTCGCTTTACACTGTGCACACCCCTGTGCCTGCCGGTCACGACTATTTCGACGAAGGTCTGTTCGGAAAATACATGTACAAGTTCCCTGAACGCCTTGGCATCTCTTGGGATAATCTTATGGACCTTGGCCGCGAGACTCCGGGCAACAAGGGCGAAAAGTTCAGCATGAGCACATTTGCTTGCAACACTTGTCAGGAGGTGAACGGCGTGAGCTGGCTGCACGGCGAAGTGTCTAAGAAGATGTTCGCTCCTATCTGGAAGGGCTACTTCCCTGAAGAGCTTCACGTGAACTATGTTACAAACGGCGTGCACATGCCAACATGGGCAGACGAGGCTTGGAAGCAGCTTTACGAAAGCAAATTCGACAAGTCTTTCTACGCAGACCAGTCTAACACTAAGATTTGGGAAAAGATTTACAATGTGCCGGACGAAGAAATCTGGGCCATCAGAAAGGCTATGAAGGCTCGTCTTATCGACTATATCCGCGTCACTTACAAAAATAACTGGCTAAGAAATCAGGGCGACCCGGCTCGCATCATGTCTATCATCGACAGCATCAACCCGAACGCTCTTACTATCGGTTTCGGTCGCCGTTTCGCGACTTACAAGCGCGCTCACCTTCTCTTCACAGACCTTGAACGTCTTAAAGAGATTGTGAACAACCCTAAATGTCCTGTTCAGTTCTTCTTTACAGGTAAGGCACACCCTGCAGACGGCGGCGGAAAGGGCTTGATCAAGAGGATTATCGAAATCTCTCGCATGCCTGAGTTCCAGGGCAAGATTATCTTCCTTGAAAATTACGACATGGCTCTTGCCAAGTTGCTGATTTCTGGTGTTGACATCTGGCTGAACACTCCTACTCGTCCGCTTGAAGCTTCAGGCACATCTGGAGAAAAAGCTCTGATGAACGGTGTTGTGAACTTCTCTGTGCTTGACGGATGGTGGTTCGAAGGCTACCGCAAGGGTGCAGGATGGGCTTTGACAGAAAAGCGCACTTACGAAAACCAAGGATATCAGGACCAGCTGGACGCTGCTACAATATACAACACTTTGGAGAACGAAATTATCCCTATGTTCTATGCTACTAACAGCAAGGGCTACTCTCCTGAATGGGTTGACACAATCAAGAACTCTATCGCGCAGATTGCTCCTATATACACTACAAAGCGTATGCTGGACGACTACATCGACAAGTTCTACACAAAACTGCAAAAACGTCACAAGTTCGTGGCTGCAGACGGATATGCAAAGGCCAAGAGCATTGCCGCATGGAAGGAAAAGGTTGCTGCCGGATGGGACAAAATCGAGATTGTTTCTGCTCCAGCTCCAGACGCAAGCCAGTTTGTTGTGGGCAAACCGTTCAAGTTCGAGATTTGCATAGACACCAAGGAAATTAACGAAAACTGCATCGGTATAGACTTCGTATGCACAGAAAGAGACGCTAACAATCAGGACAAGATCCGCGACGTTGTCAAGGAATTTAAAATGGTTAAGCAGGAAGGCTCTAAGCTGTATTTCGAGCTTGAAGACCGTATCACAAAAGCAGGTTCGTTCAAATATGCGTTCCGTATGTTCCCTAAGCACGAAGACTTGCCTCACCGCATGGACTTCTGCTACGTAAGATGGTTCTAATTACGGTTTGTGATTATATAAGAAAAGGACGTCGGTTGCGGCGTCCTTTTTTTTGTGTGTCTTGAGTTGCTATTTGCATCTGAGAGCAACGAGACATTGCGCTCTACTCTAAATCGGCTATTGTATCTCTACCGAGAAAACGGCTCTGAAACGCACCTTTTCTCCATTCAGGTCGGCAGGCTTCCACTTAGGCATCGTCTTTGCAAACTTTAGCACTTCGTCGTCTATCTGCTGGTCAACACCATTCAGTATAATTGCGTCGGAGACAGAACCGTCTTTCTCCACAACAACAGAAAGCATCACTCGCCCACCCTCGGCCTGCGGAAACTGCGAAAGTTTAACATTATCTGCGAAGTATTTTGCCAAAGCGTCATAACCGCCTTCATATTCAGCACTATGAGTAGTCTTCACATAAATTTTAGAATCATCAGCTTCGGCACTGACCTTGGCCGAATCTGCTGCCACTGCACTTGCAAAGAAACACATAGCCAAAATTGTCAATATTTTTCTCATAAGCTATTTTTTTAGTTCTAAAACTTGAAATGAAAATAAAGCCTCGACCTAACCGGCTTGCCGCCTCTCTCCGCAGGCTGCCACTTAGGCATCAGTTTCGCTACGCGCACCGCCTCTGCATCGAGCGACGGATGTACGCCTCTAACAATCTCTACATCAGAAATAGAGCCATCTTCCTCCACTATAATATTCACTATCACACGGCCATGAGCACCATCCGCATCTTCAGGATATTTGAGATTCTCCTTAATAAACGCAGCCGCTTCCTTATCACCACCAGGGAATGTTGCCTTTTTATCTACATTGATGTAAAGATCATCTTTAGAAGAATCATCCACAGACTCAGGAACACTCATATCCACAGACTCAGAATCACTCATATCCACAATCAAAGCGCCATCTTTTGATTCCGCCATCAAATTATTCGAGCCAAGAACACTAGCAAGAAGAATCGCGACTGAAAATATATTCCTTATCGTCTTAAAACTTTTCATATCCACGTTTTTTTTATTGTCAACAGTGCAAATATATTAATATTTTCCACAAAAGCAAACCTTTCTCAAACTATGGCTGCTCTTTTTTATTTGTCTGAACATCTTGTATCCTAAAATAAACCGGAAAATTAAACCTCGACCTAACCGGCTTGCCGCCTCTCTCCGCAGGCTGCCACTTAGGCATCAGT
>CALGHE010000032.1 GCA_937915765.1 uncultured Bacteroidales bacterium | reverse complement strand
CCCCCAGCCTTAGGAAATAACCTTCGAAAAGTCTGATTGTATGTCTCAGACTCTACAGAAACGAAAGAACGCAAGCGTTAGTGTTAGAGTCGTCGCCGCCGATGATAACCAAAGCCTTGATTCCAAGTTTGTTGCAGATTTCGATACCGCTATCGAACTGAGAAGTTTCTTCCAACTTAGTACGTCCAGAACCGATGATGTCGAAACCGCCAGTGTTGCGGTACTCGTCGATGATGTCTGCTGTCAACTCGATATATTTGTGGTCAACCAAACCGCTTGGACCGCCAAGGAAACCGTAAAGTTTGCAGTCTTTGTTCAATGACTTCAACCCGTCGAATATACCAGAGATTACGTTGTGTCCGCCCGGAGCCTGACCGCCAGAAAGGATAACGCCGACGTTCATAGCTGGAAGAGAAACTTTTTCTGCTGCAGCTTCGAATGTCACAACCGGCATTCCGTAAGTGTTAGGGAACAATTTCTTGATTTCGTCCTGGTCAGCTACAGACTGTGTAGCTTGTCCTTCTTTAAGAGCGATGCCGCCTTTAAGAGCCTTTGGCAATTTAGGCTGGTAAGAAGCTCTTGCGATTTGCAATGCACTTTTTGCCATTGTACTAATATTTTAAATTGTTAATGATAAATTTCGTCAAAAAACATCTGCAAATTTGCCTTTTTTTTTCTTAATATACAATTTTTAGAGGGGAAGATTTAAAATTTCTTTGTTTGGAGCTTTGTTTTTTGTGGCGAGTGTTCTTCAAGCAAATTAAGAAAAGTGCAACGAAAGGTCTGTTTATGTCCTGGTTTGTTGCACTTTGCTTCTTGTGTCTTGTTACATTAAGATTCTCTATTTTTTGAACAAAGCGTAAGCCTTTTCCAGTAGTTCCTTGCTTTTGTCCGGCTCTACCGCGCCGAAAGCTTTGCTCATAAGATGCCCTTTGTACGCCATGTATATGATGTTGGCTATGTGTTCGGCAGGGTATTTGTTTGTTGTCTCTTCTGATTGTTGTGATTTCAGCACGATTATCTTCCAAACCTCCAGCATCTCCTTGTCAAAGTTTCTGATGGCTTCGTGGCAAGAGCTGTCCAGCCTGCCGCTTTCCAAAAGGAAGGACATGGCTTGGGAGAAGTTTATCTCCTCCTTCTCTATGACGTCTTTCATCGTGTTCAGAAAGTATGTCTTTTTGTTGGAAAAGACCTCTATGAACTCGGTCAGAGAGCAGTGCATGTTATCCTCGAAAAGTATGTTGGGCGACGGTATTGATGTTACGTACTGCTCCAGCACTGCTTTGTACAGTTCCTCTTTGTTCTTGAAGTGGAAGAACAATCCGGCTTTTTTTATGCCTACCGCCTCGCTTATGTCGTTAAGCGAAGTTCCGTGATAACCGTTGTGGACAAAAAGCCCGGCGGCTTTTCTTATTATTTCACTTTTTGTAGTTTTCATTTGTGCGCAATATTAGGTTTCAGAAATTCCAGTTTTCAGACGCCGTGTTCTCTTGTGTGCTATGCAAAGACAAACTGCAGAGAGAACTTGAAGACAACTTCCATAAAAATGCACTTCAGAATCATTTCGGCCTGATTTATGGAGTTTGTCTTGAATTAGATTCTTTTCGATATCAGAAAACAAAACTTAAAATCATAGGCAAAATCCATTAGTTTACGTGTCAAAGTACTTGCATTAGCCTGACTTTTGAAAGATGTAAATTTATAAATGATGCCTATATTGTTGACAAATATATGATTTAAAAGGCAAAAAGACAAGCGGTTGGAACTTTTTTTTGCGTTTTTTGCGCGGTTCTTCTTTGAACCTTGCTTCTCGTCTGGTTATCCCGACGGTTTGTTTCTTTGTTGGGAATTTTGTGTGCGAAATAGTTTTTTTTTCTCATTATCTTCCAATGTTTGTGCCCTTTGGTTGAATTTCATGGTCATAATGGAGGATTTTTTTTGAATGCTTTATTATTTGACCAAACACAACTATTTTTGCGGTGTTTTTTACAAGAGGTTTGCATGGTGTCTTTTCATCGTGCGGCTTTGAAATATAAATTCAATGAAAAAAGTATTTTTTACAATTGCCGCAGTGGCGGCTTCAGCGGTGGGTTATGCGGGAGGCATAGCCACTAACACGAATCAACATGCTGCATATCAGCGTAATTTTGCGCGCGAGGCTTCGACAGAAGCGGATGCGGCATACAGCAACCCGGCTGGTTTGGGATTTATGGAGGACGGCTTCTACATCTCGTTTTCTGCTCAGACCGCGTTTCAGGAAAGGAATATAGAGAGTAGCTATCAGGGCTTTGGCAAAGAGCCTAAGAAGTTTGAGGGCAAGGCTGTTGCTCCGTTTGTGCCAAGTTTACAGGCGGTTTATAAAAAGAAGGACTGGGCTCTTTCTCTGAATGTTGCTGTCTCTGGCGGTGGCGGAAAGGCTACTTATGACAATGGTCTTCCGTCTTTTGAGTCTCAGGTGTCTAATATCCCGCTGAAACTTTCTGCGGCTGCGGCTCAAAGCCCGGCTATGTCTATGGTTGCGGCAGACAAATATTCTGTAGAGTGCAGCATGGAGGGGGCTCAGTATATTGTCGGAACAACTTTAGGTTTTTCGTACAAGTTTACGGATTTCTTCTCGGCTTCGGCCGGCGCTCGTGTGAGCTATGCGCTTAACAGATATGAGGGGTATATACGTGATATAAAGATTAATCCGCAGGCAGCCGGCGGACAGATGGTCGCTGCTCCGGCTTTCTTTAGCCAGATGGCTGAAACTCTTAACGGACAGGCTGCTCAGGCTGAGGCTGCGGCTAAACAGTATAAAGATGCTGGCGACGAGACTATGTCGGCTACATACGCTGCCGCGGCTGCTCAGGCAAGAGGTGCTGCGGCTGAGATGGAAAATAGCGCAAAGGCTGCTGGCGATAAAGAGGTTGAGTGCAAGCAGACCGGGGTGGGCGTTGCTCCTATTCTTGGTGTTGACTTTAAGTTCTGGAGGCTTAACGTTGCTTCTCGTTACGAGTTCGCTACTAAGATCGAACTGGAAAACGAAACTGAGGTTGATGGTACCGGAATGTTCCCTGACGGAAAAAAGTCTCGCTCTGACGTGCCTGCTCTTTGGGCTTTGGGCGTGAACTATAATTTTGTGGATAACTGGACTTTGTGTCTTGGCTACCGTTATTATTTTGACAAGGATGCTGAACTGTCTAATGGCGCTCAGGACAGAATAGACCATGGCACTAAGGAGTATGCGGCTGCTGTTGAGTGGAATATATGCAAGTCGTTCCTTGTGAGCGCAAGTTATTTGAGAACTCAGTACAGCTTGTCTGACGGTTATCTGACTGACTTGAACTTCAATCAGAGCAACAATAATTTTGGTCTCGGTTTGAGATATACTCTTAATGACCACCTGAATTTTGACCTTGCAGGTTTCTTTACTGATTATGAAGACAGAACTAAGAAGGTTGAAGATTATGCGGGATTGGGTATAGGCGGTAGCGACACTTACAGCCGTTCAAATTTCGCGTTTGCTCTTGGTGTTAATTATAAGTTCTGATTTTTGCTGACGAAAAAAATAAGGCGCTCTGATGGGGTGCCTTATTTTTTTTGTCTGTTTTTGTGAATGAACTGAGAGTCAGATTTTTGGACTACAGCACGAAGTCTTCGATGTTGTCTGGCGTTATAATCTGAAACGTCGCGTCCGGATATGTTTCGGAAAACGATTTTGGCACATTGACTTTTTTGTTCGTGTTGTATTTGAATTCGTACGCGTAGAGTTTGCCGTCGCTCTCTTCAATATAGTCAATCTCTTGCTGATATTTTGTCCTCCAGAAGTATTTGTTCGCCCATACGTTCTGGTATGTGTTGCGCTTTATCCTCTCGCTGATGATGAAGTTCTCCCATAGGCCGCCCATGTCGGTTCGCATTTCTGGCTGCGCGAAGTTGGCGATGAGGGCATTGCGTATTCCGTTGTCGTAAAAATATATTTTACGGGTGCTCTTCAGCTCGTTTATGAGGTTTCTGCTGAAGCAGTTCAGGCGGAATATTATGTACGATTTTTCTAAAATCGTTATGTATGACTCTACTGTTTTTGAGTCTATGCCCACAAGCTGTGCAAGTTCGCTGTATGATACTTGTGAGCCTATCTGATAAGCCAGGGCTTGAAGCAGTTTTGTTATCTTTTCGGACTTTTTTATTATCCCGAATCTTAGGATGTCTTTGTATAGATAGCTGTCAGCCAGTTCCTTAAGCGTTACCTTTTCGTCGCCATTTGCAGTGACAACGGCGGGGTAGTATCCGTATATCAGCCTGTGCGGCAGCAGCCTTTTTTCAGTGAGCAGCCCGTGGTGCTCGGCCATTTCCGCAAAAGACAAAGGGTATAGCTGAAATTCTCTTTTGCGGCCTGTTAACGGTTCGTTTATTTCGTTGCTCAGGTCGAAGGAGGAACTTCCGGTTGCTATTAACTGCACGTCTTTTATTTGGTCTGTTATGAGCTTTAGTTTTACGCCGATGTCTGTTATGCGTTGCGCTTCGTCTATAATGATGACTTTTTTGTTTCCTATCAGGCTTCTTAGCCTGTCGGCTGATGGTTTGTCGAACATCGCGCGCACGTCAAAGTCGTCGCCGTTAAGCCAAAGTGTGGCTTCGTCGTTTTTGAACAGTTTTTCTAATAGTGTGGTCTTGCCTATTTGGCGGCAACCCATTAGTATTATTGCTTTTGATTGGAAAAGCTGTTTTTTTATGTTGTCTGCTAGTATTCGGTTTATCATAAGTTTGTTTTTTTATTTTGTGTGACAAAGGTATGTTTTTTTGTGTTGCATTCCAAATATTTTGCCGTTTTTAAGGATTGTATTCCTCAAAAGTGGCTAATTTTGCGGAGCTGAATCCTTAAAAGTGGCTGATTTTACGGAACTAAATCCTCAAAAGTGGCATATTTTAAGTGTTGTATTCCTTAAAAGTGGCTGATTTTACGGAATTAAATCCCCAAAAGTGGCATGTTTTAAGGATTGTATTCCTTAAAAGTGGCAGATTTTACGGAATTAAATCCTCAAAAGTGGCATATTTTAAGGATTGTATTCCTTGAAAGTGGCTAATTTTGCGGAACTAAATCCTTAAAAGTGGCATATTCCAAGGATTGTATTCCTTGAAAGTGGCTGATTTTACGAAACTAAATCCTCAAAAGTGGCATATTTTAAGGATTGTATTCCTTAAAAGTGGCAAATAGGCAAGGGCTTATTCGCCTTGTTACTGCATTTTTCAGAACAAGAAAGTTGCAGAACGTAATTTGCGAGACTGCCTTTTTTATTCAGGCATCTTGTATTTGTTGCCCGTTTCGTTTATGATTTGGCGGTAAAACCATTCTGAATATCCAGGCCTTTGGATATTTTCCGGAACGCCCCAGCCGTTGTCTATAAATTTGCCTTTGCGTTCTTGTTTAATGTTTCCGTCGGTGTATTTTACCATAAGGAACTCACCCAAAGCTTTCCATTGCTCGATTACAATAAGAGACTGGTTTGTGGAGTATTCCGTTAGGAACCTGCTTGCGTATTCGGGAGATTTTGTGTATAGGGATTTTGCCGCAACTTCGATTACTTCGTAGTTGTCTTCGAATTTCTTCTCTAGCTCTTGCTGTACCTTTTTAATATCTTCGCTCATGTAGTTATATTTGGCGTAGGCCATATTTGATACCCAGTTGAAAACCCAGTAGGCTGAGGTCCAAGAGAATTTCAGCAAGCTGCCGTTGCCGGCTCTGAAGCATTCCGGTATTTCGGTCGTGCCGCAGTATATTGGCACATAAACGGTGAACGTCGCGTCGTCCACGCCGAACCATAACACGCCGCCAACCATGTTAGGCAGCCAGTTGCGCATCTGGGCCACGAAAGAGAATGCGTTTTGCGGGCCTGCGATGGGGTTCTCGTTGAAATAGGTCGTTCCGTCGATGCTCCATTCGCGCGGAGCGTAACGGAATGCCGCGTCAAACGGCTCTGCTCCAGGGTCTTTTGTCATAGACAGCGGAGTGTCTTCAAAATGGTCGCGCATCAAGTTCTTTAGTTCTTGCATGGAAATCTTTTTTTCCGGCTTCACGTATAGCGGCAGGCGCTCGTCGGACTTGCCTAGTATGTAGTCTGCGTATTTGTCCATGTCAGGAGCTAGCTTGCGGAATACGCTCCACACGCGCGAGTCGCAGAACCTGCGCGCGGTGAAAGACATTGGGTCGTATGCGTCTGAGAAACTGAAGTCTCTGTTTTTCCCTTCGTAGTATCCCATCTCTTTTGCAAAAGAGATTACATCTTTAGAATACATGCAGTTGGCCCTGTCGTTTAGCGGGAAGGTTGTTATTCTGGAGTGATTGGCGTGAGCGCTGATGCAGTCGTCCGGTATTTTCACCGCCACCCAGACTGCTCCTTTTATGTCCGGCCCTTTGCCTATCATCTCCATTATCCATATCTCGTTAGGGTCTGCAATTGTGAATGTTTCGCCCGAACTGCAGTAGCCGTACTCTTCTACAAGCTCTGTCATGGTCTGCAGTGCCTCTTTCGCCGTTTTTGAACGTTGCAGGGTTATGGTGATGAGGTTGCCGTAGTCGATTATCCCGGTTGAGTCTATTAGCTCCTTCCTTCCGCCGAATGTAGATTCTGTTATGCACACTTGATGCTCGTTCATGTTGCCCAGTACAGCGTAGGTGAACGGCACTTGCTTTATTTTGCCTTGATATTTGCGAGTGTCCCAGCCGTAGATGTCGAGCATGGTGTATTTTGAATACTCGGATGCAGGGTAGTGGCTCAGCTCTCCGTACAGATAGTACGAGTCTGCCGAATAGGTGCAGAACGTGGAGCCGTCAACCGAGCTGTTTTTGCCTACGAGTATGTTAGTTCCTGCAAATGTGTTGGCTATTGTTATTGCCGACAGAGTTATGTATAGAGCAATTTTTTTTAAGTTCATTTTTTTGTATGTTTTTTGAAAGTGTTTGATGTTGCTTCGTCTTTATTTCAGAAACAAATATTAGTAAAAAATGTTTCGAGAGAACACAGTCTCGTTGCCGCATTTGTCCTTCACCACGAATTTGAATTCGTGCTGCTTGTTGCGTTCGATATTCAGTTCTCGCAGGTTGCAGAATACGGTTTGAGTTTTTGCGTCGTATTCAAAGAGCACCCATTGTCCGTCTATGTAGCCGTTGTAGCTTGCTATTCCGGACAGCCCGTCGTATATTTTCAGCACAATGCGAGGGTTCGCGGTTAGCTTTTTTGTGTGCAGCGCCCCTATGTGCGGCTTTGTGTTGTCTGTGACTATCGCGTAGGAGCCGAGCAGCCTTGTCTTCCCGACCATAAATCCGTCAACGTAATTTGCCGCAATGGTCCGCCCGACTGTGCCGTTAGGGTTTATTGTCGCCACGACGTATTTGTTCTTGTCTTTAAGCGTGTCGTTCTTTATCTTGATTGAGATGTCGCACATTGTGTGCAGCGGCGTCTCCTTGCTCCCGATGGTGTGAATGTCAGAGAAATAACGAGCCGAAGGCACTGCCCTTTTCGTGTAGTTTGGCTCGAAGTCTGTGTAAAGAGCGTTGTTCGGGAAGTACATGAGGAAATCCTCCTTTTCGAAGAAGCCGCCCTTTTTGCAGTCGATCAAGTCTGGCGACGGGGCAGGAGCCGGAGGCAAGTCGCGCTTTTCTCCGAACAGACTGAAGCAAACTTCGTCTTTCAGCCCAAAGTCGTCGAACACTTCGCATTTCACTTTGTATTCTCGCTCCTCATTGAAGTTGAACGTCCCGTTTCCGACAATAGAGTCGTATATGGTCAGCGGGTTGTTTTTTTCTTTGTGGAACTTCATGAAAAACTCGCCGGTGGTCTGTTGCTGGGCGAAGTCTATGAAACTGTTCAGGGCGCGGGTGTCGCTGATTTTTATGTCCTTGATGTGCACTTGCGACACAAGGGCCGAGTCTATGTACAGCTTCATGATGCGAGGCGAGTATGTGAATCCCGTTCCGGTCATGTAATCGTTTGATTTTATTGCGATTCCTATTTCTCCCCACACAGAAATGTGTCCGTTGTTCAGCGTCTTCTTGTTGTTTCTGCGAGTCGTGGAGAACTTTCTTGCCTTGCTTCCTAATACGGAGCCTTTTCCGTCAATTCCGTTCAGCTTCACGCCCCATATCACAGGCCTGCGCCGGTCTTCGAACTTGAAGATGTGATTGTACATGAACGGGTTTATCTGAGTGTTTTTTTCTGTGTCTCTGAGTTCAAAGTGCAGGTGCGGACCTCCAGAGGAGCCTGTGTTTCCTGACCATGCGAACTGCTGCCCCTTCTTCAGCTGAATTTCTCCGGGGGCGAAGTCAAGCTCCACCTCGTATTTTTGCTGTTCGTACTGATGTTTTCTCACAATGGCCTCTATGGAGTCCACAAAGCAGTTCAGGTGCGCGTATAGGGTGGAGTGCCCGTCCGGATGCACAATTATGGCCATTTCTCCGTAACTTCTTGAGCTAATTGATATGTGAGAGATGTAGCCGTCTTTCAGCGAGTATATGGGCCAGTTCACCTGCCCGCCGGTTCTGAAGTCAAGGCCTCCGTGAAAGTGGTTGCGCCGCATTTCGGCGTAACTGCCGCTAAGCGTTGTGACCGGATTGACAGGAGACGCCACCTCAGGCTCTGCGGCAAAGGCTGTGCCTGCAATCGACATACATATAAGGAGAACTAATCTGCGTATTTTTTTATTCATCATAAATTTGTTTATGTTAATTGGCGCCATGCTTCAGGCAAGGTTCCGTTCCATGCGCATGGCAATTGCACGGGCCGTGTCTGTTGGCGTGAATCCTTGCGTTTCCAACCTTCAAAGGTAAGAAAACTGAACGAAAAAAGAGTGCGAAAGCGACATAAAAGAAAATTTTTTCCATATTTTAAGAAATATTAACATTTCATAGGCTGATTATTTGAGTTTTATTGTAACTTTGCGTTTGCTTTTACATGGAGGGACAGAGGGCGATAATGTCTTTCTGAAAAGTTTTATAATAAAAAGAAAAGAATAATTTAACAAATATTAATGTCATGAGAAAAATAGGTTTATTTTTTGCGGCTTTGTCTCTTGCGGCTGCATCTATGGCTCAGGAGATTTCGTTTAAGGAAATTTCACATGATTTCGGAACTTTTCCGGAAGAAAAAGGAAAGGTGTCTTGCGTGTTCTCTTTCAAGAACACCGGTAAGGCTGATTTGGTTTTGAACAAGGTGCGCGCGTCTTGCGGTTGCACAACTCCTCAATGGACTAAAACTCCGGTTGCTCCAGGTGATACCGGTATCGTGACTGTGACTTATAATGCGAGCGGACGTCCAGGACCGTTCACTAAGACTATTACAGTGACTTCAAATGCTGGTGACCAGCGTCTTAGCATCAAGGGTGAAGTTATACCTAAGGCTAAAAAGGTTGAGGATGAATATCCTATCGAAATGGGCGGCTTGAGAGTTAAGTCTCAGAACGTTTACATGAAGAACATCGAGTACCCTACTAACAAGTCTAACCGCTTGATGATGGTTAACAACGGCAAGGAAAACATCAAGGTGTCTTTCAAAAACGTGCCTTCTCATATCGAAGTTAAGGCTTCTCCTGAATCTTTGAAGCCGGGTGAAAAGGGCACTATCGACATCGTGTTCAACTCTAAGGATGCTAACGACTGGGGCGCTGTTCTTAACCAGTTCAATGTTGTGGAAAACGGAACTGTTATTGAAAAGCCAATCAAGGTTCACGCTAACGTTATCGAAAACTTTGCGAAACTGACTCCTGACGCTAAGGCTAACGCTCCTGTTCTTAAAGTGGGCAACACTGTGAACGTGGGCGAAGTTAAGGCTAAAGGCAAAAAGACTGTGAAGTTCTCCGTTTCTAACGAAGGTAAGTCTGACTTGATTATCCGCAAGGCTTCTTCTAACGATGACAAGATCAAGGTGGAAGCTCCTTCTAAGGCTATCAAGCCAGGTAAGAAGGGCGATATCAGACTCACTATCATCGACAAAGAGGCTGGAAAGTTGAACTCTCGTGTTACTATCATCAGCAATGACCCAAGCAACAGCATGAAGGTTATCTCTTTGACTGGTGATGTTAAATAAAATTAGGCTCAGCTTCTATGAATATAGATGCTGCCTTTATGTGAGGACCGCGTTAGGGTGATTCTCGGCTTGCGGTCTGAAAGTTTATGCGGGGCGGATTTTGTCTGCCCCGTTTTTTTTGTTCGCGCTCCTGGCTTTGTGGCAATTTTGAAATATTTTTTTTGCAAGGCTGTTTTTTTTTGTTTTTTTTTATTACTTTTACCAAACAAACGTTTGAAATGGCTTGTTGTATTGTCAAGTAAAAAAAGACGTGAACGTGGCTAAATTTTTATATGTGCTGTGTGCCGTGCTGGCGCTGTTGTCCTGCTCTGACAAGGAAAGATTCACTATTGAGGGCGAACTGGGCTATACAAATGCGAAAACAGCCTATCTCGTCTTCGTTGATGAGGTGTTTGGCAATGAAGTGTTGCTGGACAGCTCGAAGGTCAATGACGGGAAATTCCGCTTCACAGGGAAGGTGGAAAGCCCTGTTGTGTGCCAAATCAGAGTAGGCAGGCGAAACTCCGTGAAGCTTTTTGTGGAAAACAGTGACATCAAAGTTCATAGTTCCGCGCATTTGCCTGACGAGGTTGTGGTGACCGGCTCCAAGGCGGACGCCGACCTGGACATTTTGCAAAAGAAGGAGAGGGAGCTGCTGTCCGAAAAGAATATGGTCTGGCTCGAAATCGTAAATGCAAAAAAGGCGAAAAAATACAGGAGGGCGGAAGAACTTAAACGCAGATACGACCGTATAAACGATTCTCTGTTTGTGTTCACGAGGGATTTTGTGTATGTGAATCCGAAATCGGTCGGAGCTTCTTACTTTATATACTATTTGATGCTTACGCAGAAGTTCGACTCGAAGAAACTGGAACCTGTCGTCTCCTTGTTTGACCCTTCGATATCTGAAACTTATTATATGAAGTATATAAAGGAGGAGATGCTTCTGAACCAGAGGTTGGCGCTGAATATGGAGGCCTACGACTTCTGTCTGCCGCTGCAGAACGGAGCGACGGTTTCGTTGTCGGACTTTAAGGGAAAGTTCGTGTATCTTGATTTTACGGCAACTTGGTGCAGATCATGCATGTCGCAGAGAAATGACCTGAAGCGTATTTATGACAAGTATCATGACAGCGGACTGGAAATCGTCTCGGTGTATCTGGATAAAAATAAGGAGGAATGGGCTAAAAGTGTGGAGGCGAGCGCTTTGCCGTGGTTCCAGGTTTGCGATTTCAAGTATTGGGAAAGCCCGGTGACCAAGTATTACCGCGTGCATAAAATCCCTTATGGAGTGCTTATCGACGAAAATGGCAAACTGGTGGCTATAAATCCGTCCTTCAGAATGCTGGAGGCTAAATTGAAGAAAGAAAATAGAAGGAAAAATGAATTTTGATGTTTCGGAAATATTGCAGGTGGGGCGGGATTTGCCTTTGCTGGCCGCTTTTTTGTTAGGGCTGCTGGTTGCCGTGAATCCTTGCACGGTGGCGACGAATGTGACTGCCGTCATGTTTTTTTATGACAAAGGGCAGAAAGACGGCTCTTTCTATCTGAAAGGGTTGCTATATACATTAGGAAGGTCGTTGTCTTACACTTTTCTGGGACTTGCCTTCTGGATCTTTGCTGGAGGAGCGGAGGTGTGGCAATGGATTCATGAGTGCTTCGGCAAGATTGTGGGTCCGCTGTTTCTGCTGGTCGGATTTCTTATGCTGGATATTGTGCATGTGCATGGCTTGGCAGACAGATGCTTCCGGTTCGTCAGTATGTCCGGACTGAGCAAGAAGCGATGGAGCCCGTTTGTGTTTGGCGTGGTTCTGGCTTTCGCTTTCTGCCCGTATAGCGGAATCTTGTATTTCGGAATGATGGTGCCGCTCTCTTTTTCAACGGAGTTGGGCGCTGCCGTGCCTCTGGCGTTCGCGATTGGCGCT
Organism: uncultured Bacteroidales bacterium; assembly: GCA_937915765.1. Taxonomy (GTDB): domain Bacteria; phylum Bacteroidota; class Bacteroidia; order Bacteroidales; family Paludibacteraceae; genus RGIG9379. The sequence goes on along the minus strand of CALGHE010000032.1, from coordinate 1,545 downwards.
GCTGTGCCGGTGTTGCTGCTGGTGGCGGGGGTGGCTTTCGGCATGGAACGCCTCAACCGTTTGTATGCGCGCTTTAAAAATTACGAGAAGATGCTGAAAGTGATTGTGGCTCTGCTTTTTATGATTCTGGGCGTGTTTTTTATTGTTGAATTTTATTTTGAACATGGACATTGATGAAGAGTGCTTTTAAATATCTGTTTGCGGCGGTTTGCCTGTCGTTCTTGGGCGGACAGAATGTTTCTGCTGGAGGCGAGGGACTGTCTGTGGCAAGTGTTTCCGAGTATGAGTTTGATTTCGGGACTGTCTCTATAAAAGAGAAGGATTTGGAACACAGGTTTATAGTGAAGAATGAAAGTGACGAGAGCCTGGTTATAAGCAATGTGCGCACATACTGCGGATGTGTCAATGCAGGCTGGACGAAGACGCCGGTCGCTCCGGGTGATACCGGCTCTGTGGTTGTGGTGTATGCAAATAACAAAAGCGGCAAATTCCGAAACAAGGCAAAACTGTTTTTTAAGACGCCGAGCAAGTCGGAATCTGTGAATGTTGTGCTGAAAGGTGTCTGTGTCAAACCTAAGAGAGGCGAGAATGTTCGTGCGGAAAGCACCGCCAGATAACCTTTCAACGAACAGTTCGTGAAAGACCTGCTGAACGATGATGTCAACGACCTCAGCCAGATCAAGTGGATTTTTGACAGGAGGAAGATTAGCAAGAAAGACCTTGAAGCGCTGAAGAACAGGATAAAAACTATGGATATTCCGAAGGAAGCTGCGAAAAACGTTGGGCTGAAAACTGTTGACGAGCTAAAAGGGGAGATTGAAAAACATTTTTATGAAATATTTCAAGTACAGTAATTATGAAATTGATAAAGAGGGTAAAAGGTTTAAAGGACTTCTATTTACACAGAGGGCAGGAAGTTAGAATTTACAAGGATAAAATTTGCGTAGGAGACAAAGAGCTGAATGCTGAGCCGGACGATGACTTTTTTGAGGAAAACGGCAATCTGACCAAATGTAAACTTGGCAAGAGCGGAACACGCATGCTGTATAATAACGGCGTCTTTGAAGAGGAGAAACTGAGATATTCAATCGCTATTTATTTTGCTCCGGATGTGTATTACTCAAAAATGGAAGAGGGTAATGTGTTTAAATATTCCTTTATGGAGAACGGCACTGAATATCTTTTTGAAATAGAGTCTGAGAAATCACTCAGCAGGATTGAGTACAACCCAGGCAATTCGGTTTTAATGATACCCACATCAGGCGACCGTCAGCTTCTCTTCTACACCAAGACAGGCGAGCGCCTGTGGGTTTACGATGAGGAAGAGGTTGTGAAAGGCACTGAGCTGAAAATAGTGAGATTCCCCTCTGTTGTGGACGATGTTGTGGTGATAATAAGTCGTATCTTAACCGAAGACATATACAAAGCCCAAGGCTTTAAAATTCGCACAGGCGAGAAACTTTGGGAGCTCCGCGATAACGATTGTCCTGACGATCTGTTTTTAGGTGAAGACAAGAAACTTTACGGCTGCTATTCTTATTATGA
>CALGHE010000031.1 GCA_937915765.1 uncultured Bacteroidales bacterium | reverse complement strand
CAGCTGAGCGCGACCATTGACGATTCTGTAGAGTCGATGATTTCGGCGCAGAAATTCCTTACAGGGAGTGGCTGCACCTCGTATTCGACGTCGTACTGAGATGCTAAAAATTTGAGCATGCCCTTGTATATGGAGCGTGCCACGGAGAATCTGAAATTAGGGTCAAGTCCAAACTTCATGTCGTCATAGTTCTGATGCGACAGAAACTCAAGCAGAAGGGTAGGCACTTCCGGCGTTCTTGCCTCATGGTACGACTCGTTAGTCAGACGTCGTCTGTTCCAGTCTGCGCAGTATTGCGCTCTTATGTCGTCAACGAGCTGAGTCTGCACTATGTCAGAAAAGTCTCTGGAAGCGTATCTGTTGTAGCCCGAAGCAAATTTGCTGTCATTCACGTTAGTCATGTATATGCCCATAGTTCCTATGGTTGTGCTGTCGAGCGTGAAGCCTGCATCCGTATGCAGAGCGAAAGCAAGGTCGATAGGGATGTTCTTGCCTTTGCGTAGAGGTGCCCTGTCAGAACCTCCGAGAAGGTTGTTGACCCAAAGTCCGCGGCACATATAGTCGTCCTTGTAATCGTTAGTGCCTTTGAACACAGAGTAAACGCTGTCTGGGTATCCGGCCCATTGCAGCCAGTATTTAGCCCCTTCGAGGTATCTGGCTCTGCCGCTTGCCGCCGTGATTGTGTCGCCGTCATTCGAGACTGATGTTTTTCCGATATTGCCCATTCCGCCGCCAAACTTGACTGCGTCGGCAGTGATTATCCCTCCGGCTTTGCTGGCATTGGTCAGGCGGACTTTGTTAGAAGACGAGCCACGTTCAAAGTTGAATGTTCCGAGGTATATCCATGTTCCGCCCCCCATGGTCTGGTCAACTACAAATTCAGTTGTTCCGCCAGTGTGATGCACCGTGTAGTGCGCCTCGGTTGTGCTTTCCGGCAGAGTGTGGTAGGAGACATATACCGCATAATCGCCGCTTGCCGGTATTTCGGGAGTCCAGTCGATATAAGCGTCGCCGTGTTTCCTTGACTTTATGGTTCTGTAAGTCCCTGTTTTGAAAGGATTGTCAAAGTCTGTGTACAAAAACTTTGAGTTGGCGAATCCGGTAGAGTCTTCGCTTTCGTTCCAATTGAACTTGGAGTCGTTCTTTTCGAGATATGATTCCGGCAGATTGTCGTTATTGTCAACAACAACCTCAAAGCGTTGCATATCTCGCTCTCTCGGAGTGAAGACGTAAGCTCCCGCATTTTCGAGCATAGGCACGAGGTACGGCAGCACGATGCTCATGGAGTATGTGTCTTCCGTAATCTGAAACAGTTTCGGCCTTTGCCATTGCCAGGTGCCTTGCACCGGGTCAAAGTACCATCCGTGGCTGTGCCATAGCGCTATGTGGCTGTTTGCCAAGCCTTTCTTCGGAACAAAAGGTTTGTCCTTGTTAATGACGATGCTCGACTCGGAAGGGCCGTAGTTGGGTTTGCGCTCCTTGTCTATTTTCAGGTCCGAACGATAGATGTTCGGCACGTAATATTCAAGCGGAAGCGAGTTTATGTATATCGCAAATTTGTAATCCTTAATATCCTCAGGCAGGCATGCGCGCAGCGAGTCGTGAAGCTCCCTTATTATCTCTTCTCTATACTCGATGAACTCGAAGTTTTTGGAAAGAGACAGCTGCACCTCCGATTTCTTTCTGTCTATGCAGAAATTGTCTATTTTGTAATTTCGGGCTTTGCCTATCTTCAGCGCGTTGAACTTGCTTCTGAAATCATTTATTTTTAATTGCAACGCTTTGCCAATCTCCGCATCGTTTGCATAGGTTGGGCAGACAAATGTGAAAAAAAGCGTTGAAATTAGCAGTAAAAACGTATGTCGCAACAATTTAGTAACCATTAGTCAAATTTTGCCCCAAAGTTATGAAGTGTTTGCTTCTTTTCCAATAAAATTTGTAATTAAAAATGCTCTGTCTTCAGTTATTTTCCTTGCATAAAGGCGTCGTAATAAAATCAAATTTCTATTTTTGCATTTTAAAAGATAAGATCAATGAATAAATTATTTCTCGCCATATCGTTTTTCATGTGCTTTCTGACGGCTTTTGCAGCACAGGACGACTCTTTGGGTGTTGAACCGTCGGTAGAGGATAGTTTGCTTGCGGACGAAGAGAATGGCTATTGTTATGTTAGAATGCCGGAGGTCCTTGTCATAGGTTACGGCGCTACGAGCAATGCCTTTGCTGGCGCCTATTCCACTGTTAAGTCTGAGAGTTTGAAGGAGAATGGAGCGTTCTCTCTGTCGCAGGCGTTGGTTGGCAAGATGGCCGGTGTTCAAATATCTGCAGCCGACGGCGCTCTTGACGCAGAGCCGAAGATGGTGATCAGAGGCGGCGGGTCGATAACGCAAGACAATTCGCCGCTTTACATTGTTGACGGGTTTCCGGTTAGTTCCATTAGCGATATTCCGCCTTCAGAGATAAAGAGCATATCCGTTCTGAAAGATGCCTCGGCTATGGCTATTTACGGAGCGAGAGGCGCTAACGGTGTTGTTGTCGTGACGACGGACAGCAAGGCTTACGGTAAGGTGAACGTGCTTTATTCGTCTCGTTACGGAGTGCGCCGTCTGGCGAAAAAGCTTAAGACGTTGTCGTCCGAAGATTATGTGAAGATGCAGTACGAACTGGCTCAGTACAGCGCTTCTAACGCAGAGCGTTTCACGCAGAAGTACGGGCTTTGGGACGATTTGGATATATACGGCGATGTGCCGGCGGCCGACTGGCAAGAGCGCGTGTTTGGCGAAACGGCTTTCTTTACGTCGCAGAGCGTGGTGCTGAAAATAGGAGGAAAGAAGGCTGATTATCGAGTAGGGTACACGTTCGACAGCAGCGATGGCATAATGCTGGGCAGCGGCGCAAAAAGGCACAGGGTGGCGTTTAGTCTGAAGTCCGACCTGCACGAGAACATCTCGTTTGAGCTTAATTCTAATTACACAAACAGGGAGAATATGGGTGCCGGGACTGCAGCCGCCGGCTCTTCTTCTACTTCCCGGCTAAAACACTCTGTCATATTTTCGCCGGTAGATCTGAATCCTTACGGAAACGGAGGCGAGGATGACGAAGAGGAGACCTATTCGTCGCTTTATGACCCTCTTACTGTCACAAAAGACGATTACAAAAGGGTGGAGAAGAACGAGATGCTGCTTAATGCTGCTTTGACTTATGAGGATGGTGGCATTTTTCATAGATATAGAGGCCTTGGTCTTAAAGTCAGAACCGAGGCTGGTGTGTGGCGTAATGATACAAAAACATTCAGGGCATATGGAGCTTCTACATCGCAGGCTCGTCAGTACGGCGCTTTGCCTCTTGCATCTATAAACGACCGCGAGAGGAGCAAGTTCAGAATGGCTAATGTGCTTACTGCAGATTTTAACTTTAGCGTATATAACTTTTCGGTGTTGTTTGGACAGGAACTTGTGGATGAACGTGACGGATTTACGTATAACGAGGCAAGGTATTTTCCTCAGTACATAAGTCCGGAGCAGGCTTTGAGCAGCATGAGTCTGGGCAAGGCGCAGCCCGTGTCAACGTATGAGAGCCCGGCAGACAGGTTGTTGTCTTTCTTCGCCAGAGCGAATTTGACAGAAGATGGTGATGAAATGGAGGCGTCGCTCGCTTTCCGTGCAGACCGTTCTAACAAGTTCGCCTTAGGGAATCAGTGGGGTTATTTCCCTTCCGCCTCTTTTGCGAAGAGAGTTTCTCTGGACGATAGAAATTCCTTGAAATTTAGGCTGAGCTACGGACTTGCAGGGAACAACAGGATTGCAGACGGCCTGTACCGGGTGGAGTTTGAGGCTGGGCAGGCAACTGACCCGAGCGTCTTTTTTGACGAGGTGCAGCAGACCTTTTTGCACGCAGGGTCTGTCTTGTATAATCCGGACCTGAAATGGGAGACCTCCATACTGCGCAATGTGGGGACTGACTTAACCTTTAGAAATTTGTTCGTGGGTTTGGATTTTTACATGAATACGACTATGGATTTGCTGATGATGAGCGAGATTCCTGTTGTGTCTGGATATAAGACGATAATGCAGAATGTGGGCGAGACTTCTAACAGAGGGGTGGAGCTGAATCTGAGGTATGCTCTGCGGCCGAATTACGATTGGGATGTGCAGTTCTCTGCCAACGTGGCGATGAACAGAAACCGTGTGGAGAAACTTGGCGACATAAAAGAGAGCCTGGTCTCCTCCGGATGGGCCGGCTCTGAAATATCTTCAGACTTTTTGCTGAAGGAGGGCGAGCCAATCGGGTGCATGTATGGCTTTGTGACTGATGGCTTTTATGAATTAGATGATTTTGATTATGATGCTGAAAAGAAAACTTACGAATTGAAAGATGGCGTGCCGAGCAATGCGGAGCTTTTGGCGTCTTCGTCTTATTTTGGACCGGGCTTCCTTAAGTTCAAGGACCTGAATGGCGACGGCGAGATTACGGAAGAGGGAGACCGTGCCGTGATTGGAAAGGCGAAGCCTAAGGCTATTGGCGGATTCAATTTCTTCTTGGGATATAAGGATTGGGACTTGTCGGCAAGTTTCAACTGGTCTTACGGCAATGACGTTTACAATGCTAACAAGATAGAGTTCACATCTTCTAACAAATATTTGTACAGAAACATGACGAGCGAGATGGAGAAGGGACGCAGGTGGACAAATTTGGATTCTGACGGAAATGTGGTGACTGACCCGGCGAAACTTGCAGAGATAAATGCAGGCGCGTCTATCTGGTCGCCGTTCATTGGCAGGTATGTGTTCCATTCGTGGGCGGTGGAAGACGGCTCTTTCCTCAGATTTGGCAACCTTACGGTAGGTTACAAGTTGCCGTACGAATTAATCAAAAGGTTGAAGATGTCTTCTTGCAGAGTTTATATGTCTGTGGAAAACTTGTGGTGCTGGACCAAATATTCGGGCTACGACCCGGATGTGGACACGCGTGCGGCAACTCCGCTGACTCCGGGCGTAGATTATTCTGCATACCCGCATAGCCGCACGTACATGGCCGGTCTCAATATCGCTTTCTAAGATTTCGGAATACGATAAAAAGCATTATTGGCTTCTGCATTCATCATGTGAATTTGATATTTACAAAATAAATAAGATAAAATGAAAAGGTTTGTATTTTTAATTATTTGCTCTGTTCTGACAAGCTTCGGAGCTACAGCGTCTGACACTTGGGTTGTGAACAGCGACGGTGATACCATTTGGTATAAATTCAATGAGGAAGAGAAAACTGCAAGCGTGACGTTTAAAGGGGAATACGATGGACAATATGAGGATGCGTATTCAAACACAATCAATATCCCCGAAAAAATAGAATACAAAGGGGCGAAATATCGTGTAACGGAGATTGGATGGGCCGCTTTTGCTGGCAGCGTCAATTTGAAGTGCGTGAATGTCCCGAAAAGTGTGACTTCAATTGTAAATTTGGCTTTTTATAGTTGCACAAACCTTAAAAGTATAAATGTGGCAAATGGCAATTCGTGCTATTGCTCCGAAAATGGAGTGCTGTTTGACATTTCAAAAAAGACATTGATGCAGTATCCTGCAGGTATACCGGGTGGCTATACAATTCCAAACAGTGTCACCAAGATAGAAGAGGAGGCCTTTGCGGGTTGCGTGCACCTCACAAGCGTTACTATTCCCTCCAGCGTGACAATCATCAGGCGGAATGCCTTTGAATTATGCAGCGGACTTGTCAATGTGACCATTCCCAATAGTGTTACAGAGATAGAACGATGTGCTTTTCATCTTTGCTACAGACTTACTGACATCACAATTCCGAGTAGTGTGACTTCAATTGGAGAGAGTGCTTTTTCTGGCTGTAAAGGACTAACCCGCCTGACCATTCCCAATAGTGTTGTAACAATTGGGAGCAAAGCATTTTATGAATGCGAAGGGCTGACCGATGTGAATATCCCAAACAGTGTGACTTCAATTGGAGAACGTGCTTTTTATGGTTGCAAAGGTCTGACCAGTGTGAATATCCCAAACGGTGTAACTTCAATTGGAGAGCGTGCTTTTTATGGTTGCAAAGGTCTGACCAATGTGTTCATCCCCAATAGCGTTAATATGATAGGAAATGAGGCTTTTGAATGTTGTGAAAAGCTTAAAAGCATAAATGTGGGAAGGGGTACTATGAATTACAGTTCTGAAAATGGGGTGCTATTTGACACATCAAAAAGGAAACTGATTAAATATCCGGAGGGGTTAGAAGGAGAGTACGTCATTCCGAAAAGTGTGACACAGATTGAAGATTGTGCTTTTTCAGGATGCAAAGGACTCTCTGGTGTTACCATCCCGAACAGCGTGATTTCAATAGGAGCAAATGCTTTTTCAGCCTGCTCCAGTCTAACAAATGTGACCATTCCGAATAGTGTCACAAAGATAGGACGACGTGCATTTCTTTCTTGCCAAGGTCTCTCAAACATCACGATTCCAAACGGTGTGACGACGATTCAATCGGAGACTTTTTTTGGGTGCAGCGGTCTTTCCAGCATAACACTTCCAAATAGTGTGACTTCAATTGGAATAATGGCTTTCTTTGGATGCAAGAAGCTTTGCAGCGTAACAGTTGCAAATACCACACCGCCAAATGTGAAT
>CALGHE010000030.1 GCA_937915765.1 uncultured Bacteroidales bacterium | reverse complement strand
CCTGTGTTTATCGGGGATGTGGCCATGTCGTAGCCTGCAAATTGACCTATAGGTCAAATATGTTGTTTACTTCTTTTCCTGCAAGTCAATCTTGATGTTAAGCTCGTTGAGCTGCTCTTCCGCAATTGTCGAAGGAGCGTCAATCATGACGTCGCGGCCGGAATTATTCTTAGGGAATGCAATGCAGTCACGTATGCTGTCAAGTCCGGCGAACAGCGAAACCAGACGGTCAAGACCAAACGCCAAGCCGCCGTGAGGTGGCGCGCCAAACTTGAACGCGTTGATTAGCCAGCCAAACTGCGACATTGCGCTCTCTTCAGAGAAGCCAAGAAGCGAGAACATTTTGTTCTGCAAGTCGCTGTTATGAATACGTATAGAGCCGCCGCCGACCTCAACGCCGTTGATTACCATGTCGTAAGCCCAAGCTCTCACTTCGCCAGGATTTGAGTCGAGCATAGGAATGTCGTCCGGATTAGGCATAGTGAAAGGGTGGTGCATAGCGTAATAGCGCTGAGTCTCGTCGTCCCACTCAAACAGAGGGAAGTCGATAACCCAAAGCGGAGCGAACACGTCTTTGTTGCGGAGTCCGAGCTGGTTGCCCAGTTCAAGACGCAATTCGCAAAGCTGCTTCTGAGTCTTGCGCATTTCGCCGGCCATAATCAGGATTAGGTCGCCCGCCTTCGCGTTGCAGCGTTCTGCCCACGATTTAACCTGCTCTTGCGAGTAGAATTTGTCTGCCGATGATTTGTAAGAGCCGTCAGCCTCGCAGCGAACCCATACAAGGCCTTTCGCTCCTATTTGCGGACGTTTGACAAAGTCTGTCAGCTGGTCAATCTGCTTGCGGGTGAAAGAGGCGCAGCCTTCCGCGCAGATGCCGGCAACGTAAGGAGCAGAGTCGAACACAACAAAGTTGCCGCCCTCTGTGAGGTCTTTCAGTTCTACGAACTTCATGCCGAAGCGGATGTCCGGCTTGTCGCTTCCGTAATATTTCATGGCGTCTGCCCAAGTCATGCGCGGAAACGCCTCTGCAAATTCAATATTCTTCACATATTTGAAAAGGTGCTTAGCAAGACCTTCGAACATCTCGATTACATCGTTCTGCTCTACGAAAGTCATCTCGCAGTCAATCTGAGTGAACTCAGGCTGGCGGTCGGCGCGAAGGTCTTCGTCGCGAAAGCATTTCACAATCTGAAAATAGCGGTCGAAGCCCGAAACCATCAGAAGCTGCTTGAACAGCTGTGGTGACTGAGGCAATGCGTAAAACTGTCCAGGGTTCATGCGCGACGGCACGATGAAGTCCCTTGCCCCTTCAGGAGTAGAGTTGATAAGCACCGGAGTTTCCACTTCAAGGAAATTGCGCTCGTCCATGTATCTGCGCACCTCGAATGCTATTTTGTGGCGAAGCTCAAGGTTTTTGCGCACCATAGGGCGGCGAAGGTCGAGGTAGCGGTACTGCATGCGGATGTCGTCGCCGCCGTCTGTGTTGTCCTCTATCGTGAAAGGTGGAACCTCGGAAGCGCTAAGCACCTCAAGGTTGCTTACGATAATCTCAATCTCGCCGGTTGGCAAGTTTGCGTTCTTGCTGCTTCTCTCTGCAACCGTGCCGGTTACCTGAATGACCCATTCGCGGCCAAGCTTGTTGGCTTTTGCGCACAAGTCTGCATCAACGGCCTCGTTGAACGCCAACTGTGTGACTCCATAACGGTCACGAAGGTCAACAAACGTCATGCCGCCCATTTTGCGGGCTTTCTGAACCCAGCCAGCAAGTGTGACAGTCTGCCCTGCATTGGTCAGACGCAACTCGCCGCACGTATTTGATCTGTACATATTGTGTTAAAATATTAAAAGTTTCTTTTTTTTTATCTGAGTTTTTCGTTCAGATTCGCAAAGTTAAGAAACTGATTTAAGATGCTAAACAATTTTGCATAAAAAAAGAGTTTTTGATAGAAGATTAATTTATCTGTAGAGCCAACTGTCAAGCACGAAATTATTCTGCGGATGAATTTATGAAAACTACCTTAAAAAGTGTTTTTGCAGATTTAAGGGGTCACTTGCAACTTCGGCAATCTATGTCGTGATGATTTTGAGGACATAAAAAAACTGTAACTTATGGCAATTGACTTAAAACGAGAAAAGAGGGTGCATCAACTCTGACGCACCCTCTCTTATGGAGCGGAAGACGGGGCTCAAACCCGCGACCCTCAGCTTGGAAGGCTAATGCTCTA
>CALGHE010000029.1 GCA_937915765.1 uncultured Bacteroidales bacterium | reverse complement strand
AACATAACCATGGGCAAAAGTACACATTTTATCGGACAGCCGATGTATAATCAGGTGCTAAAACCTTATCAATAGGTCTCAATAAAAAAGGGAGAGTTTCAAACCCTCCCAATTCCTAACCTATTTCTCTATAACCGTGCTAATATTCCCTTAAAACACTATCGAAACGCCGCCCATGATGTTAAAGCCTTGCGATGTGTATCCGTACCAACTTTCGTACTCCTGACATAATATGTTGTTCAGATTCAAAAATATGTCGGCAAAACTTAGCACCTTATAGTTTGCCCCGATGCTAAGGTCATGCACGTCGTTCATTTCCAAACTGCCTCCATGAACCAAAGCCTCTCTGCCTGTCGCCAAATGATAGGCTATATTGAATCGCAGATAGTCTGTCGGAAGATATGACGACGTTGCGGACAGTTCAAACTTAGGCTGCATCCACGGGGTCTCGTCCTTCTCTAACGACCACTTGTTAACCTTCATCTTCACTGCGAAGTCCGCCTTGTCTCTCCACTTGTACTTGATACCCATCCCGGCGTTAAACAGCCCGGCGTCTTCACAATACACCACGTCATAAATATTGTGGTAAGCAGAAGCCGCGACAGAATCCACCGTACGCCTGTTCACGAAGAAATAAGGGTTGCTCACAACCTTATAGCCGATATTCAGGTCAACCGCAAGCTGGTTGAAGAATTTTATCTTTGTTCCTGCATAAATATCTATCGGCACATAAGTGTCTTCTACACGAACATCCGGCGAAACGTAACGGTTGTTCATGGTGACATTGCGATAACTGTTCACCACGAAATCGCCCGACACACCGGCATAGACATACCATTTCTTGTCGATAACCTGAACATGTCCATAAATATCCGGCATCACAGAACCAGGTCTTCCCTGCCCCATGCAAAATGTTCCGATGACACCAATCTGCATCATTCCGGACTTGCCCTCAAAAGTATATTTCGGATTAAGCTTCAGCACTGTGTAACTGTGCAAATTATCAGAAGCCCCGAATCTGAAAAATTCCGAAGAGTCCGGCCTGCTCATAAAGATGTTGTACATATCAACATTCAGCCCCAGCATGGAGGTTTCCATACGGTAAACACCTTGGAAATTAGTGTAAATCGTATGCTCGCTAAGGCTGTTCCTATTGTGAAACAGCTGATAATTAGTCTGCACATCATACTTCCACTTTCCTACGAAATCCTTTGCCCTATAACGCGCGTTCACGTTAAAGTTCGTAAAAGCCTGTTCCTTGTAGTCGTCAGACAAATTCAGTTTAGCATTATTGGCTAACGAATCCTTGAACGAGTCGTATCCATAATAATTAAACCTGTTATAGCCAAAATCCACAAAGGCGCTAAACTCGCTGTTCCTTATGCCTTTGAGGAACGCCACCTTAGCTTTATTGTCATTGAACAAAGCGTCGGACTCCAGATTTCTGTAAAGAGACGGATACATATCCTTCGTAAGCTCTATATCTCCAAACGACGAATTATGCTTGCCGTAAAAATCTATCAAATAACTTCCGTCCTTATACAACGGAGTGTACACCTCGCCGAGGAAAGAAGTGTAATTTCCCCCGCCTACACGCACAAACCCCTCGTGCACATCCTGCGGCACAGGCGTGCTGGCCTCCGCATAATCAAGCGTAGGAATAACCTCAGAAACAGGAGTGGTCGGAAGAGTCCATATAGAGTAGTCTGTCTTTATCTTCTTGGTGTCAACGTCCCTTAGTTCTGGCATGGTGTTCACCTTGCCGGCTTCCCTGATAACCGGATTATACTCCTTCACAACCTCAATATCTCTCGAAATTGTGGTGTCGGTCTCGACCTTGCCCATATCCGTCTGAGCCATAACCGGCAAACCCGCTAAGGCTACAGCCGTAAAAAAAGATGCAATACGTTTCATTTTACAAACATTAGATAAGAGACTGAGTCAGTCCGCAATATTAATCCGCCAACGCGCATAGTCAGAGGCGGCGCGATTATCTCAAATCGACTTGTACGGCAACTGAGAAAGCGCCTCTGCAAGTTTATTGACAAATTCGGTCAGCGGTTTAGAAGCCATCATTTTCAACATCATCGGCAGTTCCGCCTTCATCGTGACCTTTATGCGAGAGTCGTTCTCTGCAACCTGCTTCACCTGAAGCCACAGATTAAAGTCAACCGGAGCATTGTCCGCCCCGAACTTTATAGTTTTGCAAGGCTCTCTGTCCACAATCCTCAAACCTACCTTGCCGACCGGGTCAACTGAAAAGCTGCATGAGTCGCAATCGTATTCGAGGTCTTTAATTTTATCCCGCGGAATCCTGTCTATAATCTTCTCCAAATTATTCAGATTAGACAAAGTGTCAAAAATCACTTTGTCGTCACACTCAACCTTCTTTATTTCGCTTTCAAACGTTGTCATAAAAAAAACTTAAAAACGCGCGGCCCGCTATGCAACACATCACAAGGCAAAGCCTCCGCGCATACATTAAAAAAACAGAATGCAGAGACACCGTTTCCAGCGTCTCCACATTTAAGGCAACTTCTACAAATTACGACTTCATTTTTCAGTCATAAATTCCGTTTCGGACACTTTTGAATTTATCACACTTATCTTGCTAATATTCACTCAGTTACAACATCAACATCATTCCCTCGCAAATATAATCAACCTTAACAAAATGCGCTTCAAAATCATCTCAACCTAACTTATAGAAGTCACCTTAACATTCTAAATTTATTTCAACCAGTTCGCAGGGTCTTTTCTCCACTCTTTCAGCGTCTCCATCTCCTCTTCTCCGATAAATTCAGTTTTAAGAAGATGCTCAAGCACCGCCCCATAGTTAGAAAGTGTGGTCAGTTCCACATCAGCCTCGCTGAACTTCTCTGAAGCAACAGGGAAACCGTACGTGAAAATGGCGAGCATACCAATAACTTCGCAGCCGTCCTTACGAAGAGCCTCTACGGCCTTCAAACTGCTTCCGCCCGTAGAGATTAAGTCCTCGATAACCACGACCTTCTGACCCGGCTTCAAATCGCCTTCTATGAGGTTTTCCAACCCGTGATCCTTCGGAGACGAACGCACGTAAACAAAAGGCAGGCCAAGCTCTTCCGCAACCATCGCGCCCTGAGCTATCGCTCCTGTCGCAACACCAGCCACAACATCAACGTCTCCGTACTTCTCACGTATAAGGCGAGCAAATTCATTCTTTATGAACGTCCTAATCTCTGGATAAGACAAAGTTTTTCTGTTGTCACAATATATCGGAGACTTCCAGCCCGAAGCCCATGTGAACGGATTCTGAGGCTGCACTTTAATAGCCTTTATTTTAAGCAGTTTCTCTGCCACAAGATTTTCCAAATTACTCATCTTCACTATTTTTTATTTTATTTTAACTTATTGAATTCACAAACACACCCGCGCAAGCCAGCCTAGACCGCAACGGAAATAATCACAGTGTTGCACATCTTTCAATACAACGACACAAAATTAAATAATGTTCTTGATATTATATGTATTTTCTCGTGCCGTTTTTTGTGTTTCACGACATTATTTTTCAACCATTTCAAAAGAATGCATTCATTGCCTTGCTTTACGACACAGAAGAACCGCTCTTCAGCCCGCAAATAAAACCATTCAGCCTTTTGCAAAAAAAATCAAAACATATATCTTTGCCGCAATAAAATAGAGTGTATGATGAACAAATGGATTGACAAATTTGCGTTGCAATTTATAACGCACAGCAACGACAAATACAATTATCTGCAATCTGCAGAGCTTGCCCTAAAAGGCGGATGCAAATGGATTCAGCTCAGAATGAAAGATGTTCCAGTTGAAGAAATTGAACCTATTGCATTGAAAATTAAAACTTTATGCAAAGAGCACAATGCGATTTTCCTTATAGACGACCATGTGGAACTTTGCAAAAAAGTTAAGGCTGACGGTGTTCATCTGGGCAAAAACGACATGAGGCCGGCAGATGCCAGAAAAATATTAGGCCAAGATTTTATTATAGGCGGAACTTGCAACTCATACGATGACATCTTGCAAATAAAAGATGACGTTGACTATATTGGCTGCGGACCGTTCAGGTTCACCACCACAAAAAAGAACCTCGCACCCGTGCTTGGACTGGATGGATACCGCAACATTGTATGGAACTGCAGAAGCAACGGCATAAACATTCCGATTGTGGCCATAGGCGGAATCACGGCAGAAGACATTCCGGACATTCTCAAAGCCGGACCTGACGGCATAGCTCTTTCTGGCGCAATACTCAACGCCGACGACCCAGTTTCCGAAACGGAAAGAGTCATTAGGGCTATCAATCAAGAATAAAAAAAGTCTGTCTGATAAAAGAGTTTCAGAAAACTTCAATTATCAGACAGACCTTGAATCTATCAAATTATCACATCACGATATTGACAATCTTACCTGGAACTACAATCACTTTCTTAGGCGACTTGCCGTCCATGAACTTTTTGGTCTGCTCATGTTCCAACGCGGTCTTTTCCACATCTTCTTTAGATGCAGCCGCCGACATTTCAATACTGAAACGAACCTTTCCGTTGAACGAAATAGGATATTTCACAGAACTTTCCACAAGATATTCCTCCTTAAACTCAGGCCAAGACTCGTCACACACAGAACCTGCGTTACCGATAGCGTGATACAGTTCCTCTGCAATATGCGGAGCAAACGGAGCTACAAGCACTATCATTTTCTCTAGAACCGCCCTTTTGTTGCACTTAAGCGAAGCCAACTCATTAACACATATCATAAACGCCGCAACAGATGTGTTGTAAGAGAAATGTTCTATGTCAAACGTTACCTTCTTTATAAGTTTATGAAGAGCCTTCAGTTCGTCTGCCGTAGGCTGCTCATCCGAAATTTGCAAATCGTCACCTTTGAAGAACAGTCCCCAGAACTTTTTCAAGAAGCGATGCACTCCGTCTATACCGTTAGTGTCCCACGGCTTAGACTGCTCAAGCGGACCAAGGAACATTTCATAAAGACGCAAAGTATCAGCACCGTATCGTTCCACAATATCATCAGGATTCACAACATTAAACATCGACTTCGACATCTTCTCTACCGCCCAGCCGCAAATATACTTTCCATCTTCAAGAATAAACTCCGCATTGTTGTAATCCGGCATCCAGTTCTTAAATCTCTCTATATCAAGCACATCATTAGACACAATATTCACGTCAACATGAATAGGCGTAACGTCATACTCGCCTTTCAGATTGTACGACACAAACGTGTTAGTGTCCTTTATGCGATAAACAAAATTAGAACGGCCCTGAATCATTCCCTGGTTGATAAGTTTCTTAAACGGCTCGTCCTTGCATATAACGCCAAGGTCAAACAGGAACTTGTTCCAGAAACGGCTGTAAATCAAATGTCCGGTCGCATGCTCCGTACCTCCGATGTACAAATCCACATTCTCCCAATAATCATTAGCCTCTTTAGACACCAGAGCCTTGTCATTTTTAGGATCCATGTATCTGAGGTAATAAGCAGACGAACCTGCAAAGCCCGGCATTGTGTTCAACTCATACGGAAACCCGTCTGCAGTCTCCCAGTTTTTTGCATGACCCAAAGGCGGCTCGCCCTTTTCTGTCGGCAAGAAATTTTCAATTTCAGGCAACTCCAGAGGCAAACAGTTCTCGTCCATCATATAAGGCATTCCGTCCTTGTAATAAACAGGAAACGGCTCGCCCCAATAGCGCTGACGACTAAAAATTGCATCGCGAAGCCTGTAGTTTACTTTGACCTTTCCTATACCCTTTTCTTCCACATATTTTTTCGCCGCCGCAATAGCCTCTTTCACCGACAAGCCGTTTAAGAAGCCAGAGTTAGCCATCACACCATCCTTTGCGTCAAAGCTCTCTTCGCTCACATCGCAACCTTCAATCACAGGAACGATAGGCAAGTTAAAATGTTTTGCGAACGCATAGTCACGGGAGTCATGCGCCGGCACCGCCATAATCGCACCCGTTCCGTAACCAGCTAACACATAATCACTTATCCAAATAGGAATTTCAGCACCTGAGACAGGATTTATCGCATACGCGCCAGTGAACACGCCTGTCACCCTGCGGTCTGATATACGTTCACGCTCAGTTCTCCTCTTTACAACATCAAGATAAGCGTCAACAGCCTCCCTCTGTTCCGAAGTCGTAACCATAGAAACATACTCAGACTCCGGAGCAAGAACCATAAACGTCACACCAAAAATAGTGTCCGCACGAGTAGTGAAAATATCAAAAGAGAATGGTTTGTCTTTAATAGCAAACTTCATTTCAGTACCCTCGCTACGCCCTATCCAGTTTCTCTGAGTCTCTTTCAACGAATCTGTCCAATCCAAAGTCTCAAGACCTTCAAGCAAACGCTGCGCATAAGCAGAAACCCTTAAGCTCCACTGACGCATCACACGCTGCTCAACCGGATGACCACCACGTATAGAAACACCTTCGCTAATCTCATCATTAGCTAACACACATCCAAGAGCAGGGCAGAAATTTACCTTTATATCCGCAAGATACGCTATTCTGTAATTCAGAAGAATCTCTTGCTGCTCCTTCTCCGACTTAGATTTCCAATCGGAAGCAGAAAAATTCAGTTCTTCAGAGCATGCTGCATTAACCCCTGCAGAACCATCGCTTTCAAATTTTGCGACAAGCTCCGATATAGGCAAAGCCTTATCCGCATCATTATCATAATACGAGTTGAACATCTGAATAAAAGCCCATTGCGTCCATTTATAATAATCAGGTTCGCAAGTTCTCACCTCTCTGCTCCAATCGTAGCAAAACCCTATTTTATCCAGCTGTTCTCTGTAACGAGCTATATTTTTTGAAGTAGTCACAGCCGGATGCTGACCCGTTTGAATCGCATATTGTTCCGCTGGCAGACCATAAGCGTCATATCCCATCGGATGCAACACGTTAAAACCTTGCAGACGTTTGTAACGGCTGAAAATATCAGACGCAATATACCCCAACGGATGACCAACATGCAGGCCGGCGCCTGACGGATATGGGAACATGTCCAGCACATAATATTTTCTCTTAGAAGAGTCAACATCAACCTTATACGTTGAGTTATCCTTCCAATATTGCTGCCAACGCTGTTCTATCTCTTTGAACTTATACTCCATAACTAAAAACAAATTGTTTTTCAAAATCTTTAACAAGGTGCAAATTTACAGAAAGTTTAGAAAAGATACCACAAATAACCCTGCAAAAAAACAGATAAAAAAAACAAAGCGAGGAGAATATAAATCCCCCTCGCTTAGATATTAGATTAAAAACCGATTAATATTCCCAAAGGTCATTTTCAAAATTAACCAATTGAGTTTTAACCTGATCCTGAACCTTCTTAACCTCATCTACTGTAGAACCGTATTCCACAATACCACGATTCTGGATATTAGATTCCTTGTAGATGTAGCTTGCGAATCTTCTCTTTATGAACAAGTCATCAAATGAAGGACGCGCTCCATTGTTTCTGTCTGTGATAAGAACTTCTGTCTGAGACAAGAAAGGTCTCAATTTCTCAAAAGGAACCCAGAACATAGGATTGTTAGAAGGAACACCTGTTCCGTCAACATCCTTGTACAATATCGGACAAAGAGCTATAAGTTTAACACAGAAAGAAGATGTAATCTTATCGAAATACCAAACCTCCTTTGCATAATACTTAAACACGTCACGATTAGGAACGTCTGTTTCGTCAATTATGTAAGTAGTGTCGTTAGTAATAGAGTCTGCCTTTGGAGTTGCAAGAATCTGATACTTTTCTACCGTTTCTTTGAACGAAACCAAGTTGTCATCATTGAAAACTTCTCTAGTTTCATCATAAGCGTAAGCTTTCACCTTACCCTCCTGAACAAGTCTAAACATCAGAGCAAAAAGACTCTGTCTGTTGTCTGAAGCCTGTTCTGGATAGTAGAACGGATAATTCATCTTTTCACGCAAGTCAATTATACGGTAAACGACTTTCTGCCAAAAGACATCATCAGCTCGAGGATTAAGCATTTCAATTGGTTCCAAACCCTCTTTCGGACCACTTGTTGGCAAATTTGACGCAACTTCCTCCGAAATCTCACCACTCTCGTCAAAGAAAGAGTTATCTGCTGTCTGAGAATAAGCAGATGTCACCAACGACATCAACCCACCAACAAACAATAATCTCAAAAATTTACTCATAACTTTAAACTTAAAAGTTCAGAAAAAACATCTTAATTATTTAATTTTCACTTCAAGAGGCGGCAAAGTACGAAGCACCTTGTCCGGACCTACAGACTTCACATTAGTGATAAAGACTGACTTACCTCTAACCATCTTCTTGAAGATATCCTTCTGCTTCGGAGTAAGACGATCACCCTGAGCCATTTCAATGATATTGTTACCCATAGAGTCAAAGTAACTCAACTGGAATGACTTAACATCGTACTTAACGTCCAAATCAGCATCATCCAACTCTGCTACCACGCGTTCTACAGTAACCAAGAACGCCTTTGAAATAGGAGAACCACCTTTGTACTTTTCCTTCATACCCTTGTTTGTGTACTCCAACTTAGCCAATGGCGGCGGCAACGGCTTAACGCGGAATTCCTTCTTAGTGATGCCCTGAGTCTTACCGTCTATTGTTGCGCTAACTGAAACTACAGCTGTAACACCTGGCTTAGAAGGTCTCACGTTCCATCCTTTTGCAGTTTTTGTCACAGCAGCATTCGATACCGATATGCTAACATTGTTAGAAGAAACACCTGGCACAGATACACTGATAGGGTTGTTGAAACCTGCATAAAGCACGTTCATCATATCTGCAGAAACTGTCGCAGTTGGTTCACCGATCGTGTACTCCTGAACGAAGTCATAAACAACTTCCTCTCCGTTCGGCTTCTTCATCTTGATCTTACCATTGTACTTCTTGTTACCTACGGAACTACAAGGCACCTCATACACATACTTTCCTTCAGCATTCTTTACGATAGCCTTTCCGTCCACTTCAGTATCCAATGCCTTAGTAGAGTCTATCGCAGCCAAAACGATTTCAGCAGAATACTTGCCACCTCTCATGACATAGCTTGACTTAGGAATAGCAAGCGCAGTGATCTTGTTCACACGGAAGTCACCAGCGTCAACTTCAGACATCAAGTACTGAACAGCCTCTGCCTGAGCGTTACGGACATCGTTCTTAATCTTAGAAAGCACTGTCAGTGTCGCAACTGCAGGCATATCTTCGAAAACTCCAGATTCCCAGTTCTTCTTCACACCAGGTTCCTTCTTGTTTTCAATTTTATCTGTATTGAACATCTTAGCCAAAGACGCAACTTTTGTAGTGTCTTTTGCTACAACTTCCTGCATCTTAGTTCTATAATCCTCAATAGCCAAACGCAACTTTTCACCTTCCTTTTCAAGCATACCCACCTGACTTGGGACGTTCAAATCCCCACGACCTTCGTCTGAAATCTGAATGTTTGCAGTATCAGCAGCATCCTTGTCAATTATAGAAATAATGCGTTTCTGAATCCTAGAAACTTCGTTGTAGAGGTTGTCAGACATAACCTTAACCTCTTTAGCCTTTTCAAGGTACGGCTTAGCCTTAGCGGCATTCTGAGCTGCCATAGACTCAAACTGACCTTCCAACATCTCATTACGAGCCTCACCAATCGTGATACTCTTCTTCATTGTATCTTCCACCAATGTATATCCGTTCAGGATTTCGGCAGACACGTTCAGCGCAAGCATCGCGGTCAACACCAAATACATCATGGAAATCATCTTCTGTCTCGGGGTCTCCGGACAATTCGTAGCTCCACCCATATTAAATCTCTAAATCTAGTTTAAATTAATCGTTTAAAATTAACCTCTGATAGTCATAGCGTTAAGCATATTGCCATAAACTTTGTTCAAGTCATGCATCTGCTTAGCGAGATTAGAGATTTCCTGTTTGTAGCTTTCTGCAGACTGAGCAGAACCGTTCAAAGATGCTTCGATCTTGTTAACTGCAGCAGCCAAAGTCTTCATAGCCTCATTCTGTTCGTTTACAGACTTAACCTGAAGTTCAAATACAGAACTGATTGTAGAGATATTCTTGTTGATACCGTCAATCTGGCTAGCGAAGTTCTTAGAACCTTCAGAAGCAGAACCGATGCTCTTTGCAATGTCCTGATAAGAAGACACCAACGAATCTGAAGAATCCTTCAAGTTCTTCTGAGAAGTAGCAAACGCGCCAGCAGCTTCAGAAGCCTTGCTTACGTTAGAAATGTAAGATTCAGACACAGAAGCAGCAGAAGACAAAGAGCCCAAGTGACCTGCAGTTTCGCCCAACTTCTGGATACCGCTTGACAATTTAGCCAACTCTTCTTCTACCAAGTTAGCAACGTCAACCTTAGGAATGCTAAGTTCCTTGCTATCATCTTTCAAGCCCTTAGCAGCAGGAGCGTCATGTTCCTCTTCGCTATCCAACTCAGGCCAAACCAACTCCCAATGATATTCTTTGTGAGGCTTATCGAAGATACCAATAGCGAAAAGGATCGCTTCGGTCAACATTCCGACTGTCAACATGACACCCGCACCTGGCCAGTGCATGATTTTAAACAACGCCCCGATAATTACGACACTCGCACCTGCAGAATACGCAATACCTACAATCTTCTTCCCTTGTGGGGAATTCATAGCTTCAACTATTCCCATTTTTACAATATTATTTTTAAGGTTAATACTAAATATTTTTATTTTTATTCTACTCCAATATAACTACGAACACATCTGAATCCGATGAAAGATCTGTTTTCTGCCTGATACTCGTAAGTTCTAACACCGCACTGCAAGAAGATACTTACATCTTTCCAAGAACCACCACGGATAACCTTACGTCTCAAAACATCAGGATCCTGACTTTTCGCATTATATTCGTAGTTAGGGTTCATATCGTGAACAAAGCTATAGTTTGATTCATGATATGCAGAAGATGTCCACTCAGCCACGTTTCCGGCCATATCGTACAAACCAAAGTCATTTGGCGGATAAGAAGCCACACGCGCAGTAATCAAGTAGCCGTCATCAGTATAGTTACCTCTCTGAGGTTTAAAGTTAGCCAAGAAACAACCTTTAGCAGTTCTCACGTAATTACCACCCCATGGGTACATAGACAAGTCTTTGCCCCCACGCGCAGCATATTCCCACTCAGCTTCTGTAGGAAGACGATAATCCTGCACACGAACTCCCTTGTGCTGAACCTGATAAGAATTGAACAAGAAAGAACGCCAGTGACAGAACGCCTGAGCCTGCTCCCAAGACACACCTACTACTGGATATTCACCATAACCAGGGTGAGCGAAATACAACTTCATATAAGGCTCATTATAAGCGTATGTGAAGTCACGAATCCAGCACAAAGTATCTGGGTAAATGTTCACTTTCTTTACAGAGATAAAGTCAGAACGCTTCTTCAACTCTTTATAAATAGTCCTGTTAATGATATGTCCCTCTTCATTTACAAAAGAAGTGTCCTTCTTAACCATGACATCAGCACTATCCTTTGTTGTGCCCAAGCCAGCCAAACTTCTGTTATAGCTGCCACGCATCACATCAAACTTGTTCTCCTTCTGAGCAGCCTGAACATAGTCAACCCAAGAATACTTGTAGAACAAAATCATACCGTTCAACTGAGGTTCAAAGTCAACAGCATCCTCTCCCATATAGAACATGCTGTCCAAAGCACCCTGTTGGTCTTCAGTCGGCTTTTCCCATGGAATTTTCTTTTTCCAATTCAATATAGGCTTTTCCAACTCATTACCTCTTTTATCTTGTGAAATTTTGAACGATTCATCCACCAAAGATAACTTTTCGCGAGCGATAGAGTCTCTTACCCAATTCACAAACTGGCGATATTCACCATTTGTAATTTCAGTTTCATCCATCCAAAATGCATCGAGAGAAACGGTCTTAGACTGCGAAGTCATCGCCCAGTTTGCATCCTGGTCATTCTGACCAATTGTAAACGACCCTCTCTTTATGAACAGCATTCCGTAAGGAGTAGGCTCTTTCCATGACTTAGAATATACCCCCACAAGCTCTCCATTATTTTCACCACCACAACTAGTGAGCAGTAATGCGATAAATGAGAAAATTAACAGCTTTTTCATGATATTTTAAATTACTTAATTGCTCTTTAAAAATTTTAAATTATAAAATTCGTTCACTCTTATATTTGTTCTTCTTAGCAAATTCCGGTCTAAAGCTGTAACGCAAAGATATTTCATGGCTTCCGCCCGAAACAACCATCTTTGACGTAGGCAAATCATACGAATAGCCCAAAGCCAAACCGCTAATAAGATTATACTCCGCCATAAAGACGAAAGCACCGCCCCACCTATAAGAAAGCCCGCCTGCAAACTTCTTCTTATATTCCATAAGGAAAGACGCGTCCATCTGAAAAGAAGAGAACTCCGTCTTAATTAAAGCAGAAGGCTTTAATACAAGTAACGGATTCGACGTCCGAATATTGTATCCACCCACCAAATAAAAAATTCGCGGCAGATAACTTTCCGTCGTTTCCGTCATCTCAAATGAAGGCCTATTGAGGTGAGCAACCGAAAGACCGACATAAAAATCGTCCTCTGAATAGTACGCACCGAAACTGACATCGAACGCCAAGTCGTTCATTTCCGACTTATCCACTAGAGGATCCGAATCTGTATGATAACCATCATCCTCAGCCAGCGAGCCTCCATTTCCAGTCACATCAGCAGACGCTCCATCAAACGTTTGATTGACACCACCTAAACCAATTCCCAAAGACATAACGCCTCTGAAAACCTTCATTTTATACGAATACTGAAAAAGAACACTTTGGTTGGTAAACAACCCTGCCTCATCGCTCATAAAACTCAGTCCAACTCCATGTTTAGTCCCTGCAATCGTCAAAGGCGTGTTAGCAGAAAAAAACATATCCACCGGAGCGTCCGAAAAGCCAGCCCACTGCATCCTATATGTTCCCATCAAGTTGAACATATCATTAGATGCAACGGCTGCCGGATTAATCGCAACTTGGTTATTCATATATTGACTACGTTCTGCGTCGAACTGTGCATTGACATCAAGCCAACCCAGCAACAGAAAAAATAGCATAAATACCTGTTTTCTCATACGTTCACGCATAACTTGCAATAAAATCGACAACAATATTAGCAATTTTTGCAGTAATTCACAATAAAAATCACTTTTTTTCAAAATAATTTTTATCGCCTTTAAAGACAACTGCCTAAATACTAAACACTTGCCTCATTTTTAATACTCTTCCTCGTTAAAGAAAAAATCTTCCTTACTCGGATAATCAGGCCATATATCCTCGATGCTTTCATAAACCTCTCCTTCATCCTCCATCTCCTTGAGGTTCTCTATAACCTCTTGAGGTGCACCTGAACGCTCTGCGAAGTCAATCAACTCATCTTTTGTTGCTGGCCACGGAGCATCCTCCATCTTAGAAGCCAATTCTAAAGTCCAATACATACGTAAAAACTTAAAATGTTAACAACCCAATAACTTGCCTCTCTAAACAAAGGTGTGCAAAAGTATATTTTTTTTTACAAAAAACAACACATATCACAAAAAAAGAACGAATAAACCTAATTTTTTTATTGTCACACGTCAAAATTTGCACTTCTGCGTAACACTGCCCTTTGTTATTTATAAAGAAAGAGCGACGGATAACCATCGCTCAAAACCTTATTGCTCTTTCTTTTAACGACAGAAGCGTTTAGTTATGCACCAAGAATAACCCAACATGACTTCATGAGAACCAGAGTTGTGTCTCTGGAATCCTGTCAGACCCAAAGTATAAGCATACGCCAAGTGGAAACCCTTGTAGCGGATTCCGCCCATAGGGGTGAACGCCAACGCCTGGCTATTGCCAGCATCAAGAGAGTGACGGTACATCACCTGCAACCAGTAAGAGAAATCCTCATTATCCGGCAATGTCTGCATAAACTTCAGGTGAAGATCCAACTGCCTCTGGTCGTTCTCGTCCATCTTGAACATCAAAGAGGGTTCCAAGTCCATCGTCTTGTCAAGCACAATGTCGTACCCCAAGAAGAGGAACAATGTTAGCGGACGAATCGGTTCGTCAGCACCGAGTTCCTTCAGTTCCGTCGGAATCAAGTTCGTGGCCGACAGACCTGCAAAGAAATTGTCATAGAGGAAATACGCACCGGCATTCGCATTGAAATAGAAACCTTTGTCAGTACCCCCATTAGCGATAGTCGGGTCTGTCGAATTATCCTCATTAATCAAATCTTCCGTAAATCCGTAGTGGTTCACTTTTGCCGAAACACCGAACGACAATTGTCTTTCGATAGAGCGGTCCTTCATGAAATAACCACTATTTTCCGACAACGGAATATGGTAGGCGAACGTTGCCTGTCCTCCCTGACGGAGGGAATATCCGTTCTTGTCATTATACAAATACGCGCCTATACCGACATTACTCAAAACACGAGTTCTAAAACTCAGGGTCTGCGTCATCGGAGCGTCTTCAACACCGACCCACTGAAACTTTCCAGTGAGCATAAGGTGAGAACACCTTTCTGCACCAGCAACCGCCGGATTGACCAAGTAATAATTGAAGTAGTACTGGTCATAGACAATCTCCTCCTGAGCCGAAACCTTCGCCCAAGAAAGAGCCGCTGCCAAAAATAGCACTATCGTGTGTTTAATATTCATTGTATATTAGATTATAGTTCCTAAGAGCGTCAAAAGTAAGCATTTTTTTTGAATTAAACATCCTTTACGCCTTTTTTTAACGTCTTATCCATCATTTTTTCTTTCTACGACATCAATCTTCCATGAATCTGACGTATTTTTCCGTCTTTTTAGGTATTCTCAGAGATAGCAGAAGTTCGTGCGCATTGCTAGACAAACTGCTAATATCACCAGTACCCCACTCAAACGAGTAACCCACACGGAACTTGTTCCACTCAATACCTAAAGTAAAGTTCAGAGCATTTGAGGAGAAACCTGCATTCACGTCAGGTCTGTAAGTGACACCACCCCAAATCATTCTGTTATAGAATGCCATCACATTAAGTTCCACTTTGTCCACCTTATTACGATGCATATAAACTATAGCCGGAGCCAACGCCAGTCTGTCTGACAGATTAAACAGCGGCCTTGCATAGAAATAGAGGTGACGACCCGGAACCGAAGTTGAGACCATATCTTCGTTATTCAGCAAGTGAGTAACAGACGCTCCCAGCAGCAGCTTAGGCATCGCAAGCTCAAAACCCAAGTCAACATCCGGCTTGAACGTAGTCTGGAGTTCGCTCGGAAAAGTTTCCGTACCCATCTCTTCTGGGTCCAACAGACGATGCCCTTCAGGATCCCAATAATGGTAAAGCATACCAGCAGACAACCCCATTGAGAGCAACAAACTTTCGTTCAAGTTAACATGATAAGCGTAAGCAGCCTTGCAAATAAAAGTACGGTTAGCCACACCCAAATCATCATAAGTCATCGTAAGCCCGACACCGGAACGTATCGGCTCGAAATAGTCGCTTGCGTTAAGCACTCCAGACTTAGGCGAGTCTTCCACCCCGACCCACTGCCAGTGACCGAGCAAGAACAGGTCTATGTCATCGCTGTTACCAGTCGCAGCAGGGTTCGCATTCAGACGAGAGAAGAATTGCTGAGACAACATCAAGTCTCGCTGGGCGGATGCCGCCACAGCAAACATTGCCAAAACGAATATCGATAATACTTTTTTCATTTTACAAATCTCCTCCTAATTATTCTTCATTAACAATTTTTATATCTGCACGTCTGTTCTGTTCATGTTCGGCCTCTTCCTGAGCATTCGGGATCACAGGTTCATGGAAACCGCGACCCACAGAAACGAGTCTGTCAGGAGAGAATCCGCGCTGAATCAGCAAAGTTCTGATATAGTCAGCACGACGCTGAGAGAGCTTCATATTATAAGCGTCAGAACCACGCGCGTCCGTATGACCGCTGACCTCAAACTTAGCGCCTGGGAATTCCTTCATCGCGCTAACAAGCTCGTCCAACTGAGCCTCATACTCCGGCTTCATATCAGATTTGTTAAAGTCGAAGAAGAACAACACCCAGTGGAATCCTTGCGGTTCATCTATAGTGAAGTCAGACTCAAGTTCTGGCTCACGTTCCGCGACGAACGGAGCCGGGCGATAAATATCATCACTACCCACACCACCCGAACGGTTGGACATAAGCAGCAAAATCTTTTCCGTTCCGAGCAGATTATAATCATTAGCCGACGAATTGAACACAGAGTCCATAATTACCGGCACGCCCCAGATTTCGCGCAGCTCAGTCTTTTTGGTATTCCTCACAGTATCTTCCACCACAACTGTATCAACCACCATTTTGGACATATACAGGTCAAGTCCACCCATACCCCCAGGACGGTTAGACGCGAAATAAAGCACTGTATCATTGTAGCACCACGCGAAATCTTCGCGGGCATTAGAGTTCATCACAACCATAGAATCGCTGGCATTCTCAGGCATTTTCCATTTATGCGGAGCGTCTCCCTTAGCCTTGTCTATGTACCAAATATCACGTCCGCCGAAAGTATGCTTCGGGAAATCCGCCGAGAAATATATTCTGTTTCCGCCCTTTGCGATAGAAGGATTGAAAAATCCGGAGATACGGTTATACCTGTAAGTCCACCCCGCGCTGACCGTAGAAGAACCCTTTATAGGCTTTCTGACCTTTCCAAGCCCCTCAATGTCCAGTTTCTGAGGCAGACCGTAAGACCCCTCCATAAAACGGGCTTCGTACAAGTCCGAGTTTCCGACCTCGTCCGTCTTTGCAAAATATATAGTGCGTCGTCTTTGGTCATAAGCAAAAGTGCCCTCGATGCCCAATCCGCACAACTCTTCGCAGACTTTGACATCTTCCAGCTCATAACTGTCACTGATTTTAGCAATATAGGCGCTGTCTCCCCTAAAGAAAACAACAGTTCCCTCCTTATACAGCGACATCGGCAACTCCTTGACCTTAGTGCTCGCCTTGGAAGGAATTAATTCGTACCCCTCCAGAAACTCTTTATGCACTGCAAAAACATTTGCAAATAAAGTGCTCATCAAGAGAGCCGAAAAGACTCTTTTCATTTTTAACACCATAGTAATACCTAAATCTTTCTTAATTCTAACAATGTAGTTTCGTTCTGTTCACTCAAAACTAAAAAACACAAACCCGCCAATTACAATCAACAAAACCGGCTTCGTCGCACACAAAATTTAGCCTCTACAAGACAGAACACCTTTTCAGTCTGCGAAACTAATAATATTTTCCGCAAAATCAATCTTTTTTCTAAAAAAAATCACTGTATTTGCTCTCATTTTATTAAAATTTCTTTCAAACAACCGGTCGTTTTTGTCATAACCGTTAAAAATGCACCTTTAAATTTAAAAAAAGGAAAAGCAAACTTAGAACAATTCACAATTTACAAATGACAATTTACAATTACGATTCCTTTTGTAATCTGCTAATTGCGAATTGTCAATTGTAAATTATAAATCGCCGCCTCTCAGAAGAGAGTTGCGACGTTATTTTTTACAGCATGGGCACCAAGGCTTCAGCTGTTTGAAAAAGTCATTACCTTTGTCATCCACCAATATGAATGCAGGGAAATCTTCCACTTCGATTTTCCATATAGCTTCCATGCCAAGTTCCGGATATTCCACACACTCGATGCTCTTAATGTTATTCTTAGCAAGATTAGCAGCCGGACCTCCTATAGAGCCAAGATAGAAGCCTCCGTGCTTCTGGCAAGCGTCTGTAACCTGCTGGCTGCGATTACCTTTAGCGAGCATGACCATAGAACCGCCGTGGCTCTGGAACAAATCTACATAAGAGTCCATACGTCCAGCCGTTGTAGGTCCCATAGAACCGCAAGCCATTCCCTTAGGAGTTTTTGCCGGACCTGCGTAATAAATCGGATGGTCCTTGATATATTGCGGCAAATCCTCTCCAGCGTCGAGACGCTCTTTCAGCTTCGCGTGAGCGATGTCGCGGCCGACAATGATAGTTCCGCTCAAAGATAGACGAGTTGACACCGGATACTTGCTCAAATCTGCAAGAATTTCCTTCATAGGTCTGTTCAAGTCAATCTTCACCGCCTTGTCTTCGCCAGGCTGACGCAGTTCTTCCGGAATGTACTGACCCGGATTCTCTTCCAGCTTTTCAATCCAAACACCGTCTTTGTTAATTTTAGCCTTTATATTGCGGTCTGCAGAACAAGACACCGCCATACCCACAGGGCAAGACGCACCATGACGAGGCAAACGTATAACTCTGATGTCATGCGCGAAATATTTTCCGCCGAACTGTGCGCCAAGCCCGATTTTATGAGCCTCTTCCAGCATCTTCGCCTCCAATTCGAGGTCTCTGAACGCCTGACCGCCCTCGTTGCCCTGAGTTGGCAGCTCGTCATAATATTTTGTAGATGCAAGCTTTACAGTTTTCAAGCACATATCAGCAGAAGTGCCGCCAATCACAAACGCAATATGATAAGGAGGACAAGCCGCAGTACCGAGAGTTTTCATCTTCTCTACCAAGAACTTCTCAAGAGTTGCAGGGTTCAGCAACGCCTTTGTTTCCTGATACAAATATGTTTTGTTAGCAGATCCTCCACCCTTAGCGATGCAAAGGAACTTATATTCCGCGCCGTCAACAGACTGAATGTCTATCTGAGCCGGAAGGTTACATCCTGAGTTGATTTCCTTGTACATATCGAGCGGAATTGTCTGCGAGTAACGAAGGTTCTCTTCTGTATATGTCTCGTAAACACCCTTTGAGAGCTGCTCTTCATCTCCGCCGCCGGTCCAGACCTGTTGACCTTTCTTAGCCACGATTGTGGCAGTACCTGTATCCTGACAGAACGGAAGCACGCCTTTTGAAGAAATTTCGGCATTGCGCAGCATTGTCAGCGCCACGAACTTGTCGTTATCAGACGCTTCCGGATCGTTCAGAATCTTAGCCACCATCTTCTGATGCG
Source organism: uncultured Bacteroidales bacterium (assembly GCA_937915765.1). GTDB lineage: Bacteria > Bacteroidota > Bacteroidia > Bacteroidales > Paludibacteraceae > RGIG9379. The sequence goes on along the minus strand of CALGHE010000029.1, from coordinate 24,122 downwards.
CAGGGCGAAGCATAAACGCGCAGTCGTGGAAACAAGCCTTCGCAAGCTTGCGGAGAGCGTCCGGCTCAACCACAAGAATCTCTTTTCCTTCAAATGTTTTTGTTGAAACGCCCTCTTTTGTCAGACAATAATATTCAGTCTGATCTTTCCCAAGAGGGAATGGGTTTTGATACTTAAATGGAGGTGTTGCCATATTTCTTATTTTGATAATTACATTATGTGTTAAGTAAAACGCTGACAAATTTAAAAAAAAGTTTCAATATTTGGCCGTTTTGATTTGCGATTTTTAAAAACCTGTTCTCTTTAGGCGTTTTTATGCTTTGTTTTAGTATCTTTGCAACGTGCCGCGCATGACGTTCGGCTTATGTTTTCACGTTTTCAAATTATATTAAATAATGAAGGAGTCTGATGTAATGTACAAAATCGGTCTGACCATGATCAAGGGGGTCGGCTCGCTAACGGCCAAGGCCCTTGTCTCTTATTTGGGCAGCGAAGAGGCGATTTTTCACGAACGCCCTGCCAATCTTGCAAAAATACCCGGAATAGGCAAAGTGCTAGCGTCTCAGATATGCGACCCGGCTGTGCTCGACCGCGCAAAAAGAGAACTTGAATTTGTGCGGAAGAACAACATCGACATCCTTTTTTACACTGAAGATGATTATCCACTGCGCCTGAAAGAGTGCAAAGACAGTCCGTTGCTCCTTTATAAAAGGGGTGATTGCGACTTGAACGTGCAAAAAACCATAGGCATTGTAGGCACTCGAAAGATGACTAGCTACGGCAGGTCGGTCTGCGAATCTATAGTGTCAGACCTGGCCGAGAAACATCACGACTTGCTGATTGTAAGCGGATTGGCTTACGGCGTTGACATCTGCGCGCATAAAAAGGCACTTGGCTGCGGACTGAAAACTGCCGGGGTTATGGGGCACGGACACAACATGCTTTACCCTCAAATACACAAAAGCGTGGCAGACAAAATGCTTCTTCAAGGCTGCCTGCTCTCCGAATATAACACGTCGCAGCCGATAGACCGCAACAACTTTGTGGCACGCAACCGCGTGATAGCTGGGCTATGCGACGTCACAATCGTGATTGAGTCTGCCGCAAAGGGCGGTGCTTTGCTGACTGCCGATTTTGCCAATTCGTACAACAGAGACGTGTGCGCTGTGCCGGGGAGCGTGGGTCTGCCATATTCCGTCGGGTGCAACAATCTTATTAAAGAAAACCGCGCCGCCCTGGTCGAATGCGCGGCTGACATAGAGGCACTGATGAACTGGGATATGGAGCAAGGCAACAAAAAGCCGTTTCAGATTGACCTATTTCACGAACTTAGCGAACAGGAGCAGCACGTCATAAATCTGTTGCAGGAACACAAGACACTGCACATAAACACCATTGCCAAACTGATGAAGCTGCCGCCCAAAGAACTCTCTCCCATCCTCCTCGAAATGGAGTTCCGCTCATTAATCAACTGCCAACCAGGCGGAGTTTATACAATGAAAAATTAATATCAGACAATTGATAATAGTACTTGTCCCTGTAAATTGACCTGGCAACCTCTACAAATTAGGTCGAGATGATTCGGAGAGCAATTCACAATTATAACTTGCTTTTGTGAATTGCAAGTTGCAAATTATGAATCGTAAATTGTGAATTGTGAATTGTTAATCGTATCTTTGCAGGGCAATTGTGTGCATTAAAGTAATAATTATTATATGCAGGAAAAAATTATTATTCTTGACTTCGGTTCGCAGACCACTCAGCTGATTGGTCGTCGTGTCCGCGAATTGGACATGTTCTGCGAAATCGTCCCTTACAACAAGTTTCCGAAAAATGACCCTTCGGTCATTGGTGTCATTCTCAGCGGCTCGCCTTACAGCGTTTATGACGAAAACGCTTTCAAGATGGATCTGTCTGAGATTCGCGGGAAGTACCCAATCCTTGGCATCTGCTACGGAGCGCAGTTCATGGCTTACGCCAACGGCGGAAATGTGGAACCTGCCGGAACTCGCGAGTACGGACGCGCAAACCTCGCTAAGTTTGATAAAGAGAACCCTCTTTTCAAAGGGTTTGACGAGAACTCTCAGGTTTGGATGAGCCACGGTGACACTATCACTGCTCTTCCGGAAAATTTCAAGGTCATCGCTTCTACAGACAAAGTGACTAACGCTGCTTATCAGGCTGAAAATGAAAAGCTTTGGGGCGTGCAGTTCCACCCTGAGGTCTTCCACTCGGTTCAGGGGTCTTTGCTTCTGAAAAACTTTGTGGTTGACATTTGCGGAGGCAAACAGGACTGGAGCGCGGCTTCGTTCGTGGAAACGACTGTGGCCGAACTTAAAAAACAGCTTGGCAACGACCGTGTGATTCTTGGTCTTAGCGGAGGCGTGGACTCTTCTGTGGCTGCTGTGCTGCTTAACCGCGCCATCGGCAAAAACCTGACTTGTATCTTTGTTGACCATGGCATGTTGCGCAAGGACGAGTTCAAAAACGTGCTGCACGACTATGAGTGCCTCGGTCTGAACGTTATCGGCGTGGACGCAAGCGAAAAGTTCTTCAAGGAACTTGAAGGCGTGACAGAACCGGAACGTAAAAGGAAAATCATAGGTGCCGGATTCATCGACGTTTTCGATGCCGAAGCTCAAAAAATAACTGACGCCAAGTGGCTTGCTCAGGGGACTATCTACCCTGACCGAATCGAAAGCCTTAGCATAACCGGAATGGTTATCAAGAGCCACCACAACGTGGGCGGCCTGCCAGAAAAGATGAACCTCAAACTATGCGAACCGCTTCAGTGGCTGTTCAAGGACGAGGTGAGACGCGTAGGACGCGAACTGGGCATGCCGGCTCATCTGATTGACCGCCACCCTTTCCCTGGTCCGGGGCTGGCTGTGCGCATACTTGGCGACATCACTCGCGAAAAGGTTCGTATCCTCCAGGAAGCTGACGACATCTTTATAAAAGGTTTGCGTGAATATATGGTCAAAGAAGCCGACGGCTCCGAAACGGCTCTTTATAATAAGGTATGGCAGGCTGGCGTGATTCTGCTGCCTATCAAGAGCGTGGGCGTTATGGGCGATGAACGTACTTACGAACGCGCGGTTGCTTTGCGTGCCGTGACAAGCACAGACGCCATGACTGCCGACTGGGCTCATCTGCCTTACGACTTTATGGCTAAGGTCAGCAACGACATTATAAATAAGGTGAAAGGTGTAAACAGAGTATGCTACGACATCTCTTCAAAACCGCCTGCAACTATCGAATGGGAGTAATTCCGCGATATGCCTTATCAGATTCAAAGGCTTCGACCGCAACTGGTTGAAGCCTTATTTTATGATAATTTCACAAAAAGTTCCATTTCATCGAATAAATCTGATGCGTTTGACGGGAAAATGAGAAACAAAAAAACTGCTGAACTGAAATCTTTATCAAACACATCCGCTTAATATTGAAAAAACACTGACGCTCTGTTTAACCTTAGACCAGATGTATAATCCGTTTCGACTCTTCACTGCACCTTTTTTCTATCTCGCACATATTTAACCTGTTACATTATATCTAAAGAAAGCTCTTCATGCTCCTATTTTTTCAGAATAAAAAAACTAATACTACATTTATTTTTGACTAATCTCCTTTGATTCAAAAAAACAACAAAATCACATAAAATATTAATAATCAATATATTACAATTGAAGATTTTTCACAGTCACATTCACTGACTGAAATTTCATATCTCTTTGACGGATTTTTGACAGCCTTACTAACTTACTCTCCCTATTTTCGCAAGTGAGGATTTACGAGATGATGAGCCATGAACATTTATTGTGAAATTTAATACTTACATATATGAAAAACAAATTCTTGCGAAACCTATTTTTAGGAACGTTGTTGTCTGGACCGCTTTTAGCAGGCTCCGTCTTCGCAGCGGTAGACCCATGTTCTCAGACAAATCAACTGAGTGGTGGAACAACTATTAACAATCAAAACAAAACAGGTAACACAAGCACCGGATATCAGTATGAAATCTGGCGCGACGGAAACGGTGGCTCTTTGACACTATATCCGAAAGATGCATGTTTTAAAGCTGAATGGAACAACGCAGGCGACTTCCTTGGCCGTGTGGGTAAAACTTTCAATAAACCTGCATGGAACAACATTGGCGGTGACCTTGTTGCGAACTACGCTTACAAAAAGAGTGGTGATGACGGCGGAACTTATTCTTACATCGGTATTTACGGATGGATGGACAATCCGCAGATAGAATATTACATCGTTGACGACTGGTTGCATGACCGTGGTAACCCAGGCGGCTCTTATATGGGTAGCAAAAAGGGTACGATAACTGTTGACGGCGACCAGTATGAAGTTTGGTCCGGTACTCGTACAGGTGCTTCTAAATGGGGCAACTCTACGTTTACTCAAATCTTCAGTATCCGTAAGACTCGTCGCCAATGCGGCACAATCAGTATCTCTGAACACTTCCGTCAGTGGGAAAAGCTTGGCTTGAAACTCGGTCAGCTTATGGAAGCTCAGATTTTGGCTGAGTCTGGTGGCGGACGGGGTTACGTTGACTTCACTTATGCTACTGTTGAAATCACAAAAGAAGGTTACACTGGCGGAAGCACAGGCGGTTCTACTGGAGGTACTACTGGCGGAAGCACAGGTGGCTCTACTGGAGGTACAACTGGAGGTTCTACTGGCGGAAGCGCAGCTGTTGTAACTGACCCTTGCTCAAAAACTACTTCTTATTCAGGTGGTACCAGAGTCACTGGTAACGGTATCAAGGACATCGGCAACGGATACAACTACGAAATCTGGCGTGACGGTAACTCTGGTTCTATGACTTACTTTGGCGGCGACGCTGACTGCGCTTTCAAGGCGGACTGGAACAACTCCGGTGACTTCCTCGCTCGTGTGGGTTACTACGACGGCGCTGCTACTAAGAAGTACACTGACTTGGGCGAAATTACTGCCGCTTACAACTACAAGAAATCTGGTAACGGCGGCGGAAGCTACTCTTACATCGGTATTTACGGCTGGACTAAGAGCCCGCTGATTGAGTACTATATCGTTGATGACTCTTTCACTCCTAACGGTGGAGGTATGTACTACAACGCTCAAACAATCGGAACTTATCAGGTTGACGGCGTTACTTACACGCTCAAGAAGGGTACAAGAGTGAACGCTCCTTCTATCGAAGGAAACACTACATTTACTCAGGTGTTCGCTCAGAGGTCTTCTTACCAGACTTGCGGTACAATCAACGTTACTGAGCACTTCAAGAACTGGGAAAGACTTGGCATCCAAATGGGTGGCATCTACGACTGCAAGATACTTTGTGAAGTTGGTGGCGGACAGGGTTCTATCGAATACACATACGCTACTATGTCTTGGGACGGACAGACTGGTGCTGCCGGAGGTCCTGCTGAGCCGACTGAACCTCAGGAACCGTACAAGGGCGCTATCGCAATACCTGGCACTGTAGAGGCTGAAAACTACGACAAGGGAGGCAACGGCTTCGGGTACAAAGATAGCGACAACAAAAATGAAGGTGGCGAATACCGCGAAGATGGCGTCGATGTTGTTAAAGCTAATGACGGTTACGCTGTAGGATACACAACTTCAAGCGAATGGCTGACTTACACTGTTAAGATTGACAAGGCCGGAACTTACGATGTTGAAGCTTACGCTGCAAACGGCAACACTGACATCGAAATTGACCTTCTTATAGATGACAAGAAAGTAGGCTCGCTGTCTGGCACTGGCGCCGGCAACGAAGACTGGGACACTTATGTTAAGCTCGAAGGTTCTGTGACGCTCCCTGCTGGTGAACACATCTTGAAGGTGGCTTTTGCAAGCGACTACAACAACTTGGACTACATCAAGTTCTATGCAGAAGGCGAAGCTCCGGAAGAAGAGCCATCAACTCCTTCTACTCCGACAACACCTTCTACACCTTCAACAGGAAGCAGCGCGTTCTTCTCTGAAGACGGAGCTTACTTCGGTCCTTCATGTGATGATGGCAATGTACAAAAATCTGGTGCATACTATACAGGTGTTTATCCTTCTCCGTTCAAGACTTATCTTGGAAAGACAGATGAAGAGATTCAGGGAAAACTTGATCAGCTTTGGGATCACTACTTCAAAGGAAACGACAACAGCAAGGTTTACTATGAAAATGGTGACAAAGCATATATAAAAGACATCAACAACAATGATGTCCGTTCTGAGGGTCAGTCATACGGTATGATGATTTGTGTTCAGACAAACCATAAGACAGAGTTCGACAAGCTTTGGAAGTTCGCAAAGGATCACATGCTCCACAAATCAGGACAATGGGAGGGCTACTTCAAGTGGAAATGTAACCCAGACGGTTCTGCGCAGGATGCTAACTGTGCTCCTGACGGTGAAATGTATTTCGTGACTTCTTTGCTTCTGGCTGCAAACCGTTGGAATGAGCCATCTTACTTTGAGGATGCTCAATACTGCTTGCAGAGATTCTGGAAGAATGGCAATGGATCATTGTTTAATGAGACTCACAAGATCATCACGTTCCAGCCGTACAACTGTTCGAACTTTGGTGACCCTTCATACGACCTTCCTGCTTTCATAGAATTGTTCGCAAGATGGTCTGAGACTAACAATGACAAATGGGAAAGCTGTTTGGCTCCGACTCGTGGTCACTTGGAGAAATCATGTCACCCTACATCTGGTTTGTTCGGAGACTATTCCGAATTTGACGGTACTCCTACAACAGGAGGTTTCAGTCAAAACTCAAACAAGTACATGTACGATGCAATGCGTTGTGCTATGAACGTGGGTATGGACTATTACTTGTTCGGCGCTGACAAGAAGACTCAGAATGCCATGATGACACGTTTGATCAATCATTTCGAAAAGGACGGTTATCAGCATGCACGTTTCAACTGGGACGGTACAGGCGGTTCTGAGCAATACACACTTGGAGAGTGTGGAGCAAACGCAGTAGGATGCTTCGCTTTGATGGACGATCCTGCAAATGATGAAAAGGTTAAGACTAATCTTAAGAAGGCATGGAACGGACAGTTGATGACTGGTCAGTATCGTTACTACGACGGCTTGGTTCACTACTTGTCTATGCTTCACTTGTGCGGAAGCTTCAAGATCTACAAGCCAATGCCTGAAATTAAGGAAAAGACTGTTGACGGCGCAGGCGAGGTTGTTTACAACGGTGTTACTTACACTGAAAGCACTACTATCGACGCGTTCGAAGATTGCGAAGTGTACAAGGTGACTATCAATGTCAAAAAGGAATCTACAGGCAACGAAAGCATTGCTGCTGACGACAATTCTGTAGAAATCGCTCCTAATCCGGCTAAAGACTTCTTCACTGTAAAGAGCGCTAAAGAGGTTGAAAGCATCGAGATTATGAATATCGCAGGTCAGACTTTGTCTGTAAACGATGGCGACACTAATGTCGAAATCTCGCTCGCTGCAGGAACTTATATCGTGAAGATTGTTACTGAAGATGGTGAAGTTCATGTGAAGCGTCTAAATGTAAGACAATAAAAAATCTTACACTAAATATTATTATTTCCAAAAGGAGTTGCGTGCGCATGTGAGTGCGTGCGCAACTTATTTGATAAAATCACATATACAAATTACACAAAAAAACACGCCCAAATTACTAATCACATTAATTCTTATTCTTATGAAAAACAGATTGATTTTATTGTCGGCACTTTTCTTCTGTGCCAACGGATTCGCTCAATTCGGTGGATGGGGCGGTGGATTTGACTTCGGCGGAGGTGGCGGAGCTTCTTCTGGCTCGCTTTCTGGCTACACGAACAAACAGAACATCGACTATGTCGGAGACAACCATGTCGGCCACAAATTAGACATCTATTACCCTAACGACGGAAAAGAAACCCACAACGTTATCATACATATCTATGGCAGCGCATGGGGCAGCAACGACAGCAAAGGGGCTGCAGACCACGGAACGGTCGGAAAAGCCGCCTTGGATGCCGGATACATTTTTGTAACTCCTAATCACAGAACTTATAACGATGCTTTATGGCCAGCTCAGATCAACGACATCAAGGCTGTTGTTCGCTATCTTCGAGGAAACAAAGAAGAGCTTAAAATAGACGATTCTTTCATCGGAATCTCTGGTTTCTCTTCGGGCGGTCACTTAGCTTCTATGATGGGTGTGACAAACGGCGAGACTATTGTGAAGGTTGGCAGTGAGTCTGTCGATATTGAGGGCAATCTTGGTAAATTCACAAACGAAAGCAGTAGAGTCGATGCGGTCTGCGACTGGTCCGGCCCGGTTGATTGCAGGGATAAATCTTGCGGAAATCCAATCAATATGTCCCCTGAAAATGACATGGTGGGCGGATGTGGTCCTCAGCAGTGTCCTGACAAGCATGCCTCTCTTGGCACAAACACTTACATTGATGCCAATGACGTGCCTCACATGATTTGCCACGGCACAACAGACAATATCGTGCCAAGCTGCGAAGGTGAAAAATACATGAATAACCTTAAGAAAGCTGGGGTTTATGTGGAATGGTACAATCCAGGACACGGACACCAAGTAAATGGAGACTATACTGATGAAATGATCAAATTCTTCAATGGAGTAAGAGAAAATTCCTCGGAAGAAAATCCTGGTGGAGACCCTGAAGAAAATCCAGGTGGAGACCCTGAAGAAAACCCAGGCGGAAGCACTGCTGTTGTAACTGACCCTTGCGAAAAGACTACTTCATATTCTGGAGGTACAAGAGTTTCTTCAAGCGGTATCAAAGATATCGGAAACGGTTACAACTACGAAATGTGGTATGATGGATCTGGTTCTGGTTCATTGACTTACTTCGGAGATGAGGCAGACTGTGCGTTCAAGGCAGACTGGAACAACTGCGGAGACTTCCTTGCTCGTGTGGGTTACTACGACGGTGCGGCTACAAAGAAGTACACTGAATTAGGCGAAATCACTGCCGCTTACAACTACAAGAAATCTGGTAACGGCGGCGGCAACTACTCTTACATCGGTATTTACGGCTGGACAAAAGAGCCATTGATCGAGTACTATATCGTTGATGACTCTTTCACTCCAGACGGAAAAGGAATGTACTACAACACGCAAACTATAGGAACTTATCAGGTTGACGGCGTTACTTACACGCTCAAGAAGGGTACAAGAGTGAACGCTCCTTCTATCGAAGGAAACACTACATTTACTCAGGTGTTCGCTCAGAGGTCTTCTTACCAGACTTGCGGTACAATCAACGTTACTGAGCACTTCAAGAACTGGGAAAGACTTGGCATCCAAATGGGTGGCATCTACGACTGCAAGATACTTTGTGAAGTTGGTGGCGGACAGGGTTCTATCGAATACACATACGCTACTATGTCTTGGGACGGACAGACTGGTGCTGCCGGAGGTCCTGCTGAGCCGACTGAACCTCAGGAACCGTACAAGGGCGCTATCGCAATACCTGGCACTGTAGAGGCTGAAAACTACGACAAGGGAGGCAACGGCTTCGGGTACAAAGATAGCGACAACAAAAATGAAGGTGGCGAATACCGCGAAGATGGCGTCGATGTTGTTAAAGCTAATGACGGTTACGCTGTAGGATACACAACTTCAAGCGAATGGCTGACTTACACTGTTAAGATTGACAAGGCCGGAACTTACGATGTTGAAGCTTACGCTGCAAACGGCAACACTGACATCGAAATTGACCTTCTTATAGATGACAAGAAAGTAGGCTCGCTGTCTGGCACTGGCGCCGGCAACGAAGACTGGGACACTTATGTTAAGCTCGAAGGTTCTGTGACGCTCCCTGCTGGTGAACACATCTTGAAGGTGGCTTTTGCAAGCGACTACAACAACTTGGACTACATCAAGTTCTATACTGAAGGGGATATTTCTACATCTGTTGCTGAAACATTTAAGGAACAAGACGTCTTCATCACCCCTAATCCGGCTAAAGAACACTTTGTAATTACAAGCGAGGAAAACGTGGCAAGTGTAGAAATTGTCAACATTACCGGTCAGGTCGTATCACGCACTGCAGATGAAAAAGTTATAAACTTCTCTCTTCCTGCTGGAACTTACATTGTGAAGATTATTACAGAAGATGGCAATTCTTACGTGAAACGTCTTTGCGTAAAATGACGATAATTTGTTCTACATTATAAAAAGAAACCGTCCATGCGCCTGCGGTTTATAAGGACTGAAAGCATGGACGGTTATAAAAACAACTCTTCATTTTACTATAATCGAAGAGCCGGTCTGGAATAATTCCAAACCGGCTCTTTCTGTTTTTATGATATTTTTATTTCAAAAGTTCAACTACCTTTTCGCCTATATCAGTCCAAGACAGATTAGAGAAATCAACACCATCAAATTTTTCCAATACCTCCTTTGCGTCCTGCACCTTCTCGTTCTGAGAAGCGCCGCTCACTCCCTCAAGGAAGCCTTTCTTATAATCTTCATCAGTTTTGTTGTTCTTGTACTCTTCATACTCCTTGTACAAGTTAAGACCCGCCGTAATTTTGTCAAGAGTCTCTTCTGCACTCTTATAAGCTTCATAAGCTTCGGCAAAATCTTCTCCGTCGCTCACGCCTTCTGCATAAACCTCTTTGCCACCGCCGTCATTGTCATCGTCATCGCTGCAAGACACAAAGCCCAACGGCAACGAGAGCATCATTAAAAACGCTAAAAATTTTTCCTTCATCACTATTATAAATTTAAATTAAACAAATTCTTTCAAATTACTGCACCGTCGCTATCGTAGCCACACTCACAGACGCCTCTGCAGAAGCCAGAGCCTCCACGCAAGCCTCTATCGTGGCGCCGGTAGTCAGCACATCGTCCACAAGCAGCACATGCTTGCCTTTAACAAGCTCTGCATCCATCAGCGAAAAGATGCCACGCACATTCTCCCACCTTTCATACGCACCCTTCTTAGTCTGCGTTTCATTTCCCTTCGTGCGAGCCAAGACACTCAATGCCACCGGTTTCCCTAACGCCTTTGCGATTCCGTTTGCAATCTGCTCGCTCTGGTTATAACCTCGCTCCTTCAGCCTTTTCTCATGCAGGGGGACTGGCACAATCACGTCAACAGACTCAAACCTTCCGCCTTTAAGCTCCGTGCCGAACATAAGCCCCAACCGTTCCGCAAGCAGAGGATTGTCATGGTACTTTATCTCATGAAGAAGCTTCTGCACAACCGTATCCTTCTCAAAAAAAAGGAACGACGTAGCCAAAGAGACGTCAACGCGCCCGAAAAACTTGACCTCCACAAGGTTAGCCTCAATCTCGTGCATCCTTGTGCGCGGCAGAGAACACAGACAATCAGTGCACACATCACGCTCCGCCTTGTTCAGTCCACCTCCGCAACAAACGCAGAGACGAGGAAAGAACAATGACGCAAAATCATCTAACCAAGAACGCAAAATCGCAAAAACAGACATCTTAAACCACTACATATTAGGACATTAGTCCAACTGTCCGAAGACATCTTTCAGCAAGTCTGTAACACGAGCGCTTGCATCCGTACGAATCTTTTCCTCTTCTACCGCAACCTTCTTGAACAGCCCGTCCAGCGCTCTGTCTGTAACATATCCGCCAAGACTTGTGTTCACCGTCTGAATAGAGTTGATAGCGTCCATGTCAGAGTCATCCAATAAAGCTGACGCCAAATTCAAAACCGATGCGTTTTTAGCCTTAAACTCTGCAAGTTTATTATTCATCTGAGCAAATTTAGCCCAAGCCTCTGTAGCAGTAAGTCCGGCAACAGAAACATTGTCCATAGACTCCTCTATAATAGGAGAAAATGCAGTTTCCAAACCAGAATAAGTATTGGTTTTCAGATAATTAGTTGCCGCATCATTAGAACTGCTAAACAATATTTCCTTACCGTCGTCCAAAGTCATATTCGTAATAGCCGTAGCAAAAACACCAGCAGCCTGCGGAGCCGCATCTTCTGCAGCGCGATTAAAGGCCGTCACCAATGTAGATTCCAAGTCTGGATCCAAATCAACATCCAAAGCCGAAAATAATCTCTGAACAGCAGCATTGCCCGTAATAGCCTTAACTGCCTTAAAGGTAGTCTGAGCCTCTTCCGGAAGCAAAATTTTCACAGCCGCATCTTCCAGATAGCCGCCCTCCTTGCCTAAAGCTTCAGACGAGTTTTGAGCTCCGATTGTGAGAGCCTCTTTCAACGCCTTCACTGTATTGTCTTCGTCATTAAAAAAATTTTTGACCTCATCTTCAGAACAAGACACGACAGATGCCGCAACTCCCAAAGAGAAAAACACTTTTCCAATTTTTTTCAGTAGTTTCATAATAATATTTTTAGTTAACAATAATTTTCCCGTCCTGCATATTAATCACTCGGTCCGAAATAGCCGCCAGCTCGCTGTCATGCGTCACGATAACCAACGTCTGCCCGAACTTGTCACGAAGGTCAAAGAACAGTTTGTGCAACTCCTCCTTATTCTTCGAATCAAGGCTGCCCGAAGGCTCGTCGGCAAGAATCACGTCCGGGTCGTTTATCAAAGCGCGCGCCACCGCCACCCTCTGCTTTTCTCCGCCCGACAATTCGCTCGGCTTATGCTCCGCCCTTTCTGCCACGCCAAGAAAAGAGAGCAGCTCCATAGCCTTGCTCTTAGCCTCCTCCTTGTCCCGCTTTGCAATAAGAGCCGGAATCATCACATTTTCCAGCGCCGTAAACTCAGGCAACAGCTGATGGAACTGAAAAACAAATCCGATGCGCTGATTTCTGAACCTTGCAAGCTCCTCCTCCTTCATGTCAAACAATGAATGTCCGCTGATATGAACAGAGCCGCTGTCCGGACTGCTCAACGTGCCGATAATCTGCAGCAGAGTTGTTTTTCCAGCCCCGCTCGCCCCAACAATAGACACCACCTCGCCGCGCCTTATATCCAAACTAACATCCTTCAGCACCTGCAACGGTCCGAAACTCTTGTTTATATTCTTTACACTGATCATTTTCCTACATTTAACGATTTAGACAGAATAACCTCCAGATCCTCCGGAGTAAGGTTCAGCCTGAACTGACCTTTCTCTGCCAACGATATCCGCCCCGTCTCTTCCGAAACTATAATGGCCTGAGCGTCTGTCTTTTCCGATATGCCAAGTCCTGCCCTATGACGCAAGCCAAGAGACTTAGGAACATCAAGGCTATGAGTTACCGGCAATATGCAGCCAACCGCCGTAATCTTTTTGTTAGAGATAATCATGGCGCCATCGTGCAGCGGCGAATTTTTGAAAAAAATATTCTCGATAAGCCTCGAATTAATGTCTGCGTTGATAGTATCCCCCGTTATCGCTATATTCTGCAGCTCAACCTCTCTTTGTATAACTATGAGAGCGCCCACCTTCTCCTTCGCCATATTTTTGCAGGCAATGACTATCTGCATAATCTCGCTGTCCACAATTTCATTCTTCTGCTGCGAAAAGATTGCCCCAAAAGTACGCATCACAATATTGTTACGCGAGCCGAGCATCGTGAGGAACTGCCGTATCTCGTCCTGAAAAAGGACTATCAGCGCAATGACTCCCACGTTCACAATCTGGTTCATGATAGCCCCAAGCAACGGCATCTGGATGATAAAGCTCACAACAAGCCACGCCACAACAAACGTCAATATGCCGAGGAACACACGAATAGCCGTCGTTCCGTTAAGCATCTTATATATCTTGTACAAAAGATACGCCACAAGGACAATATCAATCGCATCAACCAGACGAAAATCAAATCCCATATAATTATTCTTCTCTATATATAATAAGGTATCACTTGCACATTCTGTACATTTCCACAATCTTCACAGCCTCTGCCGCCGCGCGCACATCATGCACCCTTAATATGTCTGCGCCGTTCACAAGAGCAAGAACGTTAAGCGCAGTTGTCCCGTTAAGCGCCTCGTCCGGCGAAGACCCAAGCAGCTGCCAGACCATCCTCTTCCGCGAAAAGCCTGCCAGAACCGGACAGTCCAAAGACTCGAAAAGGGAAAGACCGCCTAACAATTCGTAATTCTGCTCCATCGTCTTTCCAAATCCAAAGCCGGGGTCTATCAGCACATCCTTGACACCTTGCAGATGCAAATTTTGCAATTTCTCCGAAAAATACAAAAAAATATCCCTTAAAAAATCATCATAAGAGTTTAATTTATGCATATTATCCGGATTTTTACCGCAATGCATCAGCACATAAGGCACACCGAGCCTCGCCACCGTGCCTATCATCTCATCATCAAGCTCTCCGCCAGAGACATCATTCACGACAGACGCGCCGCATTCCCTCACTGCAACCTCCGCCACCTTTGCGCGGAAAGTATCCACCGACACCGGAAGCTCCGGAAACTCCCTCCTCACGCACTCCACGGCAAACGCCACACGCTCTGCCTCTACCTCCTCCGGCACAAGCTCGGCTCCAGGACGAGTGGAGCACCCTCCAATGTCCACAAAAGAACCGCCCTCCTCCATTATCTGCCGCGCGCGGAAAAGAATGCTGTCTTTAGACGCAAAACGGCTCTTCGCATAAAAAGAATCGTCAGTCACATTCATTATCCCCATCACTCTCGGAACTGACAAATCCATCAATTTACCGCCTATATTTAAAGCTTTTCCTGCCATTTTTTAACTTTTTTTCAAAAAAATTGAAATTTATCGCGAAAAAAATTTCTACAAAAATAGAAAATATATATCTTTGTTCGCTTCTTAGAGGGAAATATTTCTATTCACCGTCATATTTCTCTCGAAAGTGGCACAATAAAGTTTAACAATTAAAGTTATTAATTAATAAAAAAAGTAAATAATCATCTTATATTCATAATTGGTACTATGAAACACTTAAAGCTTTTTAGACCGGCAATGATGCTTTTGCTTCTCGGTGCTTTGGTATCGTGCGGCGGAGGTGACTCTTTGAAGGACTCAAAGGAATCTAACGTTACAGGCTGGAAGTATAACGACAAGTCGAATGGCGGTTACCAGGTTGTAACAGGATATCAGCAAGACACTCCTCCGGGAATGGTTTTCATTCAGGGTGGTACTTTCACCATGGGGCGTGTGATTGAAGATATAATTGGTGATTGGAACAACATTCCAAGACGCGTCACTGTTAGTTCATTCTATATGGACAAATATGAAGTGAGCAATGTGAACTGGAGGGAATATTTGCACTGGATGGGCAACGTGTTCCACAACACTCCGGAACTTATAGAAAAAGCGCGCCCTGACACTTTGGTTTGGCGTGAAGAGATGGCTTACAACGAGCCTTACTTGGAATATTACTTCTCTCACGTGGCTTACAACTACTATCCTGTGGTTGGTGTTAGCTGGGAGCAGGCTGTTGACTACTGCTTGTGGCGTTCTGACCGTGTTAACGAATTGAGAATGGTTGAAGAAGGTGCTATCCAGTTCCCAGACTTCCAGGCTCTTAAGGGTAACACAGACGTTGACGACATCAGAAACAATCAGGTATTCAACACAGACAAGTACTTGACAAAGTCTGACTACAAGCCGACAGAAGGCAAGAAGCCTGTGAAAGACGTTTATGGCAATGCAAGAAAGACTACTATGTCTGACGGTATATTGCTTCCTAAGTATCGTCTCCCAACCGAAGCTGAATGGGAATACGCTGCTTATGGCACTCAGGCTATCGAAGGCGAAGAAAACTACAAGGAAAAGAAGATTTATCCTTGGTATGGTCACCAGATGAGAAACCCTGAAAAGAAACACAGAGGTGAAATGAACGCCAACTATGTTCGTGGTCGAGGTGACATGATGGGTATGGGTGGTGCTTTGAACGATAAGGCTACTATCACTGCTCCTGTAGATGCGTTCTTCCCTAACGAATTCGGCTTGTACAACATGGCCGGAAACGTTAACGAATGGGTGCTTGACGTTTATCGTGCTCTTTCTAGCGAAGATGTTCAGGAATACAATCCTTTCCGTGGTAACGAATACAAGGTTGCTATGATTGACTCTTCTTTGACTGTTGACAGCGAAGGCAAAAACGTTAAATCTCCTAAGATTGACACTCTTGGTCGTGTTATCTACGGCTACCCAGTGTCTAAGGAAAGCGACCTTAAAACTTACGTAACTCTCGATGTTCGTAACTACAAGGACGGTGACGCTGCAAGTACATTGGACGCTCAGAGAGCTTCTGCTTGGAAAGTGGCTATGGATCCGGACGCTGCAACTAAGAAGTTGTACGACCCAGACCCTGAAACTGACGCTGCAAGCCTTCTTGCTTCTAAGGTTACTAACACTACTCGTGTTTACAAGGGTGGTTCTTGGAAAGACCGTTCTTATTGGTTGAACCCAGGTCAGAGACGTTACCTTGAACAGTCTAAGTCTCGTAGCGACATCGGTTTCCGTTGCGCGATGAGCAAGGTAGGTCCTGAAGACGAAGACAGATAATAATTTTGAGTCTTTATATTCAAAAAGCCCTCGTTTGAGGGCTTTTTTATTTTTTATAATGTTAAATTTGCAGCAGAATTTTTCTTTCAAAAAAATGCCAACAATGGACATCAATTTTATTTATGACATATTCGCAAAATGCTCTTGCGTGACGACCGACAGCCGCAACTGCCCGGAAGGCTCGCTCTTCATCGCTCTGAAAGGCGCGTCTTTCAACGGAAACAGATTCGCTTCAGAAGCGCTGAGCAAAGGCTGCAAGTTCGCTTTGGTTGACGAGGCTGAATTTGCCGACGGCAAAAACATCTTTTTAGTTGACGACAGTCTCAAAGCGTTGCAGGCTCTGGCTCGTGAACATCGCAAACGAATCGGAACTAAAATAATAGGCATAACTGGAACAAACGGCAAAACTACTACTAAAGAGCTTATAGCTGCCGTCCTGTCCCGCAAATACAATGTGCTGTTCACTCAAGGAAACCTGAACAACCACATTGGCGTGCCTGTCACTCTTTTGGGGCTGAAAAAAGAGCATGACATCGCTGTTGTCGAGATGGGAGCCAACCACCCCAGCGAAATCGAGACTCTGGTAAACATTGCGCTGCCCGATTTCGGAATCATTACAAATATAGGGAAAGCTCATCTCGAAGGCTTCGGCTCTTTCGAGGGTGTCATCAAAACTAAAGGCGAATTGTATGACTTCCTGCGCTGCAATAATAGAGTTGCGTTTATAAATTCAGACAACGAGATTCTAACCAGTATCGCTAACGGCATCGAACAAATAAAATACGGAAAAGAGGAGTTTGGCAACTTTGCTTCTGCCGAAGTCAAAGACGCTTCGCCTTTCCTCTCTATCAAATACAACAACTGCACGATTCGTACCAATCTTATCGGCAGCTATAATTTTGAAAATGTCCTTGCGGCTATAACGATAGGCAAATACTTTGACGTGCCAGACTCGGAGATTGCTTCGGCTCTTGAAAACTACGTGCCTACAAACAACCGCTCCCAACTTAAAAAGACAGAGAAGAACTCGCTTATAATCGACGCTTACAACGCCAACCCAACAAGCATGCGTGCATCTTTGATGAATTTTATAAACATCAGCGCAGAAAACAAATGCGTCATTCTTGGCGACATGAGAGAACTTGGCAACGACAGCCAGAATGAGCACGAGGCTATTGTCAAGCTACTTTGTTCTTACAACTTCAAGGAGATACATCTTGTAGGCTCAGAGTTCAAAAAAGTCGCGGCAAGCGGAATGAAGACCTACGAAAACGTAGCCGAACTGACAGATTTCATCAAGGAAAATCCTATAGCCGGCTCCACAATCCTCATCAAAGGCTCTAACAGCATGCAACTAATTAAAACTGTAGATTTCTTATAACATGATATTCTTAATCGCTATATTCATATCGCTCATCGCCGTTTTCGTCTTGTTGAAAAAAGCAACAGAGAAAGACGAATCTCCCGCCGCCCAGAACGAAGCCCCTGCGGACGACTCCGGCTGCTGCGGGGCTCATGAAGTGTGCGAGAAAGACAGCCTGCTAAATACTCAAAACAAGTTTGAATATTATGACGACGAGGAGCTTGACCAATTCGCCGGAATGAAGTCCGAAGAGTATAGCGAGACAGACATAGAGGAGTTCTGCAAAGTTTTTTACACTATGAGGGAAAGTGACGTTGTCGGATGGCTCAAAAGCTTGCAGCTTAGAAATATAGAACTGCCAGAACAGCTGCGAGACGAGGCTTTGCTTATTGTTAAAGAAATTAGAGAAAAACGTTCAAAATGAGAGAGAGAGTTTTATATTACGCCTTTTATTACATTTTTTGGCTTGCGATTTTTTTGCTGCAGAAGCCTTTGTTTTTAATTTTCCATTGGGAAGAGTCTTCTAAATTCTCTCTCGCCGAGTGGTTTAAGGTTGTTTGCAACGGCTTCTGCATGGACTTGTCGGCCGTAGGTTATTTCGCCGTGCTGCCTTGCGTTCTAATCTTAATATCATCTTTTTTTGACAAAAACAGATGGCTCGACAAATTTTTAAGATATTTCACAACTATCTTTATTGTCATATCCTCGATTATCTGTGTGGCGGACCTTTTCCTCTACACATTCTGGGGATTCCGTCTGGACGTGACCCCTCTGTTCTATCTGCAATCGCCTAAAAATGCGGCGGCAAGCGTCACTTTCGGCATGTTCGCAGGAGCTTTCGCGCTAATGGCGATCTACATCACCGCCCTGTGCTTCATCTTCAAAAAATCACACTCTAAACTGTTCAAGTTTGAGCAGAAAAGCCCTGTTGCGGCATTGCCACTGCTCATTATGCTTGCGCTCACGATACTGGGCATAAGAGGCGGTTTAGGAGTCTCTACAATGAACGCAGGCCGTGTCTATTTCAGCAAAGAGACATTCCTTAATCATGCGGCTATCAATCCGCAGTGGAATTTCATATACTCACTGACCAAGAACGAGAACTTTGAGGAACAGTACCGTTTTATGGACGATGAGAAGGCGGCTATGATTTTTGACAAACTGTCTCAACAACCGTCTGACACCACTTTGGTTTCTGTTCTAAAGGACGGAGTGACGAGACCGAATGTGATACTTGTTGTCTTGGAAAGTTTCGGAGCGAGAGTGTGCGAGGCGGTTGGCGGAGAACCTGGCGTAACGCCTAATTTAAATAAAATAGCGTCAGAAGGTGTTCTTTTCAGCAACTTTTTCGCTAACAGCTTCCGTACAGACAGAGGTCTTGTGGCTATCCTGAGCGCATACCCAGGCCAGCCTACAACATCTCTTATGAAATACCCTTCAAAGACACAAAACGTGCCGGCTCTGTCTGCAGCTTTCAAAAAGAACGGCTATGACCTTGAGTTCTTCTACGGCGGCGACGAAAACTTCACGAATATGCGCTCTTACTTGCTGAATGCAGGTTTCGAGAAACGTGTTTCGGACAAGGACTTCTCTTCCGAACAGCTATCAACTAAATGGGGGGCTTACGACCATTATGTGTTCGACAAGGCTTTGTCTGAAATTACAAGCGAGACGCAAAAGCCTTATTTTAAAATGATTCTTACTCTGAACAGCCACGAGCCGTTTGACGTGCCGATGAAACGTCTTGACGACCCTTATCTGAACTCTGTCGCATACACAGACAGCTGCTTAGGTGTGTTCATCGATAAACTTAAGGAGTCTCCGGACTGGGACAACACCGTTGTTGTTCTGCTTCCGGACCACACCGCACGCTTCTTTAAGGCTACAGCTAACGAAGACTTGTGGAGATTCCGCATACCTATGATATGGACCGGAGGCGCAATAAAAGAGCCTATGGTTGTTGACAAATATGCGTCTCAGATTGACCTCGCAAACACGCTGCTGTCTCAGATCGGACTCGACGCTTCTGAATTTAAGTTCAGCAAAAACATATTCGGGAATAAATACAACGAATTTGCGTTCTACGCTTTTAACGACGGCTTTGGGTTCATCACTCCAAACGGCTCTTCTGTATATGACTGCGGCGGAAATATGCCTCTCGTGGAGGACGACCCGGCACTAACGGAAAAAGGAAAAGCCTTCTTGCAGGCCTTATACGACGACTTGGCTAAAAGATAATTTGAGATGATAGAGGTTAAAGAGAAATTTTTACTCAAATATAAGTTCATAGACCTTTTCGCCGGCATTGGAGGATTTCATTACGCTCTGTCCTCTTTCGGGGCGGAGTGCGTGTTCGCTTCGGAGTGGGACGAGGCCGCTCAATACACTTACGCTCAGAACTTTGCAATGACGCCGGCCGGAGACATCACTAAGATTGACGAAAAGGAGATTCCGGCTCACGACATAATCTGCGGCGGATTTCCCTGCCAGGCCTTTTCTATCTCCGGCAAACGCAGAGGGTTTGAAGATGCAAGGGGCACGCTTTTCTTTGACATCGCCAGAATTGCCGCGCTCCATAAGCCTAAAGTGCTGTTTCTTGAAAATGTGAAGAACTTGATGACGCACGACGGAGGAAAGACTTTCGGAACTATAAAATCCATACTTGAAGGCCTTGGTTACGACGTGTTCACTAAGGTTCTGGACACGAGCGACTTCGGGCTGCCTCAACATAGGGAACGTCTATATTTTGTATGTTTCAGAAATGATATAAAAAACAGGGCTGAATTCAAATTCCCTGTTGGCGATAAAAAATCGTCACTGTCTGACATTCTGGAAGACAAGCCAGGAAACGCTAAAGTCATCGAGCGGAACGACATTGTCTTCTATAAAGAGTACGTGCCGGAGAAAGATGAAAACGGCAAGATTTTGATTCCTAACAGACCAATTCAGATTGGGTATTTGAACAAAGGCGGACAGGGCGAACGCATTTATCATCCGCTCGGGCACGCTGTGACTTTGTCGGCATACGGAGGCGGAGCCGGAGCCAAGACCGGAATGTACAAAATTAACAAAACGGTAAGGAAACTCTCCCCGCGCGAGTGCGCCAGACTTCAGGGCTTCCCGGACGAGTTTAAGCCTCACCCAAAAAACAATCAGGCGTATAAACAGTTTGGAAACAGCGTATCCATCAATGTGCTGCAGCATATAGTTATCGAAATATCAAAAATTTTAGACCGAAAGGCTTAAATTCCATCAATATTTAAAATTTCTAATTATGTCAACATTCCTTTTTGACGATATTGTCTTCGGGCCAATCAAAAGCCGACGCTTGGGCGTCTCTTTAGGCATCAACTTACTGCCAAAAGACTATAAACTATGCACATTCGACTGCATATACTGCGAATGCGGATTCTCTGAAAAAGGCAAGTCCGGCAAGATTCCGACGGTTGCGGAGTACAAAACCTCGCTGCAGAAAAAGCTCGAAGAGCTTAAATCCGAAGGCATAACGCCTGACGTGTTCACATTTGCAGGAAATGGAGAGCCGACAATCCATCCGGACTTCCCGGAGATTGTAGATTTCACGATACTCAAACGAGACGAGTTCTTCCCTAATGCAAAAATTAGTGTGCTGTCAAACTCCACAATGCTGCATAAACAGCCGGTTGTTGACGCTCTAAAACGTGTGGACAACAACATTCTGAAACTGGACTCTGCTATAGACGAAACGGTAAAATTGATGGACGCCCCAAACCAGAAAAGTTTTTCTGTCAAGAACACAATTGAGATGATGAAACAGTTCGGCGGAAACCTTATCGTCCAGACTATGTTCCTGAAAGGCTCTGTAAACGGCACTGAAATAGACAACACGACAGACACGGAGGTCGGGGCCTTGATAGACGCTCTAAAGGCTATCAATCCAAAACAGGTTATGATATACTCAATAGACAGAGACACGCCTGTGCAAACTTTACAAAAGATTGAAAATGAGGAGATGGAAGGTATCGCGGAAAAAATCCGAAAGGCGGGATTTTACGTTTCTGTTGCATAATATTCCGCTATAATCGCATAAATATTCCGTATTTTTTTGACTTATCGCAAAATGATTACAAAAGGGTTGATTTACGTCAACCCTTTTGCTTTAATCGTGCTAATTTTAAACCACAAATGGGATTTTGCCCCAAAATTATAAAATACAAAACACCCAAAAATAACACAAAGCATTAATTATCAACACAATAAAAATATTCAAAACTACGTATATTAGTAGTTTTTTTTTCTGCAAATATGTCATATCTTTGAAATGTAAGAAGAACGAAAAGGGCGTGACGCTTTAGGGCGTTCTTCCGTAAATTTAGAAAAACTGTTTCGATAATAAATAATAGATTAAGAAAAACCTGACTAAGCTGTTTTTGAAATAGAATTTAAGATCTGAGGGAGGCTCGGGTCTTTTTTCTTTTTATGCCCCACCACTAAAACGACGCGCGAATGCGGCATAAAAAAAGCGGTCTCCAACAAGAAACCGCCTGTTCTTAGATTTAGATTTTATCTAAAATCAATCCTCCTTCATGTTGTGGAAAACATTCTGAACATCATCGTCCTCTTCCATCTTGTCCATCATCTTGTAGAACAACTCCTTCTGCTCTTCTGTGATTTCCTTGTAATCGTTAGGAGCGTAAAGGAATTCCACGTCCTTTATTTCGATGTTTCTCTCTTCAAGATAAGCCTGAATCTTAGAGTTAGACTCAAACGCTCCATATATGATGATTTCGCCAGATTCCTCGTCCTGCTCCACTTCGTCAACACCAAAGTCGATCAATTCAAGTTCAAGTTCCTCAAGGTCGATGCCCTCCTTGTTTTCAACCTTGAACAAGCACTTATGTTCAAAAAGGAAAGACAAGCAACCCGAAGTTCCGAGCGTACCGCCATGACGTGTGATGTAAGAACGCACGTTAGAGACCGTACGAGTGTTATTGTCGGTTGCAGTCACCACAAGCACAGCAACTCCGCCTGGGCCGTATCCTTCGTAAATAATTTCCTTGTAATCAGCAGTGTCCTTGTCCAATGCCTTTTTAATAGCACGCTCAACACTATCTTTAGGCATGCTTTCTGCCTTTGCTTTCTGAAGCAACATACGCAAACGCGAGTTTGTCGTAGGGTCAGCACCAGCACCTTTTACAGCTATGGTGATATCTTTAGAAATACGAGTAAACGTTTTTGACAAACGTGCATTTCTCGCAAAAATTCTCGCCTTGCGATATTCAAACGCTCTTCCCATAAGTTTATAGAACTTTAAATTTTTATCTTTATATTATTCTGCAAAAATACAAAAAAAATTGGATTTACAGATTCTGCTCATGAAAAATCAACTCGGCAAATAAGAAGACATCCATTTTTTCAGTTTTATGGACAAACTTTCGTTTTTTTCGTGCTCCAATTCTTTCAATTTTTCCAACTGCCGCTATAACCTCCATACAGAAAAAAAGCCTGAGACCAGTAAGGTTTCAAAAATCACAAATCGTAATTTGATAGGTGGTGCCTTTATTTATTGAGGCTTTATTTAAGCAGCGACTCTTTTTTTCTAATCTGTAATAGACATTGACATCATCTCCCCCAATTATACCAGTTATTCGTTGCTAAAGAATATTCCATCGTTCCTCCTTGTTCTTTATCCCTTTTAAGAAAATCTAAAAACTCTTCCCATTTCAATATCTGCACTTGAATAAGTTTGCTATGTTCAAAGTAGAATAATATGTAGTCGCCCTTTTTCTTTCCACTCATAGAACATGTGGCATAACCGGTATAGTCTATTTCAGGATTTAATTTCAAACAATCTGTAAGGTCATAATCGAAATCACGAACAATCGGATCTTTCGATTTTGACATTGCAAAGATTCTTGCAAATGTTATGTAATTATTGGTTACAACGTAGTTGTCTTGAAACATTCTTGAACTTAACGGATGTACTATTTCACAATTTTTCCATACACAAGTATCCCACCGCAGACTATCCTTTTCTTTATCCCCATCAATAGGACTTCGTTTAGGTTTTGGAGAAAACACACAACCAAAAGTATCACCTTCAAAAGAAATTGTATGTAAATAATGCTTTCCATACTTTTTTGCAGAAACGGTGTTACTAACTGCTCCTACTAATGTTAATACACACATGATTAGAATAAATCTAACATGTTTTGTACTGAATATAATTTTCTTTTTCATTGCAATTTATTTGTCTGATTTCTCGCAAAAATTCTCGCCTTGCGATACCATAAGTTTATAGAACTTTAAATTTTTATCTTTATATTATTCTGCAAAAATACA
>CALGHE010000028.1 GCA_937915765.1 uncultured Bacteroidales bacterium | reverse complement strand
ACTACAAAGGCGACCTGCTTTTCGTCGGCGTAAATTATGACGAGAAGACGAAGGAACACAGCTGCAAGATAGAGAGGCTGGTGAACTAGAGGCAGGGTTACATTGCTGTGTTAACATAGGCGGTGTCGTGTTGCGGAAATTGCAGTCGCAGATTTAGGCAAGTTTGTGATTTGCCTAAAATTCAGTCGGTTTTCTTGTTGGATAAACGGGAAAATATAATTATCTTTGTCAGTCTCATAATTTCGGGGCGTTTGTTTTGTAACGAATAAAGAAGAGTAATCTTCACTGATAATAGTAAAAAGATGAATATTTCATACGAATGGCTTAAAAAGTATATCAATTTGGATATTGAGCCGGAAGAAGTTTCTAAGATTTTGACTTCCATAGGATTGGAGGTCGGTTGTGTAGAAGAGGTGCAGACCATAAAAGGCGGTCTTGAAGGGCTTGTGGTAGGCGAAGTTTTGGAGGCGGAAGACCATCCGGATTCTGACCATCTGCACGTTGCTAAGGTCAATGTAGGAGCCGGAGAGCCGCTGCAGATTGTGTGTGGAGCTGCTAACTGCCGTAAGGGACTGAAAACGATAGTGGCGACTATCGGCACGAAATTATATTCTGGAGATGATTGCTTCACTATCAAACGTTCTAAACTTCGTGGAGTTGAGTCGTTTGGTATGTTGTGCGCTGAAGATGAGATTGGCGTGGGCGATAGCCATGACGGCATTATTGAGTTGCCGGCAGACGTGAAGGTCGGCACTTTGGCTAAGGACTACTATAATGTAAAAAGCGATTATCTTATAGAGGTGGACATCACACCTAACCGTGTTGACGCAACTTCTCATTTTGGTGTAGCCAGGGATTTGGCGGCTTATTTTGCTTTGCATAATCCGGCTTTTAAACTTCAGAAGCCAAGTGTTGAGGATTTTAAGGTTGATAATAATGATTATCAGGTTAAGGTTACTGTCGAAAATACTGACGCTTGTCCTCGTTACTCTGGCGTGTCTATCGCTGGTGTGGAGGTTAAGGAGTCTCCGGAATGGTTGCAGAACGCATTGCGCGTGATAGGTTTGCGCCCTATTAATAATGTGGTGGACGTGACTAATTATGTGCTGCACTCTATGGGGCAGCCGCTTCACGCTTTTGACGCGGATAAGATTGCCGGAAAGCATGTGATTGTCAAGAATTTGTCGGACGGAACCAAATTCACAACTCTTGACGGTGTGGAACGTACTTTGAGCAAGGACGATTTGATGATTTGCGACGAAAACGGCGGTATGTGTATTGCCGGGGTTTTTGGTGGACAGGATTCGGGCGTGACGGAATCTACAAAGAATGTCTTCTTGGAAAGCGCGTATTTTAATCCGGTGTCTGTTAGAAAAACGGCCCGCAGGCATGGTTTGAACACCGACGCCTCTTTCCGTTACGAAAGAGGTTGCGACCCGAATAACACTCTTTATGTGCTTAAATTTGCCGCTCTCCTGATTAAGGAGGTTGCCGGCGGAACTATCTCTAGCGAGGTGTTTGATAATCGCGCGTGCGATTTCCCTCCTTTCCGTGTTGACATAACTTTTGATAAGATAAACTCTTTGATTGGTAAGGAGTTGGCAAAGGATGAGGTTAAAACTATACTGAAGGGTCTGGAAATAGAGATAGAGAGTGAAAACGATGAGGCAATGGTGCTTAATGTGCCTACTTATCGTGTTGATGTTCAGCGTGACGTTGATGTTATTGAGGATATTTTGCGTATCTATGGATATAACAATGTAATTCCTGGCTCGTCTGTTAAGTCGTCTATCTCTTATTCTTCGGCTGTAGATAGTTTGAAGATGCAAAATCTTGTGGCTGAACAGCTTACGGGTTGCGGATTTAATGAGATTCTTAATAATTCGCTCACAAAATCTGCTTATTATGTGGGTCTTGAGGTTTATCCGGAGTCTAACTCTGTCATGATTATGAACCCTTTGAGCAATGATTTGAACTGTATGCGCCAGTCTTTGCTGTTTGGCGGTCTTGAAAGCATCGCTCATAATATCAACAGAAAGAATAGTGATATACGTTTCTATGAGTTTGGAAACTGCTACTATTTTGACGGCTCTAAGGAGTCTTCTGCAGACGCGCCGCTTAAGCCTTATTCGGAAGATTTTCATCTGGCTTTGTGGCTGTCTGGTAACAAAACGTCGCAAAGCTGGGTGTTGAAGCAGGAAAAGACTTCGTTCTATACTCTTCGTGCATACGTGGATAATGTGCTTGTGAGATTGGGAGTGAATCTGAAGAAGTGTGTCGTGGGCGCTTATTGCGATGATCTGCTTTCAGACGGCTTGACTATTTATAATGCGACAGGACAGCTTTTGGTCAAGATGGGCGTTGTGGCTAAAAAGCAGTTGAAGCGTTTCGATATTGATTCGGAAGTGTTCTTCGCAGATTTGAACTGGAACAATCTGATGTCTGAAATCAAGAAGGCTAAGGTTACTTACAGCGAAATTTCTAAATATCCTGAGGTTAAGAGAGATTTGGCTCTGCTTATCGACAAATCGACAACTTTTGCAGAGATTGTGAAGATTGCAAACGAGACCGAGAAAAAGTTGCTGAAGGATGTGTATTTGTTCGATGTTTACGAAGGCAAGAATTTGGAAGATGGCAAGAAGTCTTATGCTGTAAGTTTCATTTTGCAGGATGAAAATAAGACTTTGACCGATGCTCAGATAGATTCTATTATGAAGAAGTTGATGAAGAATTACGAAAGCAAACTTGGAGCTAAGATTCGTTAAATTTGTGTGATATAGTTTTGTAGGCTGTTTGGATTTTTGGTGGCGATGTCGTGATGGTTGCCGCAAAGTTTCAAACAGCCTTTTTGTTTTTTGCAATGTGTTAAATATAAATTATAGAAAGTATGAATGTTTTATTTATCGGCGGCACAGGTATCATCAGCACAGCTATTACTAAACGTTTGGCCGCGACGGACGGAGTTAATCTTTTTCTTGTGAACAGAGGAAACAGGAACTCTGTTATTCCTGAAAATGTGACAGTTATCAATGCAGATATTAACGATGAAGATTTTGTCAGGGAGCAGATTAAGGACTTGTCTTTTGATGCTGTTTGTGACTTTATCGCTTTTGTTCCGGAGCATCTGGAACGTGATTTTCGTCTTTTTAATGGCAAGACTAAGCAGTTTATGTATATAAGTTCTGCGTCGGCTTATCAGAAGCCTTTGTCCAATTACAGAATTACGGAGGGTACGCCTCTTGCAAATCCTTATTGGGAGTATTCGAGGAACAAAATCGCGTGCGAGGATTTTCTTATGAAGATGTACCGCGAGAATGGTTTCCCTATTACGATAATACGTCCGAGCCATACGTACGACGAACGTTCTGTTCCGTTGGGCGTGCACGGAAAGTTTGGCAGCTGGCAGATTGTGAAGCGTATGATTGAGGGCAAGCCTGTTATTGTGCATGGCGACGGCACGTCTCTTTGGACTATGACGCATAACAGTGATTTTGCCAAGGCTTTTGCCGGACTGGTAGGGAATGCTCATGCGATAGGTGAGGCGTTTCAGATCACGAGCGACGAGACGTTGACGTGGAATCAGATTTACAAGGCGATAGCGGATGCTTTGGGTGTGGAACTTAAGCCTTATTATGTTTCGTCTGATTTCCTTGCGGCGGTGAGCGACTACGACTTATGCGGCAGCTTGACTGGCGACAAGGCTAATTCGGTTGTTTTTGATAATTCAAAATTAAAACGTGCTGTGCCAGATTATGTTCCAACTGTAAGGTTTGACCAAGGGGTTAAGAGAACGATTGATTACGTTCTTGCTCATAAAGAGTGCCAGGTGGAAGACCCTGAGTTTGACGCTTGGTGCGACAAGGTTATCGAGGTTTTGGAGAATGCGAAAAAAATGTTCTGTTAAACTATTTGTATTAATGAAGTTAAATTTGAATTTGCTGAAAACTTGTTTTTATGTGTTTCAGTTTCAGGATGAAAAATTGTCCTGTGTATGTAAAAAAGTTAATGAGTAAACTCAAATATACAAAAAGGGTCGCTTTTTTTGCGGCCCTTTTGCTTTGTCTGCAAGGATAGTTGCTTAGTCTCTTGGGTGAACATAAACGTCCATCTGAGGGAATGGAATATTGATTCCTTTTTCAGTGAATGTTTTGTAAACCTTTTCGTTCATGTCAAAGTAAACACCCCAATAGTCGCCGGAATTGACCCAAACTCTTACAACTATGTCAACAGAACTGCTGTTTAGAGTGTTTAGAGCAACAAATGGAGCCTTGTCTTTAAGGATGCGTTCGTCCTTGTTTATCAAGTCGAGCAGAATTTCTTTAGCTGTGTCGTAATTGTCTCCGTACGCAATGCCGAACACCCAGTCAACACGTCGGGTTGATTCCTTTGAGTAGTTTGTCATCACACTTGTTGACAAGCCGCCGTTCGGAACTATGATTGTTTTGTTATCAACAGTATTGATTATAGTGTTGAATATCTGAATCTCTTTTACAGTTCCGGATTGTCCGTTTGCATCAATGTAATCACCAACTTTAAACGGTTTGAACAGCAGTATCATAACGCCGCCTGCAAAGTTCTGCAAAGTTCCGCTCAGAGCCATACCTATAGCGACGCCGGCAGAAGCAAACAGAGCGACAAACGATGTGGTTTCAATGCCAAGAACACCTATCACACAGATAATCAGCACGAAAGACAGTACAATGTTAATCAAACTTCTGAAGAATGAAGCTAAAGAAGGTTCAACATCTTTCTTTTCTAATATCTTTTCGATAAATTTCTTGATTCTGTTCATAATCCATTTACCGATAGTATAAACAAGAATGGCTAGCAATATTCTTGTGCCGAAATTTACAGCGTTTTCTATCAGTATTTGCAAGAAAGCTTCGTAGTTGCCGTCTTTAAGAAGTTCTGCGGCTACTTTTTCATTTGCAAATTTAGCTGTGTCTGCAATTGCCCCGCCTACAGAATCTGCAGCAGACGATAGCGTATTACACAAAGTAATAACAGAGTCAATTAAATTTCCTTTCATAATGTTTTTAATTATTCTATTTAGTTTAAAAGTTTGTCTGCAAGTGGCACGATAAGTGCCGTCATTATCCCCATTATGCCTATGGCGAGTCCGCTAAAAGCTCCTTCTACAGCCCCCATTTGCAATGCGCGCGCGGTGCCTAACGCATGAGAGGAGGCTCCCATGGCAAGCCCTTTGGCTACTTTGCTTTGTATTCCTATTTTCCGCAGGATAATAGGACCGAAAACCCCTCCGAATATGCCGCATATCACAACAAATACCGCCGCAAGAGAGGGGATGCCGCCAATCTTTTCGGAGATGCTTATTGCTATGGGGGTTGTCACAGATTTTGGCTCTAACGATGCGACGAGAACTTCATCTGCACCTAACCATTTGGCTATCAGTATTACACTGATGATTCCCACGAAACTGCCCACAAGAATGGAGGTCAGGATAGAGACTACATTGCCTTTTATGTGTTCTATTTGCTCGTAAAGCACATAGCCCAACGCGACAACGCTAGGGTTGAGCATGAAGTTGAGTATGCGCGTTTGCTCATGGAACGTTTCGTACGGAATGTCTGCAATTTTAAGAAACGCTACAATTATCAGCAAAGACGTTATGAGAGGCTGCAAAATGCTTATCTTCGTAATTCTGAGCAAGTATATGCCCAGCAGAAAGCTTCCCATTGTTAGCATGAGCATAAATGCTTCTGATGTGAACAACTCTTTCATCCTATTTTTTTAGAAATAAAGCGACCTTGTCCATTCCTATAATTTCTGCGCAAGTGAAGAATGATGTCATCGACACGCCCAATATGCCGTGCAAATTCAAACTTTGTCCTGTCAGAAACAGATTCTGAATTGGCGTTTTGGGAGATAGCAGTGTGGTCATTAGCTGGCTGTAATCTTTCTGCACCCCGTAGGCCGACCCCTCTTTTGTCCCTGTATAGTCTCTGTAAGATAGCGGGGTAGATGTATAGACGTGCTCGATTGCCCCGCGAAGTTCGGGTATGTGTTTGCTTGCTATTTCTATGCACTCTTCCGCTTTCTGTTTCTTGAACTCTTCATAGGCTTCTCCGCGACGACCGACAGTGCTCTCTGTCCATTGCTCAACCTCTTCCCATAACATAGGTGTGAGTAAATCTATGTTGCGTGTGAACCGTTTCCCTTCTTCCGGAACTTGATAACTGACAAGCACGCACTGCGCTTTCTGTCCTGACGCATATTTGCTTATGTCCCAAAGTCCGCCTTTTTCGTATATGTAGTGATTTTTGTTCTTGTATGGAACACAATCTTCTTTCAACGATATGTTTGCAGTGAACATGCCGTATGTGTTCGGCAGTCTGTTTATCCTGTTCCTGTATATTTTGCGGAGAGCCTGGCTTTCTTTGACAAGCTCCATCGTGTTTGCAGGATGGATGTTTGAAATAACGTTTTTGGTCTCTATGATTTCGCCTTCGTTAATCTCTACTGCAGATATAAGTCCGTCTTTCTCTATTAAGCGAGTTACATTGGCTTTTGTGCGTATAGTGCCACCAAACGCCTCGATGCTTTTAGCGAGACTGTCTGATATTTGGTGTCCGCCGCCTTTGATTCGCCATGCGCTTTCTATAAAAGAGTTGTTAATTTGCGCGAATGTGTATAACGGTAACTTTTCCGCATTTAGCTCCATCTTCAGCGACGCGCCAGAAAGCACGTCTCGCAGTTTGCTGTCGCTTATCGTTTCGTTCAGAAAGTCGTAGGCGGAACGTGCAAAGAGAGATTCTGCGAAGAATTCCTTGTGGTCGCGAGGTTCGAAACTTGAAAAGATATTGTCGCCAACATTCTTTAAGAACGCAACGTATTTTTTCAGCTCGTTGGCGCAGTTCGGAAACTTTTTTGCAAGGGTCTCCGCAAACTGTTCATGCCCATTTGCAAAATGAAACGTTTCGCCGTTGATAGTTACGTCGTCAAAAGCTTCTTCGTCCAGTTTGTGCCAAGGCAAGTCAAGCAAGTTGAAATAGTTGAAAATACGGTGCAGCGGCTGTCCTTCTGAAAGTCCGCCTATATAATGGAAGCCTGTGTCAAATGTGACGCCGCGTCTTTTGAACGTTTGCAAGCATCCTCCTAGAACCGGATTCTTTTCCAAAATGCAGACGTTCAGCCCGTTTTTAGCAAGGGTGTATCCGCTTTCCAGTCCGCCTAATCCTCCGCCTATAATAACAACATCGTATTTTGACATATCAATATCTGTTTATTTGCTGAAAATATAAAACAAGTCGTCCTCCTCTGTTTTGTTTAAGCCTAAACTCTTGCAAGTGTTCACGTAATCATCTCCTTCAGATTTCCTTATGATTACAATTCTAGCAGAAGATATTACCGCTTTCAGCTTTTCAGACAAAGACTCTATGTTTCTGTTTATTATGACGATGTCAAACTCGTCGCTAAGCACTTTTGAGTCAGACTCGAAACAGATTCTGCTAGTTTTCAGATAGCAGTTCTTTGCTATTGTCAACAGAGTTTCGTCAGTGTCAAATCCGACAACTTTATTGCGTGTGTCCTTGATGTAGCACCAGTATGTGGTGTAGCCGTATTCGCAGCCGAAGTCAAGAATATTTCCTTGTGCAGGAAGTATGTTTGATATTGCTTCGTAGTCTGATGTGGCAATTAGTTCCCTGCGCAACTCCGATTCAATAGGGTAGCCTTTGTATTCGTAATTGTTGCGTATTTTCTGCTTGTCTGTCATCTTGCCTTCTTTGAAGTACGACTCTGCGTTGAACAGATTGTACAGCGTGATAGGGGCTTTTCCTCTTAAAGTAGGGCGTTTTATCAGCCAGTAGAACAGGAACGGCAGAATTGTGTAAGATATTATCACTGCCGAGCTCATGCCTATCAGAGTTGATATTCCGATTGACGAGATTGCCGGATGCGTGGCTATCATCAGAGACGAAATTCCGATTATCAGCACAAATGCGGAGAACACAATCGCTGTTTTATGATAAACCAAAAGTTTTGTTCGTGTGCGGAAATTTGTCAACAGCCCGTCCATTATGAAGATACTGTAATCGACTCCCATACCGAATATGAAAGTTGAGATCACAATGTTTATCAGATTGAATTTCAGTCCGAATATGCCCATTATACCTAACACTATGTACCAGCTTAACGACATTGGAATAAATGCCAAAGTGGCGATAATGACGCTTTTGAACGATATGAGCAGCACGATGAACACAAACAGCGACGAGATGAGAAGCGTCGTTTCAAAGTCGTTATTTATAAGCTCGACCATGTCGTTGGTGTAATAGAACGGGTCTATGACGACGCAGTGCTTGTGCGAGGTTACGATGTCGCTTATGCGGCGCTTGTCTTCGTTTTTCAGCTGAACAGGTGTGAATACCATATACGTGCCGTCTGTTTGTTCTATCAAGTTTGACATGAGCTCAGACGGTATGATGCCCGACTCGTATATCGAGTTTGTTTGGTACTTTTTACTTAGACTGTTGAAAAAATCTTCGTAGATAGCCGAATTGTACTCGCTTTTCTGGCATGCGGTTCCTACGTTTTTACGCAGCTGTTCTATCTTTTCTGGCGTCCAGTACTCTTCCCATCGTTTTATGCGTTGTTCTTGTTCCTCCTGAGGAATGAACAGTTCGCTCGCCTTGGAGTAGGATTTGATAAGTCCTGTGTTTTGCAGGCTGTCAAGAACTTGCAGCATCTTCTTGTTGTAAACAAGTGCTGTGTCCAGATTGTCCGAACTGGTTGCGTAATACACGGTCTTGTAGCCATTGGCTGTCTTTTCTGCAAGAATGTTCTGTGATTCAACAACGTGCGGTGCATGATAGCCTATGTTTACAAGGTCAGAGTCAAACTCGACACGCCCTTTTGTGTATAGGCAGATAACACTTATCCCTAATATTGACGCAATCAATATTGTATTCTTTTCGAATGGATAGGAGTTGATCTTTTCCATTAGACTGAACGCTTTGTCGGACCTTCTGTTGTTTTCCGGATTGAAGAAATGCGGAAGAAATATAAGGCAGAAGATTGTTGTGCCTGCCAGTGCCAACGACGCAAATAGACCAAAGTCTTTCAGCAGTTCCGCTTCGGTGAACATAAGACTTGAGAACGCTCCAATGGTGGTGAGGCATCCTAAAATAACCGGAACGGTTTGGTCTTCAAGAACTTTTATCGGGTCGCTCACGTATTTGTAGTGCGTGATTACGTGCAGACAGTAACTTAGGGCCACACCTAAGACTATAGCTCCAATTCCCATAGCCAAAAGCGAAATGCTGCCTTTTATAAGGTAAAGCACGGAGAGCGCGAAGAACGAACCGTATGCTACTGGCGCAACGAGAAAGAAAAGTGTTGACTTGTTTCTGAAACAGTAGCCTATCGCCACACATATAATCAGAAGAGATATTCCAAGCGTGGTCATCAGGTCTGATTTTATCTGTCGCGCATTGTAAACACTTTGCACCGGTGTGCCGTGGTAGTGTATGTCTATCTCAGGATGGCGCTCCTTGAATGTCTTTATCTCGTCTTCCATCATCTGCACAAGTTTGTTGCTGGCTTTTGAGTCAAACGACTTGAAACTAGGCGACAAGAAACCGAGTGCCACAGTAGTGTCTGGAACGAACAGATGCTGTTCGTGAACAATGAAATTTCCGCCCAGCCCTTTTTGCATTGTGCTCATCTTATCTTTGAAGATGTTGCGGAACGCAAGAGGGTCTTGGATTATCATGTCTTGAAAAGCTATCCCGGAAGGCGAGCATATCATCATGAAATTTTCCGTCATTTGCCGGTCTAACTGCTCCTGCGAAATAAGAGAGTCTATCATCTTGTAGTCTGACTCTTCCAAGAAAGTCGGAATGTTTTGCTGTAGAAATCCGACCGCATTCATCAGCATTGCGTTGTCCAACTTATATAGCACATCTGTGATGGTAGAGTCTCTTTCTCTGTCCTTTACAAGCAGCGTGTCGATGAACTCGTCGCAAGCTGCGGCAAGTTTTGATGGTGTTACACTGTCCGATTTTGACGAGAAAAGCAGAAATACTTTGTCCTTTACCTTCAAGTTTGCAAAGGCCAGCTTTTCAGAACCGTCAGAGTCCGCCGTTGACGGAAGCAGCTTCGTTATATCTTCTTCGTATCTGATTCTTGAACCCAGAAAGATAAATAAAACAGAGCTTACGAGCAAAACTGCATAAAAAGTTTTTTTATGCGACTGGAAGTATTTGTATATATATATTGTTAGACGAGTCATAATGTGTTTTGTGAATTAATCCGGTCTGACTCAAATAGTTAAGTTAAACCGTCTTGTTGTTGACTTTGCGGATTTTCACGCTTCTGTGAACTCTGCTTTCATATCCATGAAAAGAGTTTGTTTGTCTGATATAGACGCGCGAACGGCGTAAGTGCCGTTTGATTCTGTCATCAGAATCGTTACACTCAACTCTGAGTTTGCAGAAGGTGTTACAAGCGAACTGAACTTGCATTGGGAAATGCTTCCTAAAAACAGCTCTTTGCCTGCAATTTCGCAGCAGCACTCTTTTATCATCTGGATGTTGCACACACCAGGTGATACCGGCATGTCAGGGAAGTGTCCTTTGTAAACTTCGCACTCGGGGTCAAGCTTTACATAAAACACATATCTTGCCTCTTCTTTGACAATGCGTTCAACCGTGTAATATTTATCTATAAGCATATGTTTGTCCTTTTTTTGGTTCCTGAATTAATATCCCCATCGTTCTTTCCATTTGGCGAAGAATTCTGGATTCGACACTTCAAAAGTGCCGTCGTGGCTCATGAACAACTGTATAGTTCTGGCTGTAAGCACAAGAGCCATATCGCTTTCGCGGTATATTTTGTAGTCGAAGACGAGTTTTGCCGCCCTGTTTGGCACATAAGTGGTCTCTACGATAATCGTGTCATCTATAGTGACAGTCTGTTTGTACTGCAAGTGCATATCGACTATCGGAGCAACATATCCGCTGTTGAACATGTGCATATACTCTAACCCAAACTCACGTCCAAATTCTTCGCGTCCGTCTTCAAGATATTTGACGTAACTGCCATGCCATGCCATTTTGATAGAGTCAACTTCGCTAAATCGAATTTTTATCTTGATCCTATTGGTCAATGTTTTGGCGGAACATCTTTTTTCTTCCATTACTGTGGAAATTAAATATTTGTGTATCAATGCGATATAAACTAAGAAAACAAGTCGCAGACTTGTTCCTTAATTTGTCGTATATGGACTTTTTGCCTTTCAATAGTGCTGAAAGACTGGTCTATTTTACTCCTTGATGAAAATTTTCATTTGACAAGAAGCAATAAGTTCGCCGTTGACTTTGGTTTCGGCTGTGAGCAAACTGACGTTCATAACCTCAGAAATAATCTTGATGTTAGTCTTCAGTGTGTCATTTACTTTCGGGAGTTTTGCAATTTTGAACTTTTTCACCTCTCCGATGAACCCAATAGGCGTTGGCAGGTTGTTTGCCTTTGCGTTGTAACCGGCGAAAGCCGAAGCGGACTGAGCGATATGCTCAATCACGCCAGGCTCTGTAAACAACCCGTCTTTGCAGAATATGTTTTCTTCAGAGACAGTCAACCCCGTGAACCCCTCGTCTGATGTCGCGTCATAAAACGTGTCAACCATCATTATAGGCGCTCTTTGCGGGATAAGTTCTTTTATGCCCTCTCCTTCATATAAAGGGGTTTTGTCCATTATGCAAGTCTTTCGTAAATGAAGTCGTAAAGAGCTTCGAACGTAAGGATAGAAGATACCTCTGTTCCTTTGATTTTCACACCAAATTCGCTTTCAATCAAAGCTACCATATCAACAAGGCTCAGACTGTCAAGCATCAATGTTGACTTGATGTTTGCTTCCGGAGTGATGTCTTCAATTTCCACTTCAAATTCTTCAGCCAACACTTCGTTGATCTTAGCGATTAATTCTTGTTTTTCCATTTTTTTGTCCATTAAAATAATACAATACTCAAAAAGTTCAGCGAAGATAAAATATCTTTCGCAAAAAGAAAAATCAAAAGCGATTTATTTTTATAAATGCCTTTGATTTTCCCTTTTTATCATTTTATATCTCGTACGATGAGCGTAGAGTTTGTTCCTCCAAAACCGAAAGAGTTAGAAAGGAACGTGTCAAATTTCTTTTCTACACGTACAGAAGGAATGTTCAGCTTAGCCGAATCTTCGTCCGGATTTTCGAAGTTGATGTTAGGAGCGATAAATTCGTTCTTCATCATAAGCATAGAATAGATAATTTCGCTGGCTCCTGCCATCCACATTTCGTGGCCTGTCTGAGACTTTGTGGATGTTATTTCAGGGCGATAGTCGCCAAACACGCTGAACAGAGCTTTCGCTTCGTTCTGGTCACCTTTCGGTGTTGAAGTGGCGTGCGCGTTGATGTAGCCAATCTCTCTCAAGTCGATTCCGGCCTGCTGTATAGCCATGCGCAAAGAGCGAGCCGGGCCGTCAACGTTAGGAACTGAAATATGGTCGCCGTTTGACGAGAATCCATATCCGATCACTTCGGCCAAGATTGGCGCTCCGCGCTTTACTGCTGATTCGTAACTTTCAATCACAACAGTTGCGGCTCCACCGCCAGGGACAAGTCCGTCGCGGTCGCGGTCAAATGGACGAGATGCCTTTGTAGGTGCGTCTTCGCGTGCAGAGAACGCGCTGATGCCGTCGAAACTTCCGATAGAGAACGGGTTCACTTCCTGCGCGCCTCCGCAGATTACGCAGTCCTGCAATCCCCACTTGATTAAAAGGGAACCCAAGCCGATTGCGTGAGAACCGCTGGCGCATGCTCCTGAAACCGTAAGGTTCATGCCTTTCAGTTTGAATATGCACGAAAGGTTCATTGTAACAGTTGAGTTCATAGACTGGAATATGGCGCCAGAACCAACAAGGGTAGTGTCCTTCTTTTCGCGCATAGTGTCAACGCTCTTGACAACAGGGTCCGCGCTGCTGTCGTTTCCGTAAAGCAGCCCAACTTCGTGTTTGTCCAAATAATCTTGGTCAAGCTTTGCATTCTTTAAAGCTTCGCATGTGGCCACGTAAGCGTACTTCGCCTGTTCTGGCATGTACACGCGCTGACTGCGCGACAGTTCTTTCTTCAAATCTGGAATTTCCAAGTGCGCAGTTAGCGCTGAGCGGAATCCCATATCTTTGCGTGCCTGGTCAAAGATTATACCTGATTTCCCTGTGTAAAGAGATTCTTTAACCTCTTCCAAAGTCTTTCCCAAACACGAGTAAATACCCATACCTGTAATTACAACTCGTCTGTTATTCATAAAATTTACAGTTTACAATATTTAATTAATTTTTTTATTCAACCTTTTTGCATGACAGAGCGTGTCATTTGAGCGCTTTGCGCAGCATCTGCCACATTCCGTCTCTTGTTTTTATCAAATTTTGGACTGTTTCGCTGCTTCTAAGACTGTTGAACTTTATTTCTGCTTTCCATTTGATAAATTCCAGCCTGTAGTGCCATGCAAACAGACCAATGAACGGCAAAGTAAATAAATATATCAACGCAATCCAAAAAGAATCAAAAATAAAAGTGCCCGCAACTAACGTTATTATAGTGAACAGCGGTATTGTCACAAGAACAGAGGTTCCGAAATTCAGAGAACTTATAAACATTGGGTCCATGTTTTTCTTCATAATTGCCTTTGGCGCATAGAACATAGGCAAAAACGGATACATGGCAAAGATGTACAACGGGAGCAGCAGCAGGAATCCGAAACCTTTCGCTATTGTGCTGAGCAGAGAGAACGGTTTCGTGAAGTTCCAGTCTCTGACGTTCATGTCATACGTGCCTTTCTTCAATTTAAGTGTTTCCTCGTATATCTTCTTTACCAGAGCCTCGTCTTTCTGTTTCAGTTCGTCCAAATCTTTGACCAGCTGTTTGTCTGACAACAGTTTGTCGTGCAGATTTTCAGGGTCAAATCCGCTCTTTTTCGCATATTCAACCCCGTAAGTCTCTCTGATATAGTCTATGGCCTCGTAATTTTCAAGGTCCTCTATATTTAGCATGAGTTCTTCTATCTGCTTGCGGACAAGAGCGTTGGCGTTTCGCTGTGCTGTGCGCGGTTTTGTTTTGTACAGCTCGTAGAATGGTTTCAGCGAAATTGGCGTGCCGTACTTTACAAGGAACTCTTCGCGTATGCTGAAGTATCTTGAGTAATGATTGCACGATGGCAGTATGAATATCTCTGTTTCGAAATTGTCCTTCTCTGCCGCATTAAACGCCATGCGCAAATAACCTAAAGAGAAGTCGCCAAGCCAGCGTTTGTCTTGATGACCTGCCTCTGGGTAGATGATAATGGTCCTTCCGTTCAGCAGTTCCAGTTCTATCACGTCGAACGACTTGCCGTTATTGCCGAGTGTCTCCTCGCCGTCCATCAGACGGAACGCCGGCACCAGCCCAATCCAACGGAGGAATTTAGCTGCGATAGGGTTCTTGAACACGTCTGCTCGAGCCATGGCGTTGACCTTTCTGTTTTTGAAGGAAAACACGAGTCCTAACGGGTCGTTCAGACAGTTCTGATGATTTGATGTGACAATTACCGGGGTGCCGTTTTCCGGCACATTTTCCTTGTTTATCACATATGTCTTACGATAAAATATCTTATCGTGGAAAAAACGGACATATCCTCGGAAAAGCTTGAAGACAAGTCCTGGCTTTAAAGCGTCTATGTTTCTTTCCATTGCTAAATTTTTTTTGAGTTGACGGTTAACGCTGTTTGCGTTGCGTCAAACTTCCGTACCTTAACCAAAGGGGAACTCGGAAGTTTAGTTTGTTTTGAACCTAAATCTCTTTAAGGCAAAAACTTCTGCAAAGATAGATAAAAAAATCGAAAAAGAAAAAAATGTTGAGTTGTATTGTTCGGATGTCTGTTAAAGAGTGGTGTAAAGGTTGATTTTTGTGTTTTGAAGGTTGATTATTTATTTTTTTTAAGAGATTATCAAATGAACAGAGAAACTTTTTACCGATTGTTGTGTCGAATTTTTTGTGTTATGTATTAATGCAAACTGAAAAAAACATTAACTTTGCGAGAGTTTTTAACACGTGGTTTCGGCCGCTTTTAATTCAAGTTTTTACTAAAATGACAATAGGTATTATAGGTTTAGGTCTAATAGGTGGTTCTATGGCTATCGATCTTCGCAGAAATAAGTTTGCAGACAAATTTTTGGGCTGCGATAGCATGGATCTTAATGCGATGACGGCTCAGCGCATTGGGCTTGTTGACGAGGTTATGCCTTACGATGAGCTTATAAAGAAGAGCGACCTTATTCTTCTTTCTGTTCCGGTTAGCGCGGCTCTTAGGATGTTGTCTGACATCCTTGATAAAATAAATGACAATCAGGTTGTTGTGGATATTTGCTCGACAAAAGAGAAGCTGAACGACTCGGTTCATTATCATCCAAGGCGAAAGAATTATGTGGCGTCGCACCCTATGGCGGGAACGGAGTTCAGCGGTCCGTGGGCGGCAATACCTAATCTGTTTGCGGGACGTGCCGGAATCATTTGTAACGCAGAAGATTCGGACCCGAAGGCGGTGGAGCTTGTCAGAAGCATGTACGACTCGCTTAATATGCGCGTTATTTATATGCGTGCGGCGCATCATGATGTGCATACTGCCTATGTGTCGCACATCTCTCATATAATATCCTTTGCGCTGGCGCTTACTGTCCTTGACAAGGAAAAGAACGAAAAAAACATTTTTGACTTGGCTTCTGGAGGGTTTGCTTCTACAGCTCGTCTGGCAAAGAGTAATCCGGAGATGTGGGTGCCTATATTTATGCAGAACAAAGAGAACGTGCTGTCTGTCTTGGATTCTTATATGGACAAATTGCAGCAGTTCAAAAATGCGCTGGAGGCTAACGACGAAAGCAGACTGAAAGTGCTGATAGACGATGCGAACAGGATAAAGAGAATTTTGAGGTGAGATTGCTTCGTAAGTATTTGAATGATACTTTGTTGCGTTAGTGTTCGAAATTTTTCTGAAAAATAAGTTTGAAATGTAAAAAAAGTAATGTAACTTTGCGTCACATTAAATAAAAACATTATTTTAAACTAAAAAACTAAAGTTATGGCATACGTAATTGATGGAGACAGCTGTGTAGCTTGCGGTTCTTGTATTGGCGAGTGTCCAGTAGGAGCAATTTCAGAAGGTGATATCTATTCTATCGACCCTGAAAAGTGTTCAGATTGTGGAACTTGTGCTGGTGTTTGTCCAGCAGAAGCAATCTCTGAAGGCGAATAATTATTTCATGCAAAAAGATTGAAGGCTGTCCGTCTGGGCGGCCTTTTTTAATTGCTGTTGCTCTATGGTTGTGGCTTTTTCTTTAATGGCGCATACGGAAACGGACGAGAGGGTTGCGTTTCAGGAGGCGGAGGCTCTGAAGAAGGCCGGCTGCGATGTTTATATCTTTTCTGCTTATTCTATAGAAACTAGTCGAGACGGAAAATTGAAGTGGATGGAAGATAAACTTGCGTCAGTCTTGCCTGATGTTGTCATTTGTGATACGCCATTGTCCGTTAAGGTGGCAAAAAGTGTAAGGTCGGCTCTGCAGAAAGAGGGCAAGTGTGTTAAGGTTGTTTATGATATTACAGAGTGGTATCCGTCTAAGAAGAATCTGAGGAACGTTTCCGTTTTTTCAGCTTTTTTTAAATTCTGGGCGCTTGCGGCTCTCTCTCTTTACGCAGGTGTTTGGTGTGACGCTTTTATATTCGGTGAATATTATAAGTCATCTCCTTTCAGATTTTTATTTCCGTGGAAAAAATTTATGTATCTGACATATTACGCGTCGATTGGTAAGGTGCGTAGATTCCCGATGAAAGATTCGTTGCAGAAAGAGTGTGTCCTGTATTATTCTGGGAATATGACGGCTGAAAAAGGTTTTTTCCGAGTGCTTGATGCGGTGGAGACTGTGGCTCGTAAAAAAACAGAGACGCAATTTGTATTTAGAGTTGTGTCGTCATCGGTGTTCAAATTTCGGAATTTGCCGCAAAATGTGAAAGTAGAAATCATTTCGTGGCAGCCGTTTGAGGTATTTTGTGAAACTGTAGGGCAGGCTGATTTGTTTTTTGATTTAAGAGACGATGATATGGAAAATACAAGATGTCTTCCTATAAAATTGTTTTATTATATGTCTGCAGGAAGGCCTGTAATTTATACGGCTTTAAAGGCTATACCTAAGGGGGTTCCCGAAATAGACAGCGCGGGTTTTCTTGTACCGAAAGGTGATGCGGCTTTAGCGGCTGACGTTGTGCTGAGGTATATAGATGATGAGGAGTTGTATCGGAGGCATTGCGGCAGAGGCGCGGAATTGTGCGCAAGCAAGTATAATTGGGAGACGCAAGAAGTTGATTTTGTGAATTTTATAAAGGGTGGCATTGGATAAGAATAAACTGGATATATTGCAAACTGTTATAGGAAAATGCACTATTTTGCTGTGCAATTTTCTTGTTGTGGTTCTGTCTGCTCGTTTGTGGGGAGCGGAAGGGCGTGGCGTGGTGGCTATGTTTGTCGCTGACATTGGGCTGTTGGCTATCGTAGGAAGTGTTTTTACCGGCAGCAGTGTCTCCTATTTTTTTAAAAAGAAAGGGGGCGGCAGGCTTTTTTCGATGGCTCTGTGCTGGCTGGCGATCACGTCGGCTGTAGGGGCGACAGTGTTCTATAAGATGGAGAGGCAGTCTGCTTTGGCAGTATGTTTTTTTGTAATCTCTTTTTTTCTTGGCTTGCTTTCT
This sequence comes from uncultured Bacteroidales bacterium, assembly GCA_937915765.1. Taxonomy (GTDB): domain Bacteria; phylum Bacteroidota; class Bacteroidia; order Bacteroidales; family Paludibacteraceae; genus RGIG9379. The sequence continues at coordinate 26,017 of CALGHE010000028.1, read as the reverse complement.
TTTTTTAGCTCTATGTTTCTTGGTGTCAACAGGATTAAGCAATATAATATGTTGACCGTACTGCAGCCACTGCTTTTACTCTTGTTGCTTTTGTTTTTTTATAAGTTTGTGGATAAAAGTTACGTTTCGTATTTTTACGCATGGCTTATGTCTGTTGTGTCGTTAACGTTAGTGTCTTTGTGGTTTCAGAGAGTGGAGCTTTTGCAGGAGTTTGCAGAGTTTAGTCTAAGAGATGCTCTTCAGGTTTTTAAGTTTGGTTTTCAGACTCAGCTGAGTGAGTTTTTGCAGTTTCTTAATACGAGACTTAGTTATTATTTTTTGGCATATTATGCAGGGGATGCCTCGTTAGGGGTCTTCTCTATAGGTGTGGCTTTGTCAGAATCTGTATTGGTTGTGGCTCGTAGCATATCAATGGTTCAGTATTCGCGCATAGTGAGCGAGGGGTGTGAAAAGAGTGTGGCTCGTAGTGAAATAAATAAGGGAATTGTGTATTGCGTGTTCTTCACAATAGTGGTTTTGATTGTGGCAAATGTCTTGCCGACCGAACTGTTCGTTTGGGTATTTGGCGGGGATTTTGCGGATGTGAAGCAGATTCTTTTAGGTTTGTCGCCTGGTATTCTAGCTGGCAGTGTCGCCAATATCATAGGGCATTACTTTTCTGCGGTTGGTCGTTTGCGCATACTAGTGGTCAAATCTGTTGTTGGTGTTATTGTTACAATCGCATTCTCTGTGTGGCTTATTCCGATGTGGATGCTCAATGGGGCGGTTGTGGTAAATCTTGCGGCAAATATCGTTGTGTTTGCGGTTCTTTTGATGGCGTATCTGCGAGACGGTGCAAAAAAATAGCGGAACATCTGTCCCGCTATTATTGCAAAATCTGTAACCCCGGCGGGGCTCTAACCCGCGACCTTCAGAACCGGAATCTGACGTTCTATACAACTGAACTACGGAGCCATTATTTTTGTCTTGCAAAGGTACTAAATATTTTCATTTTGAAAAATATTGACAGACTTTTTTCCTTGGTTATTTGAAATTGTGTTTTTTGCAAATTGTGCAGGCCGATTTTTTATGTTTTTGTAAAAAAATGCAGGCTAATTGTTTCGTTTTTTTATTAATGAGGGGCGAACGATTGTATTTTTGATAAAAAAAGTGAATGATATTACCTTTCTCGAAAAATAAAAATTATCTTTGCAGAAATAAATTATAGAAAAGATGGGTTACTTAATAAAACCGAAAGATTATAAGCCGGTTTTGGACATAAAGCAGACTGAACTGGCGATAAAAAAGATAAAGGATTTTTTTCAGGGAAGCCTTTCGGCGGAGTTGCGTCTAAGACGTGTCACTGCGCCTCTGTTCGTGCTTCAGGGACAAGGGCTTAACGATGATTTGAACGGTATCGAACGTCCTGTCTCGTTCCCTATAAAGGATCTTGGCGACCAAAGAGCGGAGGTGGTTCATTCGTTGGCGAAGTGGAAGCGTATGATTCTTGCTGATTATGACATTGAGTGCGGTTACGGAATTTATACGGATATGAATGCGATCCGTCCGGACGAGGAACTTGGCAATTTGCACTCTCTTTATGTTGACCAGTGGGACTGGGAGCGTCATGTGTCGAAGGAAGAGCGTTCTGTAGAGTTTCTAAAAGATATTGTTAGGCGAATATATTCGGTTATGGTTAAGACTGAGTATGTCGTTTATGAAATGTATCCGGAAATTAAGCCCAAATTGCCGCAGAATATTTTTATGATTCATGCAGAGGAGTTGCGTCAGATGTATCCGGACCTTACGCCAAAGCAGAGAGAGCATGAAATTACTAAAAAGCATAAGGCTGTCTTCTTGATGGGTATCGGCGGAAAACTTGGCGACGGCGAGAAGCATGATGGCCGTGCTCCTGATTATGACGACTGGTCTTCTGAAGGCGAAAAAGGTTATCCTGGCTTGAATGGAGATATTCTTGTTTGGAACGATATTCTTGAGCAGTCGTTGGAACTCTCTTCTATGGGTATTCGTGTGGATAAGGAGGCTCTTTTGCGTCAGTTGGAGATTGCAGGAGAAGAGAAGCGTAAGGATTTGTATTTTCATAAACGTTTGTTGGAAGATAAGCTGCCGCTTTCTATCGGAGGCGGTATCGGACAGTCAAGGCTTTGTATGTTCTTCTTAAGAAAAGCGCATATCGGAGAGATACAGGCCAGCATTTGGTCTGACGAGATGCGTGCAGAGTGCGCAAAGTATAATATTCCTCTGATATAATATGTATTGTCAGATAGAAAGAGTACTTAAATTTGTTTAATTGACTAAATTATAAAAGCCGCAGAGATACAACTCGCTGCGGCTTTTTTTGTTTCGTCTTTTTGTTAAGTTGGATTCTCTAAATTCATTTCGCGGAATTTTTGAATTTGTTTCGAGCAGATTGCTGTGCGAAAGAAAGTACAGTGCCAGCACTGAGACCGACTGTCAAACAGCAAGTAGCCGAAATAAGTCAAAAGAACCGAAAAGTTTGTTATACTCTTAGTTATAAACGGTGAATTTAAGAAAGTAAAGCTCTCATGAATTCGTCGCCTGTTAGAGTTCCCAAAGAGCCTTTCTTTGCAGAATCTTCGTCGTAGAGCTCAACAGCGTCAGCTTCGCCGCCCGGTTTGTATATGAGGAAAGGCACAGCGTCGGCGACGTGAGTCTTTATTCTGCATGGAGTAGGGTGGTCTGGCAAAATAGCAATTGCCACGGGCTCGTCCCATTTCGACACCTCTTCAAAGATAGGTTTGACAACCCTGTTCTCTAAATATTCGACTGTTTTAAGTTTCAGATCCACGTTGCCTTCGTGTCCGGCTTCGTCGCTCGCTTCTATATGCAGATAAACGAAGTCGTTTTCGCGCAGCGCGTCAATAGTGGCTTTCACTTTGCCTTCGTAGTTTGTGTCATACAGTCCGGTCGCGCCTTCCACTTCAATAGGTTTAAGACCGGCGTAAACACCAATGCCCTTAATCAAATCGACAGCAGAAATCACAGCGCCGCGTTTCAGTCCGTAAGATTCGGACAGAGTTTTCATTTGTGGCTTATAACCGGCAGACCAAGGCCAAATACTATTTGCAGGGTCTTTCCCCTCCGCTTTTCGTTTGATGTTAATCGGGTGGTTTTCAAGTAGTTTCTGAGAACGCAATATCAAGTCGTTAAGCAAGTTTGCAGTCTCTTCCGCCTCTTTGCAGTCTGCCTTGACCATAACGTCGGCATACGGAGTGCCAGGCACATCGTGAGGAGGGGTGCAAGACACGTGTTTGTTTCCACCTTTGACTTTAAGAAGATGTCTGTAGGAGATGCCTTTATGGAAAGACACAACGTCAGAGCCAAGCTCTCTTTCAAGGAAGTCAACCAGCTCATACGCCTCTTCGTTTGAAATGTGTCCGGCCGAGTGGTTCTTGATTTTGCCGTTTTCCACACAGATGATATTGCATCTCATAGCCATCTCGCCCGGTTCAATCTCCACACCGATACTGGCAGCCTCCAAGGAACCTCTTCCTTCGAAGACCTTAGCCACATCATATCCCATAACCGTCAGGTTGGCAATTTCACTGCCAGGGTGAAAACCGTCGGGAACAGTTACAAGTAGCCCGTTTTTGCCTTTTTTAGCAAGCATATCCATCGTAGGGATATTAGCCGCTTGCAAAATTGTCTTGTTGCCTAGTTTGGCGATTGGTTCGTCTGCCATTCCGTCGCCAAGTATAATCAAGTATTTCATAAAAGTCTAAAATTTTAACTTAAATAAACTTTAGCAAAGTTAAGCCAATTTCTATAAATTATGAAATATAAAATTCATAAATGAGCTATTGTAGAATCAGTTTTTGAAAAAGAGAGGATAAAAGAGTGAAAAATATGATTCGAGCGTAAAATAGGGGTGAAAACAGTTTGGCAATATAGATAAAAACATCTATTTTTGTAAAAAATTGTGTAAAAAGAAAAAGAGGAGAAAGAAAATGCAGGGATTAATTAGGTTAACAAGAGAGCTGTTGAATAGGCATGCGTGTGTGATAGTTCCGGATTTGGGCGGGTTTGTGGTTAACACAAAAGGCGCAGTTGTAGAGCGGAAGTCGAACAGATTTTGTCCGCCCTCCGCTGAGGTTGTGTTTAATCCGCATCTCATTCATAATGACGGGTTGCTTGTTCATGCGTTCATGAAGGAGGGCGGCATTTCTTTCGACGAGGCGAATAGGATGGTGGCCGAAAAGGTGAAACGCATGAAGCAAGAGCTGGCTTTGCGCAAGGAGTTTGTGATGGAGGGCTTTGGCTCGTTGGTTGTCGAAGACGGAAATGTGATATTTCATCAAAAAGGCTATGCTATAGAAAATGCAGACGCTTTTGGTTTGCACGAGTTTTATTTTCCGCAGTTGAGCGAAGGAGGCGAGACTGTAAAAGATAAGGTTAAGGCCAAGAGCGAGAAATCGCGTACGGGAATTTTTTCGGGTGGCGTGGCGGCTGCGGTGGCGTTGCTGTTGTTTTGTCAGCCCTTGCGGTACGGCGGGCGGACAGACTACGCATCTTTTTCGCCAGTCCCTGTAGTAAAGGAGTCTGTAAGGCAGAAAATGGAGGCGGAGCGTAAAGCTGAGGCAGAGCGCAAGGAATATTACTTGGTGGTGGCTACGTTTGAAAATGAGTCAGATGCAGCTGATTTTATAGCAGGTGCCGAAGGTTTTTCGGACTCGCTGTCCACAATGTCTTGCGATTCTAAGTTTTTGGTCACGTATTCGTCGTCATGTAACGTGAGCGAGGTGAGTCAGAAGTTAGACTCGTTGCGGGTTGGTTATCCTGTTTTTCAGAATTCTTTTGTGTTGGGTTTAAAAAAGTAAGGTTGTATGGCTGATATTATAGTTAAGGACGAAGATTTGCAGAGAGCCGCCGCGGAGGGCATGGACGAGTTTCTGTCTGTGTTTGTTGATGAGTACCGTAAAGCGCTTGGCGGTGATGTCTGTTCGCAGAACATGTCTGCTCTTAATGGTTATCAGCATTCGCTTCTGGCCTACAAGATATTTCAGAAGGAGATTTGTGACGGTGGTTTTGTGCAGCTTATACAGAACGGGTATGGCGGCTATATTTTCGACAATCCGTTTGCTAAGTCTATGCGTGTGTTCGGAGCGGCTCAATTATCAAAGTTAGTGTACAAGGCAAAGAAGATTTTTGATGAAAATCGTGCAGAGTTAGAAAGGGAGACCACAGACGAGGAGTTTCATGCCATGTATGTTGATTTTGAGGCTTTTGACGAGCTTGAGGAGCTTTATTTTGAAATAGAAGAAGAGACAACTGCGGCTATAGCTCATTTTGTTGATGAGAATATAGAGCAGTTCGCTAAAGTGTGTTAACGGTTTTCACCATTTTATGGTGTGATTCTGAACGGTTTTTCACATTGAGGAGAAATTGCTCCAGTCTCCATTCCAAAACGTTTTTGTACCGTTTTTCTGTAAAGAATATATTGAAGAGCCAGGAGAAGCTCATGTCAGAGTGCAAGCACACGACCGATGTGTTTGCATCTTTTTGCATAAGGTGCAGTATTATCCCGCAAGTGTTCATTATTTTTATCTTTTGTGTGGTGCGGAACGAGATTTCATACTTGCCGTTTGGGTAAGTATGAGTCTTTAGGTTCGCATTGATGGTGTACAGACCTGGTTCATGGTCTTTTAGGCCAATTTTCAGTTTTAGCTGGTATTTGTTGCTTTGTGGGTTGTAAACAACTCCCTCTTCTCTCAAAAGAAACTCTTCCCTTGAGCCTGTTGTTTTGCTCATGTTCTGAAAAGCCCAGTCGAGGTCTTTGGTGGGCGATGTTTTCATTCCTTCGACAATAGATAAGTAAACGCTCTTCACAACATGATACGGAGCGTTGATTTCCATGACGCAACTTGTGTGGAATGTGCCGTCCTTGTACTCGGAAAAAGTTCCGACAGGCGATACTTCCATCGTTTGACTAAAGTTTGTCATACATACAAATTGCAATGCCAATAAAGACAATATGTAGCGAATCCATCTCATGATTAAGCGTTAAAAAGTCAATAAATAAAGAAACAATACCTTGCCCTTTAGGCCACGTTTTGCCAGAACATTCAAAATCAAAAGACCATAGAAGCAATATCTTCACGCTTTACAGTAGAAACCTGAATCAAACCGACACTTCAACATAAGCAGGTAATTCTTACTTTCCTTCCCGTATGCAATATAATGCATTAAATAAAAAAAAACAAGAGGTTTGGTCGTTTTTTTGCAAAATATATTCGAAATAACTACGTCTTCACGATCCAATTTTAGCAGATGTTAATAGAACCTATGACTGTTGCAGCCCGATTGGGAAAAGTGAACGTTCTTGCTTCATCAAGATTGATAATAAGTTTTTTGTCTGTAAAATCAGTAGGAAAGACCTTAATAAAAGAAAAAAGAACATTTGTTTTATTATAAAAATATTACCTTTGCACTCCAAAATACAACTTGTTGCTTGCTATTGTTGTAATTTACGTTTAACGGGAAATGAAAAGATACGTATATAAAAAAAACATAGTTATTCTACTATTATTGCTTCTGCTCCCTTTATCGGGGGCTTTTGCACAGGATTTTATTGTGTTAAAGGGGATTGTGCGAGACTCAGTCACTAAGGAGCCTTTGTCTTTTATCAATGTGTCTTTCTTGGAAGATCCGCTTGTCGGAACGATGACTAATGACGCTGGAAAATATGAAATAGAGGTTGATGCTAAATGCAGAACTGTAGAGTTCTCTTCGATAGGGTTCTTCTCAAAAACGGTCAAGCTAAAGGCAGGTCAGACTCAGTTAGATGTATATCTGTCTCCGGAGCAGTATGAACTTACAGAGTTGGTGGTAAAAAAGAAGCGCAAGAGGTATAAGCGCAAAAACAACCCTGCGGTTATGCTTATGGACAGTGTTATCAAGCGGAAAGATTTGTACGACGTGAGAAACGTAGACGCCTATACGGTCAATCGTTATCAGCGTACGGTGTTGGGAGTGAACAACATAGGCGAGAGGTCGGAAAAGACCAATAAGCTGAAACGCAAGATAGATTTCTTGTACAGCAACATGGACACGTCAGAACTGTCTGGTCAGCCCTATTTGCCATTTTATATGCAAGAAAATGTGGCGGAGGTGCACAGCAAACATAATCCGGACGCCGAAAAGGTAGTTTGTCATGCAGAAGATAGCAAACTTCTGTTTAATGTGATTTCAGAAGAACTGATAGATAATATTTTGAACCAAACTTTTTCGGGAGTGCAGGTGTATGACAATAATATAGATTTGCTGCTGACCAAATTTATGAGTCCGATGTCGTCGCTGGCTACCACGTTCTATAAATTTTACATAATTGACACTGTGCGTTATTCTGCTAAAGATTATGTGAAAGTAGGTTTCGCGCCGCTGAACACGAAAGACCTTGGTTTTGCCGGCAACCTGTTAGTAGCGAAGGACTCAAGTTATGCGGTTAAGTCCATAACGCTGAACGTCCCTCCTAATTCAAAGCTTAATTTGGTGAAGGCGATGCGTGTAACTCAAGAGTTTGAACCGTTGCCTAACGGGACTTACGGTATGACAAAAGAGGTGATGTCTGGCGAGATTTCGTTTATAGAGCAACTTCAGGGCGGGTATGCGAGGCGTGTGACTTATTATGACAATTACAAATTTGCGAAGCCAGACTCTGCAGTTTTTGCAAATGTGAATGATGTGTTATATTCGGAGCATTATTTTGCAAGGAATGATTCGGTATTGGTGCAAAGCAGGCCGGACAGTTTAGGCTCTAACGAAGCGAACATCGACTCTACATACCAAAAGCTGAAGGATATGTGGCAGTTCAAAGTGCTTGAATTTGCGATAAGAACTATTATAGAAGGACATATTCCAGTGGGCAAGCCTCCGAAATTTGATATAGGGCCGGTCGGGACTTTCTTTTCTGTCAACGACTTGGAAGGCGTGCGGCTTGGTGTAGGCGGCGTGACGGATCCCGGACTTCACGAGCGTCTGTTCTTTGCGGGTTCGGTCGCTTACGGATTTAAGGATGAAAAGGTCAAATACGACACTGAACTGGAGTACTCTTTCATAGACAAAAAAGTGGCAAGGACAGAGTTTCCTCGGAAGTCTGTTATTGTTGGCTGTTCGTATGACTGGGACATTCCAAGCGAACGTTTTATGACTTCAGGAAAACACAGTTTGGTTAATTCGTTTAAAAGAGTGGAAGTCAGGCATTTCGCTTATGTAGAAAAGCAGAGGCTTGAGTTTGTTAATGAATTAAGAAACGGACTCTCTTTTAATCTCAGCCTGAAGCATCAGAACGAAGTGGCTGCGGGCGATTTGGTTTATAAAAGGAATTGCGACGGTTATGTGATGAACGGCATCGAGACTTCCGAATATGGTGCTTCTGTCAGATTTTCTCCGGGCATGATATATTGCCAGAATCGTCAGAGCCGAGGCTCGCTGGCAAAGGACAGACCGGAGTTAGAACTGAGTTATGCAGGGTCAACAAAGGGCTTCCTGAACAGCGACTACTCGTACAACAAGGCGGAGTTCAGCTATGCTCAGCGCATTTTTATAATGCCGTTCGGAAAGATTGATGCATATTTTAAAGCGGGCAAGATATGGGAGAAAGTGCCGTATCCGTTGCTTTTCATGCCGGCTACAAATCTGTCTTATTTTATTCATTCTGAGACTTTTTGGCTGATGAACAACATGGAATTTCTTACAGATCAATATGTCACGTTAGATTTGATGTATGACCTCGACGGCTTTATTTTGGGGCGAATACCGTTGATAAGGGAACTGGACTGGCGTGAGTTTGTGCGTTTTAAAGCGTTTTACGGGGCGTTGTCTGATAAAAATAATCCGTTAAAGAACCCTGATGACCCAATGCTGTTTTCTATGCCTGAGGTTGACGGAATCCCTACGGCTTTTGAGATAGAGAAGGGCAAACCTTACATGGAGGTTGGCGTGGGACTGCACAATGTTCTGAAAATATTCCAGATAGAGTATATTCGCAGGCTTAATTATCTGAATAACGGAGAGGTTGACAAATGGGGCGTGAGGTTTGGCTTTTGTCTCTATTTCTAGACATTTATGACAAAAAATAAAGATTGTAATTTATAGAAGAAGCCTTTAATTTGAAGAATGATTTTTTGGGGCGGCTTTTGTTTTTTTTGAATTTATTTTCATCATTATAGCAAAGTTTAGAAAACTCTTTCTTAATTTTGCAGTCTTGAAAAGAGGGTTGATGTAATGATTGACTTGAGGCGATTTCTATAAATTGCGTTTTGTAATTTTCGTATTCTGAAATTCGTTTCGCAGGCCATTGGTTCCATTTTGTCTATCTTGCTCATATCTGCTCGGTTGCGGTGCCAGCATCGCTTTTTCGCAAATATGACCACCCGAAACAAAATGTTTCTCAAGGTTCTAATTTATAGAAGTTGTCTAAAATAAAAACGCATTCTTTGCGTTATAAGTTTACTTACATATTTGCATAAAAGAAAAATTTTAGTTTTGAAAAAGAATATTCTAATATTTTTATTGCTGTCGTTGTCTGCTTTTCAGATGGCTTCGGCACGGTCGTTCGGTCAGGTGAGAAACTTGATAAACGCAGACAACAAGCCGTATCATTTTGGGTTTATATTGGGATTTAATTCAATGGATTTCAATGTTTCGCACAATGGTATTGTGGACAAGGACGGAAACAGGTGGTATGCGGACCAGACTGGTCTGGCTGTAGGTTTTACTGTTGGTATAATTGGCGACTTGCGTTTGGCTGAAAATTTTAACTTGCGCTTCACTCCGGCTCTGATGTTCGGAGACAGAACTCTGAAGTTTGTGGATCAGAACGGGCTTAACGAACTGAGTGTGCCGGTTAAGTCAACAATCATAAATTTCCCGCTTACGGTAAAGGCAAGAGGGCAGAGACGTGGTAACTGGAGGCCGTATCTGCTTGCGGGCGGAAGTGCAACATTAGACTTGGGTAAGCAGAAGGAAAATGTCATAATGTTGAAGATGATGGATTATGGCATCGAATTCGGCTTTGGTATTGACTGCTATTTGCCATACTTTAAGTTGGCTCCTGAGTTTAAGATGTACCTCGGACTTTCTGATGTGCTGGAGCGTAATCGTCCTGAAATTCTTGATATTGACGATTTAAAATACACAAACGCTCTGTCTAAACTGACATCGAGGCTGTTTATCTTGTCTTTTAATTTTGAATAGTATATTACAGTATTGTGATGAATGTTTATGGCTGATTCCATTTTCCGGATTTAGCCATTTTTTTTTCTTCATTGCAGAGCCAAAAGTTAATGAAATATTGGGCGACATGCAGTTTTGCTGTCACATGATATACTATTTGTGCAGATTTCATTACTAGCCAGTTTAGACGTTGACCTAGAAATATAAATAAGAGGAGTCTGTGCAGTATAAAAGGAAAGGCGAGCCTCTAAAAGAAGCCCGCCTTGTAAAATCAGGAACCCTTATGGGTTGAATCCGTTTTTAAGGCAACTTTGTTACAAGAAGTTGAATAGGGCGAAGGTGGCGGCCCCGGCAAGATAGCCAACAGCAGCAACCCAAGATATTCGTTTAAGATACCAACCAAAAGAAACCTTTTCAAGACCCATGACAACAACACCGGCAGCAGAGCCAATGATAAGCATACTTCCGCCGACACCAGCGCAATAGGCCAAAAGAAGCCAGAATTGTCCGTCTGTGCTAAAGTTGCCAACGGATGCAATGTCATACATTCCCATTGCACCTGCCACAAGAGGCACATTGTCCACTATAGAAGAGAAGAACCCTATTATGAGATCTATGAGGAAAATATTTCCGTTAAAAGTGTTGTCTAACGATTTCGCAAAGGTTTGCAAAATTCCGGCACTTTGCAAAGCCGCAACTGCCATAAGGATTCCAAAAAAGAACAGGATGGTTGTCATGTCTATTCTTCTCAGAATCACAGAAACCGTAGCTTTTCGGTCTTCCGGCATGTTTTTTTTGCGGCGGTACATAATCTCCATGTATATCCAGAGCAGGCTAAGTCCGAACAGAACGCCGATAAATGGAGGTAAGTGAGTTAGTGTCTTAAACACAGGCACGAACAACAAGCATCCTACACCGAAAAAGAATATTATGTTCCTTTCGGTCTTTGTGATATAGTTTGATAAAGATGTGGAGTTATCGTGAGAAACGGAGTCGCTGGCAGACTCTAAGTTGCCTTTCAGGCCGTAAGAGATAATTGCGACAGGCACAGCCATAGAGATAAAAGAGGGCAGGAACAGATTCGGAATCAGCCCTTCTGTAGTTACATTTCCGTTAACCCATAGCATGATTGTAGTCACGTCTCCGATAGGAGAAAATGCCCCGCCGCTATTTGCTGCAATAATTATGACACTCGCAAAAATCCAGCGTTCTTTTTGGTCTTTAATCAGTTTGCGTAACATCATAACCATGACAATTGCAGTGGTGAGATTGTCAAGAACGGCGGACATAAAGAATGTAATCAGCGCTATAAGCCAGAGCAGTTTCTTTTTGCTTTTGACCGAAATGCAGTCTGTGATTATGGAGAAACCGCCATGCACGTCAATCAGCTCCACAATGGTCATGGCACCCATGAGGAAAAAGAGTATCTCCGCAACATCGCCAATATGCTCTATTATAAGCGTTTTGTTGACGTAGTCAATGACAGAAACTCCGTCTGGAATATTTGTTAGAACCGAAGGAGCTGCAAAGATAAACACAGTCCAAAGTACGCTGCAGAGAACAAGGGCAGACGCGGCCTTATTTATTCTAATGTTATGTTCTAAGGCTATGGCAAGATAACCTATGACGAACAATATAATCATAAGTGTGATAAGCATATTATTTGATTTTTAGATTTGACAGAAGACAACTCCCGTAAGAGCTGTGCGTAAAAATGAGTAAAGGCAACTTATATAAATTACGATACGCTCTTGAATGCATTCTGTTTTATCTTGCTCATGTTCACTTAGTTACGATGTCGCATTATTCTGTCGTAAATGTTCATTTGCAAGTATAACCAATAAAAACAGAATGTCTGTCAAGACCAACTTGATGTAATTTATCAGAAGTGCCCCGAAGTAAGGTAGGCTTATTTATATTATGATTTTCCTGAGAAAGTATATGTAATAGCCCGTTTTCCTTTTGAACGAAGCTATTGTGCGTGAAGATACTTTCAAAGATTTATATATAGTTTGAGTTATAGAATCTCTGTAAATGCATAGCCAAGAAGGCTTTAGTTTGATAATGTTGTGCGCGAACCCGTTGCAAGAAGCAAGAGTTACGGGGTTTGTCTTTATAAGTATGGCAGAATTGACACAGCTGCTATGAGAGTTTTGCTCGCCAATGCTTTCATACCCGTCATCTGCAACTATGGAGGTATGGCTGCAACGGAGTTCGTCCGCAAAAACTTTAGTGTCACAAAAGAAAACAGAAACTAAAGTTAAAGCTAATATGTAAAACAAATGCCTCATGCAATGAAGTTGTAAAGACAGAGCGAAGGTAAGAAAAAAAGTGTAAAAAGCAAAAGGAAATAGTGTGATTTTTTTGACTTGACGATATTTCAGATTTGATAATTTTCTTAAAATTTGCTACATTTGCCGAAGTTTCGTAAAGAGAACCGAAAATAAGACACAGGTATGGAAGAGTTGAATTTCAGTCAGAGTGAAGGTAAGTCGTCAGCTGCTAATTACAGCCACGAAGATATCGTAACCCTTGAGGGTCTTGCCCATGTTCGGCACCGTCCGGGAATGTACATAGGTAAGTTGGGCGACGGCTCGTCGTCTGACGATGGTATTTATGTGCTGCTCAAAGAGGTTGTTGACAATAGTATCGACGAGTTCCGAATGGGTTGCGGAAAGCAGATTGAGATAACTTTAAGCGAAGAGGCTGTTACAGTGCGAGACTACGGACGAGGTATTCCTCTTGAAAAACTTGTGGATTCTGTGTCTGTGATGAATACCAGCGGTAAGTTCTCGGACGGCGCTTTTCATCAGTCTGTCGGGCTGAATGGAGTTGGTACAAAGGCTACTAACGCGTTGTCTGAAAATTTCGTGGCTCAGAGTTTCAGAGAGGGCAAGACTCGCAGGGCGGAATTCTCCAAAGGCGTGATTGTGACGGATTCTGGTATAGTGGAAAACACGAAGAATGAAGAGGACGGAACTCGCATATTTTTTAAGCCAGACCCAACTCTTTTTACAAATTACTCTTACAGAATTGAGACGATTCGCACGATGTTGCGCAATTACAGTTATCTGAACTCCGGGCTGACAATCAAGTTCAATGGCGAACGGTTCTATTCTAAAAATGGTCTGAAGGATTTGTTGTCGGAGAATATGACAGCAGAGCCAATATATCCGATTGTTCACATAAAAGGGGAGGATATAGAGATTGCCTTGACACACTGTATTCAGAATGGTGGCGACGAATATTTCTCGTTCGTAAATGGTCAGTACACAAAGATGGGCGGAACGCATCAGTCTGCTTATCGCGAAGCTTTGGGTAAAGCGATAAAGGAGTTTTATGCGAAAAACATGGAACTTGCCGACATACGCAATGGTCTGGTGGGGGCTATTGCGATTAACATTGTTGAGCCTCAGTTTGAGAGCCAGACAAAAATCAAGCTCGGCTCTACTTACATGGCGCCTGACAAAAACTCCAAGGGGAAGCCGTTCCCGTTGAGCGGGGTGACGGTGAATAAGTTTGTCAACGATTTTGTAAAGAAGGAGATTGATGACTATTTGCATAAAAATGGAGAGATGGCGGATGTTCTCCTGAAAAAGATTCAGGATGCGGAAAAGGAGCGAAAGGCTATCGCCGGCGTTACAAAGCAGGCTCGTGAACGAGCAAAGAAGGTCAGCCTTAACAATCCGAAACTTAGGGATTGCCACGTGCATCTGAACGATGCGAAAGGTGACCAAAAAGAGCTTTCGTCAATCTTCATAACTGAGGGTGACTCTGCGAGCGGTTCCATAACGAGCAGCCGTGATGTGAAGACTCAGGCTGTGTTCAGTTTGAGAGGTAAGCCGCTGAACAGCTACGGTATGACCCGTAAGGTCGTTTATGAAAATGTGGAGTTCAACCTTTTGCAGGCGGCTCTTAATATAGAGGACGGCATGGAAGGTTTGCGCTATAACAGAGTGATTATAGCTACCGATGCTGATGTGGACGGTATGCACATCAGGCTGTTGCTGCTGACATTCTTTTTGCAGTTTTTCCCGGACTTGGTGAAAAAAGGGCATGTTTATATTTTGCAGACGCCGCTGTTCCGTGTTCGTGACAAGAAACAGACTATTTACTGTTATACGGAGGAGGAACGGCTCGCCGCGATTGAGAAGATTGGAGCAAAGGCGGAAATAACGCGTTTTAAAGGTCTTGGTGAGATATCAAAAGATGAGTTTAAACTATTTATCGGTGAAAACATAAGGCTCGACCAAGTCTCCTTGAAAAAGGAAGATGCGGTAAGCGACCTCCTGAGATACTATATGGGTGACAACACTCCTGAGCGTCAAAACTTCATCATTGACAATCTTGTGGTGGAAGAGGACCCTGTTGATGAGATTTGAAAATAGAAAGAGACAGCTTCTTGTTTAGAGAGTCTGTCTCTTTTTTAAGTTTATCCCGAAAAGGATTACTGAATAGATAATTGCAAAATGTAGAAATTGCTTTTAAACATTCTTTCCGTTTGATGTTGCAATTTATTTTGCGTTTTTTAGTTTTTCCAGCTCTATAAGCTTGTCGCGAAGCTGTGCGGCTTCTATAAATTCTAGCTTTTTTGCGGCCTCCTGCATAGCTTTCCTTGTCTGCTCTATAACAGAATCCAGATTCTCTTTGCTGTAAATCTGCTCGGCAGGCTCTGCGGCAAATGTCTGAGCGAAATCTTTTTCAGCATATTTTTTATCTCTTTTATACCCTTTGTCAGTCTCTTTATCGGCGGAGATGTTTCCAAGTATGGATTTTTTAGCTTTGTTAAGAGCTTTAGGCTTAACATTGTGTTCTTCGTTATACTTCATCTGAATTTCTCGGCGCCGATTGGTTTCGTCGATTGTCTTTTGCATGCTTTCGGTAATTTTGTCCGCATACATAATTACAAGGCCGTTTAGGTTTCTTGCCGCACGGCCGACAGTTTGAGTCAGAGACCTATGAGAACGCAGAAAACCTTCTTTGTCTGCATCCAGAATAGCAACAAGAGAGACCTCGGGCAAGTCAAGACCTTCGCGCAGCAGGTTCACGCCCACCAGTACGTCAAACAGTCCGTTTCGCAAGTCTTCCATAATTTTCACACGTTCAAGCGTGTCAATGTCAGAATGTATGTAATTGCTTCGCACGCCCATCTTTTGCAGGTAAGCGTGAAGTTCTTCCGCCATACGTTTGGTAAGTGTAGTGACAAGCACCCTTTCGTCCGCATCAATTCTTTTGTGAATCTCTTCCAGCAAGTCGTCTATCTGGTTGAGGCTTGGCCTTACGCTGATAACAGGGTCCAAAAGCCCGGTAGGTCGTATAATCTGTTCAATTATCACACCTTGAGACTTCTCTAATTCATACTCGGCCGGCGTGGCACTTACAAAAACAGTCTGTCCGGACATCTCCTCAAACTCTTCAAATTTCAGAGGTCTGTTGTCTATGGCGGCAGGCAGTCTGAAGCCATAGTCCACAAGAGTGATCTTTCGAGAATGGTCGCCTCCATACATGGCGCGTATCTGGGGAATGGTCACATGACTTTCATCAATAACTAGCAGATAGTCTTTTGGGAAAAAGTCCAGCAGGCAGAACGGGCGAGTGCCGGGCTGTCTTCCGTCGAAATATCTGGAGTAGTTTTCTATGCCCGAGCAGTGTCCTAGTTCCCTTATCATCTCCATGTCGTAGTTTACACGTTCATACAGACGTTTGGCTTCGTAATTTTTCCCGATAGACTGAAGGTACTCAACCTGAGTGTTGAGGTCGTCGCCAATAGCAATAAGTGCGTTTTGGACAGTGTCTTTGTTAGTTACAAAGAGATTGGCGGGATATATGTTCACCTCTTCGAAGTTCTGTATCTTTACATTGCTTAACGGGTCGATGCTCACAATCTCGTCAATCTCATCGCCCCAGAAGCATATTCTCAAGATGTAGTCCGCATAAGCCAAAAAGACATCGACAGTGTCACCTTTTACCCGGAAATTTCCGTGCTCCAAAGCGATTTCGTTGCGCACGTAAAGATTCTCGACCAAAGCTCTCAGCAGCACATTCATGCCTAAAGTCTGTCCTCTCTTCAGTGTGATCATGTTTTTGTAGAAGTCGTTCGGATTTCCCATGCCGTACATGCACGAGACCGACGAAACCACAAGCACGTCCTTTCTGCCGGAAAGCAGAGAAGAGGTTGTGGCGAGACGCAGCTTCTCAATCTCGTCATTGATAGCCAAATCTTTCTCGATGTATGTATCTGTGTTCGGAAGGTACGCCTCCGGCTGGTAATAGTCGTAATAGGACACAAAATACTCCACAGCATTTTCTGGGAAGAAACTTTTGAATTCTCCGTAAAGCTGCGCGGCAAGCGTTTTATTATGGCTAAGCACAAGGGTAGGGCGCTGAATCTGTTCCACCATATTGGCAATAGTGAACGTTTTCCCGGAGCCGGTAACGCCCAGCAAGGTTTGGAACGGCACGCCCGCATTAACGCCGTCAACAAGCTCCTTTATAGCTTGCGGCTGGTCGCCGGTGGGCAAATAGTCAGAAGATAGTTTGAACCGCATCTTTTACTATTAAGAGGAAGTTAAGGGAACTTCTGTAAATTACGTTTTGAATTAAGAAAACACTTTCAAAATCATCTATACCTAATTTGCGCAAGCAGTCTTAAGATGACGCAAAAAAGCAGCGCACACTCAAAGTGTACGCTGCGTGCATTTATTTAGGCATAATAAGCCAGCATACTAAATAGACAAAAAGACCAACCCCGCTAAGTATGAGCAAGGCCCATATAATTCGCACTAAAGTCGCGTCAATGCCAAAATATTCAGCGACACCAGCAGCGACACCACCTAGTATCGCATTCTTTGAACGTCTTAATTGTTTTCCCATAACTTAAAAATTAAGGTCAGACACTCACGTCATCCGACCAGATTAAAAATAATATAACTCCTATTGCAAAAATACTATATTTTTTAAATAAAAGAAGAATGAAGGGTGAAAAATTGACAAAAATCACAAAAAAGATTCCGGAAAAACCAGAGCTTGGGATTGACGAGTGTGTGTTGGGGTGTTTTAGTTCTTGGTTTGCCTGAAAAATCTTAAGCATAATGTATTAGAATCGAAAGAACCGTGAGAATTTGTTTGAAAATAATTGCGAAAAAATAACATTCTTTTAGTTTATTGCATATCTTTGCAACATATTATAAAATAGTGTTCAAATAAAAGTATATATAATGATTTGGAATGAGTCTGTTGAATGTATGAGCCGCGAAGAGATGCGCAAGGTTCAGAGCATTCGTTTAAAGCGTGTGGTGGAGAGGGTTTATCATAATTGTGAACCTTATCGTAAACGTATGCAGGAGGCAGGTATTACCCCTGACGATATACAGAGTATTGACGACATTGTAAAGTTGCCGTTCACATCAAAAAAGGATTTGCGGGACTATTATCCGTTCGGACTTTTGTCTGCTCCGATGTCTGAGATTGTGCGAGTTCATGCATCGTCAGGCACAACTGGCAAGCCTATTGTGGTGGGTTATACGCGCGCCGATTTAGCCATGTGGGCAGAGGCAGGTGCAAGGTGTCTGACAGCTTACGGATTGGGAAAGAATGATGTTGTGCAGGTGTCTTATGGTTATGGCTTGTTCACTGGTGGGCTGGGCGCTCATGCCGCTGTCGAGAATATCGGAGGAACTGTGATTCCTATGTCGAGCGGAAACACAGAAAAGCAGATAATGTTGATGAAGGACCTTGGGGCGAAAGCCTTGGCTGCGACTCCTTCTTATGCGCTATATCTTGCAGAAGCGATGGCCAATTCTGGTATTCCGCGCGATGAGTTTCAGCTTAAGGTTGGCATATTCGGGGCCGAGCCTTGGACTGAAGCGATGAGAAAAGACCTTGAAGCTAAGCTGGGTATTAAGGCTTACGATATATATGGGCTTACGGAAATTTCTGGTCCGGGTGTGGGCTTTGAATGTGAATGCCAGAATGGCACTCACTTGAATGAGGATTTGTTTTATCCGGAAATTATCAATCCTGAAACAGGGGAGCCGGTTGAGCCGGGAAAAGAGGGCGAGTTGGTGTTCACTACTTTGACTAAGGAGGGTATGCCTCTGATTCGTTTCCGTACGCGCGACTTAACCAGACTAATTTATGAAAAATGCTCTTGCGGACGCACATTGGTGCGTATGGGCAGAATTTTGGGCCGCTCGGACGATATGCTGATCATCAGAGGCGTGAACGTCTTTCCGTCTCAGGTTGAGGCTGTGCTTTGCGAACAGGAAGAGTTTGAACCTCACTTCTTCATCACGGTGGACCGCGTGAATAACACAGACACGTTTGAAATTCAGGTGGAAGTGAAGGAAGCTTATTATTCTGACGAGATAAGCAAGATGCTGAGCTTGCAGAAAAAACTGGCACATAAGATACAGAGCGTTGTGGGTATTCAGCCTGCAATAAAACTTGTGGAGCCGCGTTCGATTGAACGTAGTCAAGGTAAGGCTAAGCGAGTGCTTGACAAACGTAAATTTCAGTAAAATAACAACTTAAATACAAGCGATATGATAGTAAAACAGATTTCGGTCTTTTTAGAGAACAAGACAGGGCGTCTGAATGACGTGGCAGCTCTGCTGGGCAAGTCTGGCATAAACATGACCGCATTTAGCGTTGCTGATAATTCGGACTTTGGCATATTGCGTGCTATTGTCTCTGACCCGGAAAAGGCTTTGGAGGTTTTGAAAAGCAATAAGTTTGCGGTTTCGCTGACTGATGTTATTTGTCTGCACTCGCCTAATACCCCAGGCGCGTTGTCTTCTGCCTTGGATATATTGGCTAAAGAAAACGTATATATAGAGTATATGTACGCTTTCGCTGAGGGGGTTGGCGCGAACATCATAATCAAGCCGTCTAACCTTCAGGGGTGCGTGGAGGCTTTGCAGAAAAACAAATTGGAACTTATCGCGGCAAACGACCTGTACAGATTTTGATGTCGAGAGGTTTAAATTTTTATTATACGAGGGGCGGCTTTGTTGTTGCTCCTCGTTTGTGTTATATGCATATATGGCATAAATTATATATTTGATTTTCAGTATCTTAACTTTTATTAAGATTTTTTTTGAAATAAAAGTGAAAAACTAGTTTATTTTTGATTATTTTTGTAGTGCTTAAGGTGTTTAGGCGTAATTTGTAAATGTCGCCTGTGAAATAGGCTTCTGCAAGTCAGTTTGTCTGTTTGGCAAGGCTAAATGTTGATTTATGGGTTTAAACGATTTTTTATCTAAATTATTTGGCAACAAGGCTCAGCGAGACATGAAAGAGATTCAGCCTTACGTTGCTAAAATTGAGTTGGTTTATCCGTCGATAAAAGAACTTTCAAATGACGAGCTTCGTCAGAAAACTTACGATATACGTGAGCAAATAAAGCAGTATGTCGCAGACGAGACTAAACGTATTGAAGAGTTGAAGTCTAAAATCGAGGCTCAGGAGATTGAACAGCGCGAAAAGACTTACAACGAGATTGACAAGCTTGAAAAGGTTAAGCTCGACAAGTATGAAGAGGTGCTCGAGAAAGTCCTTCCGGAAGTGTTTGCCATAGTGAAGGATACTGCCCGCCGTTTTTCTGAACAGGAAGAGGTCGTGGTTACCGCAACTGACATGGATAGGGAACTGGCTATAAGCAAGGATTTTGTGACTATTGATGGGGATAAGGCCATCTACAAGAACAGATGGGTTGCCGGCGGTAACGAAACTATATGGAACATGATTCATTACAATGTGCAGTTGTTTGGCGGGGTTGTGCTTCATAAAGGGAAAATTGCAGAGATGGCGACCGGAGAAGGTAAGACGCTTGTGGCTACTTTGCCGGTGTTCCTTAACGCTCTGACCGGAAACGGTGTGCATGTGATTACTGTTAATGACTACTTGTCTAAGCGTGACTCCGAATGGATGGGGCCGCTTTATCAGTTCCACGGCCTTAGTGTTGACTGTATTGACAAGCACCAGCCGAATTCGCCAGGCAGACGCAATGCGTATATGGCCGACATCACTTTTGGTACTAACAACGAGTTCGGTTTTGACTACCTTCGCGACAATATGGCTACGCGAGAGGCTGATTTGGTTCAAAGAAAGCATAACTATGCTATTGTCGATGAGGTGGACTCTGTCCTTATTGATGATGCGCGTACTCCTTTGATTATATCCGGTCCTGTGCCTAAGGGCGAGAACCAGCAGTATGAGGCTTTGTGTCCGAGGGTCGAAAGATTGGTTGCATTGCAGCGCGCGTTGGCTACTAAATATCTTTCTGACGCAAAGACGCTTATGAAATCTTCAGACAAAAAGGAGCAGGAAGAGGGCGCTTTGTCTTTGTTCAGATCTTACAAGGCATTGCCTAAAAATACTCCGCTTATAAAGTATTTGAGCGAACCGGGCATCAAGTCCATCTTGCTCAAGACTGAAGAGTTCTATATTGCGGAGCATAACAAGAATATGCATATCGCAACAGATCCGCTTTATTTTGTGATTGATGAAAAGCACAATAGTGTGGAACTTACAGACAAAGGTATCGATGAGCTTACTGGTGCGTCTGAGGACCCTCAGTTCTTTGTGTTGCCTGATGTGGGCGCTGCTGTTGCCGAAATAGAAAAGAGCTCTCTTTCTCCTGAAGAAAAGCAGGTTAAGAAGGATGAGCTGATGGAAAATTACAATATCAAGTCTGAGCGTGTTCATACAATTAACCAGTTGCTGAAAGCTTACGCCTTGTTTAACAAGGAGGAACAGTATGTGGTGATTGACGACAAGGTCAAGATTGTTGATGAACAGACTGGTCGTATCATGGACGGACGCAGGTATTCTGACGGATTGCACCAGGCTATCGAGGCTAAGGAGCGCGTTAAGGTTGAGGCTGCTACTCAGACTTATGCCACTATCACTTTGCAGAATTATTTCCGTATGTATCACAAACTGTCGGGTATGACCGGTACGGCGGAAACGGAAGCTGGTGAGTTGTGGAATATCTACAAGCTTGATGTGGTTGTTATTCCAACAAACAAGCCGATTGCGCGCAAGGATATGAACGACCGTATTTATCGAACTAAGCGTGAGAAGTATAATGCGGTAATCGAGGAGATTGTAAGGCTTGTGGAGTCTGGCCGTCCTGTGCTTGTTGGTACTACTTCGGTGGAAATTTCGGAGTTGTTCAGCCGTATGCTCACGTTGAGGAAGATTAAGCACAATGTGTTGAATGCCAAGTTGCATCAGAAGGAGGCCGAGATTGTGGCTGAGGCTGGTAAGGGCAGCACGGTTACTATCGCCACAAATATGGCAGGTCGTGGTACCGACATTAAACTGTCTGACGAAGTCAAGGCTGCTGGAGGTCTGGCTATCATAGGTACGGAAAGACATGAGTCGCGTCGTGTGGACCGTCAGCTGAGAGGGCGTGCCGGTCGTCAGGGAGACCCTGGCTCTTCTGTTTTCTACGTCTCTCTTGAAGATAATCTGATGAGAATGTTCGGTTCTGACAAGATTGCGGGAATGATGGACAAACTCGGATTCAAGGAAGGTGAGGTTATTGAGCATAGCTGGCTTACTAAGTCTGTGGAGAATGCGCAGAAGAAGGTGGAAGAGAATCATTTCGGCGTGCGTAAGCGCTTGCTTGAGTATGATGATGTGATGAACGCTCAGCGTGAGGTGATTTACAAGAAGAGACGTCAGACATTGCACGGAGAGCGTATGGGCGTGAACATCATGAACATGATATACGACTCTATAGTGGAGGTCGTGTCGAACGCTAAGGCGGTTAATGACTACGCTTCTTTCAAACATGAGTTGCAGAGAGTTTTTGCTGTAGATTCTGCTGTGTCAAAAGAGATGTTCCTTTCTAAGAAAGAACAGGCAATTATTGATAGTGTGTTTGAAGAGGCTATGAGCGCGTTTAAACGCAAAACAGACCGAATTGCAGAAATTGCTTATCCGTTCATTAAGAATGTTTATGAGGAGCATGGCGACAGATATGAAAATATTTTGATTCCTATTTCAGATGGAAGAATGCAGTATAATGTGCCGGTTAATCTGAAGAAAGCTTATGAGACTGAAGGCAAGGAGATTGTCAAGGTGTTTGAAAAGTCTATATTGCTGCATATGATTGATGAGCATTGGAAGGAGCATTTGCGCGAGATGGACGATTTGAGAAATTCTGTTCAGAACGCAAGTTATGAGCAGAAAGACCCTCTGTTGATTTATAAGCTTGAGTCGTTCAACTTGTTCAAGAAAATGGTGGTTGAGATGAACAGAAAGTCGGTTTCTATCCTTATGCGCGGACAAATTCCAGTGGAGGAAAAAGCTCCAGAGGAAGCTCCGGAGGAAGAGCCTCAGAGGCAGCAGCCTCAGCAGTACAAGACCGGAAGGGGCGATGTTGCGGAGTCTCAGAGAGAACAGGGACAGCAGGCTCAGGAAAAGAAGCAGCCTGTACGTGTTGAAAATAGAATCGGCAGAAATGACCCTTGTCCTTGCGGAAGCGGCAAAAAGTACAAACAGTGTCATGGTAAGGATGCTTGATAAATTTAAAGGAACTCGCTCTTATGCGAGCTTCCTTTTTTTATTAATTAAAAAATAAAAAATATGTTGTCATATATAACGTGGACGTTTGATCCGGACTTAATATCGGTAGGGCCTTTTACGGTTCGTTGGTACGGGCTTATGTGGGCGCTTGGCTTTTTTATAGGGTATCATGTGGAGTCAAAAATATACAAAAATGAAGGATTGCCTCCTGAAGCGATGGAACGGCTGCTTTATTACATGATATTTGGAACTATCATAGGCGCGAGAATCGGACACTGCTTCTTTTATGATTGGGAGTATTACTCGGAGCATCTGTTGGAATTGTTTTGTATTTGGAAAGGCGGTTTGTCTAGTCATGGGGGCGCGTTCGGGATTCTTACCGCCATGTGGCTATTCAGAAAGACAATAAAGAAAAGTTATATTTGGGTGCTAGACAGGATTGTTATTGCGGTTGCTATATGTGGAGCGTGCATCAGGATGGGCAATCTGTTTAATCATGAGATATACGGAAACCCTACGGATGTTCCTTGGGCATTCAGGTTTGTCACTAATATTGGTAAATGGCAGAATGGAATGGAGCCTATATTTTCAGAACCGAGCCATCCTACGCAGATTTATGAAGTGTTGTATTGTGTTGTGACGTTTTCTGTGCTTCTTTACTTGTACTGGAAGACTGACGCTCGCAAATACGAAGGGTTCTTGTTCGGCGTGTTTCTGATAGGTATATTCTTCACAAGGTTCTTGCTTGAGTTTATCAAGGAAAATCAGGTGGCCTTTGAGAATGACATGGTTTTGAATATGGGGCAGTTGCTGAGTGTGCCATTTTTTGTGGTTGGCTTTTATTTGTTATTCAGAGCTCTGCTTCAGATGCGAAAGGATAGAAAATGCAAATCAATGTCTTAATTTTTTTAATATATGAGAGTTTTAATTCAGCCAGATTATGACAAGGTGTCAAAATGGGCAGCAAATTACGTGGCATCGGCTATTAATAGTGCTAATCCTACAGCAGATAGAAAGTTTGTGTTGGGGTTGCCTACAGGTTCGTCGCCTCTTGGAATGTACAGAGAATTAATCGAACTTAACAAAAAAGGTTTGGTCTCGTTTAAGAATGTGGTTACGTTCAATATGGATGAGTATGTCAATTTGCCTAAAGATCATCCTGAAAGTTACCATTCTTTTATGTGGAATAATTTCTTTTCGCATATAGATATTCCTGAAAATCAAGTGAATATACTTAATGGGAATGCTGCGGATCTGGCTGCTGAATGTGCTGGTTACGAAGAACGTATAAAGGCGGCTGGCGGTATAGACCTTTTTGTTGGCGGCATTGGTCCTGACGGACACATAGCCTTTAACGAACCGGGCTCGTCTCTTACGTCCAGAACTCGCGTTAAAACGTTGACGGCAGATACTCTTATAGCTAATTCAAGATTCTTTGATAATGATATGTCAAAAGTGCCAACGACTGCGCTAACCGTAGGGGTAGGAACTATTATGGATGCGAGAGAGGTGCTTATTATTGTCAATGGTTATGGCAAGGCTCGGGCTTTGCAGCAGGCTATTGAGGGCGGAGTGTCTCAGATGTGCACGCTGAGCGCTTTGCAGTTGCACCCTAAGGGCATTATTGTTTGTGACGACCTTGCAACGTACGAGCTCAAAGTGTCAACTGTGAAGTATTTTCAGTTTATAGAGAAAGACGAGATTATGAATTAAATGAAATTCGTAGAATTTAAGTTAACTTCAGTAAATTACGTTTTTTAGATTTCTTATTCTAAATTTTAGTAGAGGTTGCCTTAATTAAGTAAAAAAGCCGAACTTAATCGTAGTTGATTTTGTTCGGCTTTTTCTTCTTTATCGTATATTTTTTTTGTTCAGAGCATTTCGGTATTTTGCCGCGTTTTTATTATGCTCATCCAGACTGGAGGCGAAATTGTGGTAGCCGGAAAAATCCTCCTTCGCGCACATATATATGTAATTGTGCTTTGTGTAGTTCAGAACCGCGTCTATGGATTCTTTAGAAGGAATTCTTATAGGTCCGGGAGGCAGTCCGGCATACAGATATGTGTTGTATGGAGAATCATACTCAAGATGCTTTTTGTATATTCTTCTTAACCCGAAATTTTGCAGAGCGAATTTAACTGTCGGGTCTGCTTGTAGCGGAATTCCTCTTCTCAGTCTGTTCAGATATAAGCCTGCTACTACAGGTTTCTCATCTTTTTTGCTTGTCTCTTCCTCAACAATAGAGGCAAGGGTGCTGACCTCGGTCTGAGACAGGCCTAACGCATTGAGTTTCTGGGTTCTTTCTTCATTCCAAAATATGTTGTGCTCTTTTTTCATTCTGTCCAAGAGGTCTGTGGGTGATAAGTTCCAGTAAACTTCATACGTGTCGGGTATGAACAGAGATACGGCTGTAGCGCGGTTCAGTCCATAGACAGATAGTATTTCTGCGTTGTTCATCATATCCACAAATTCGGTAGAGTCCATAAGCAGAGATTTGGACAATTTGCTGGCCAGAGCCTGTTTGGTCCTTATGTTGTTAAAAGTGAGCCGGACAGGAGCCTGACGGCCTTTCATGAGGTTGTTCACAAGTTTCACGTTGCTCATGCCGTTGGACAATTCGTAGTTGCCTGGAACTATTTTCTCCGGATACCCTTGTTGCTTAGCAATCAATTTAAAGGAGCTGACATCTCGCATTACTCCAGTTTTTTCAATCTTTTTTAAAATATCGTCAAATGAATCTTCCGGATATATTTTTAAGAAAGTCTTCTCTTCCGTGAATATGTTGGGAGCTACGGTGCTGGAGTATATAAAGTAAGCGGCAGCAGCGCATATCAGCAAAAATGCGGCTGTTCCTCCTAAAATCCACTTCAACTTGCTGTTTGTCTTTTTTTTAGTCATTGTTTTATCTTTTCGTTTTTAATTCTTTTTACGGCAGTTTCTACAAATTAGCTTGCAACAACCCTGAAATACCTTTTGTTAGTTTGATTATATTTGCGAAGGGGCGGATGCCGCAGGTCTGCGGTGTGCAAATATAAGCAAAACAGACTCAAAAGCGTTCCAAAGCGGATTTGAGAATGAAAAAATCACAAATTGTAATTTATAGAAGATGCCTTAATTTCAGTTTTCAAAAATAATCAAAAAAACGACAAAAAATCTCATCTTTTTGTTTTGTATTTAAAAAAACATCTCATATCTTTGCAGTCGAAATTAGAACACGAACGATTAGTTTAAGGTGAGATGGGTGAGTGGCTGAAACCACCAGTTTGCTAAACTGACGTACGGGTAA
>CALGHE010000027.1 GCA_937915765.1 uncultured Bacteroidales bacterium | reverse complement strand
ACCAGTTTGCTAAACTGACGTACGGGTAACCGTACCGGGGGTTCGAATCCCCCTCTCACCGCAAACTATGATACTCTTCTTAAAAAAATCACGAAAAATATATGTGTAGCCCATGTAAGGGCGAGTATGATAACTCAGTGGGATGAATCATCTCTGCTGTTTCGTCGTCTTTTTTGCTCGTTATCTGTAACCTGATTGGTTGGCACTTCCGAAAATTAGATTTTTTTTATGTTTAATCAGATGTTTATTCGAAAAGTTTTTTATATCTTTATGATGTGTAAAAATTAAATGGAAATGAGCGAAAAAATAGGTTTGGTTTTGGAAGGTGGCGGAATGCGCGGCACTTTTACGGCTGGTGTTCTGGACTATTTTTTGGATAAGAACATAAATTTTCCATATACAATCGGAGTCTCGGCTGGCGCTTGCAATGGTGTGTCTTATGCGGCTAAGCAGCGAGGCAGGGCAAAAATGTGCAATATAGACCTTTACGACAAATACAAGTACATAAGTGTCAAAAATTTGATTCTGAAACGTAATCTTATAGATTATGACTTGCTGTTTAATGATTTTCCGGAAAAGATAATTCCGTTGGATTACGAAGCGTTTTTCGGAAATCCTGGCAGGACTATATTTGTGGCAAGTAACTGCGAAACGGGAGAGGCGGAATATTTGGAGGAAAGCAGCGATAGAAAAAGGCTGAACAGGATTGTGATGGCGTCCAGCAGTTTGCCGTTTGTGGCTAAAATAACGGAACTGGACGGGAAACCGATGCTTGACGGCGGAATTTGTGATGCGATACCGGTAAGAAAGGCGATGTCGGACGGTTGTGACAAACTTGTGGTGGTTCTTACGCGAAACTACGGTTACAGGAAGGCTAACAAGGAGATGTTCTGTCCGAGTTTTGTGTACAGGCAGTTTCCTAAATTGCAGAATCGTCTGAGACGCAAGTATTTTGACTATAACGAGGTGATGGACTTTATAGAGGAGAATGAGAAACAGGGCAATATGTTGGTAATAAGGCCGGAAGAGAAGATTGAGGTCTCTCGTTTGGAGAAGAGCGTTGAAAAGCTGGAGGATTTGTATTCGCAAGGGTATGAGCGCGCTCGTGCGGTTGTGGAGAAAAATCCTGAATATTTCGTTTTTGGCTGATAGAGAAAACAAAGAGCGTCAGATAGACGTTTCTTCTTATAAAGATTAAAAGAGCATGGATGATTCAAAGCAAATAAAAGAGATGTTGGCACAGGGCAGAACTTCGGAGGTTGTTGAACTTTTGGAGACGTTTTTGGCGACTAACGCGCAGGATGACGAGGCTTATTTTCTGCTCGGCAACGCATATAGAAAGATGGAGAATTGGCAGATGGCTATGAACAGTTACAGGCAGGCGATGGAGATAAATCCTGAAAGTCCGGCCCGTTTGGCGTACGACATGGTTGTTCAGATTCTGGATTTTTACAATAAAGATATGTTTAACCAGTAATTTATGTGGCTGATTTTTCAAAATAATGATTAAAAAAACGTAAATTTGCACGTTAAATCAATTGTTATGAGTACAGAAGAGCAGTTTGACAAGATAATATCGGCTTGCAGAGATATTTACGTGAAGAAACTGAAAGATTACGGGGCGGCGTGGCGTATTATGCGTCCTGCTTCTATAACAGACCAGATTTTCATAAAGGCTAATCGTGTACGCACGCTTGAGGTGAAGGGCGTTTCGATGGTTGGAGACGGTATTCGTCCGGAACTGATTGCGATTGTCAATTACGGTATTATGGGGCTGATTCAGTTGGAACTTGGTTATTCTGACTGCGATGATATTAGCGTGGACAAAGCTGTTGAGCTTTATGACAAGCACATGGGGCAGACCCGAACGCTGATGCTTGCGAAAAATCATGATTACGACGAAGCGTGGCGTATGATGCGCACTACATCTTATACAGACTTGATTCTGATGAAACTTTATAGAACGAAGCAGATTGAGGCTAACGATAACAAAACTCTGATTTCGGAAGGTGTGGATGCAAACTATATGGATATGGTCAACTATGCGATATTCGGGCTTATCAAGATTGATTTTGAATGAGTTTTAAGATGTCCAAAATATTTGCGTTTCTGAAGAATGAGACGTTCCGAAGGCTTGTGGTGCTGATTTGCCGCTTGTTTTTAGGGTGCGTTTTTACCTATTCAGGCTTCGTGATGGCGATTGACCCGGTTGGAAATTCGTACAGGGTGGAGGATTTTCTTAGATGGGCGGGGTTGGACTTCTTTTTGCCGGTGTCGTTTATATTGGCGGTTGTTTATTCGGCCTACGTTTTCTTTGTGGGTGTGTGTATGCTTCTGGGCGCTAACCTGAAGTCGAACGCAATGAACGCCTTTGTGCTGCTTGTGCTTGTGTCTGTCGGGTTGTGTTTTGGAGGAGGTGTCGCGGATAGCACGCCGATAGAGCCGTCTTTTGACCTTCTGACCAAGGACTTGGGCTGGAGTCTTGTCTGTGTTGCGGTGGCGGCGGTGCTCTGTTTATGGAACAGATTTAACTGGAGCTTATATACAGACCGTACGGAATGGACTATCTCTATATACTCCTTCTTTTATGCGGTTTTGCTCTCTTTTTATGGTTTGTTCTTTTTGCCGATTATTGATTTAAGGCCTTTTGCTATCGGCTCTGACTTGTCTGGTTTTGTGAAGGGTCTGAAGGTGGAAAGAAAGGAGACTCGCATATATGACTATTTTGACGAGGTTGGTCATGGAGAGGCGGAGAAAAAGAGTGGCATTGATGATTCTGGGTATCTTTTTCTGCTCGTAACCAATAATATTGGCGAGACAAATACAGACAGACGCAACGAGATTAACGACATATATGATTTTTCGCGAAAGAACGGTTACGGGTTTTACGCTTTGACTGCGTCGCCGCTGGACTGTCTGGAGATGAGAGAGTATAAAGTGGAGGCTGGCGGTGTTGAGTATCCGTTTGTAGCGGCAAATAACGACACTTTACAGTCTATGGTGCGCTCTAATCCGGGGTTGCTGCTGTTGAAAGATGGTGTTGTCTTTAACAAGTGGGGTAATGCGGATATGCCGAAATTCAAAGAGTCGTTGGATGGTTCGAAGGCGGGAGAGATGAAAAAGGTTGATGATGTTAAGATCGTGTTGAATTCGGTGGTGATATTTGTATTGCCGCTCATTTTGGTTCTTATATTTGATTATTTCATTGTTTTTCTGAAGTTTTTATTTGGAAGTTTTTTTCGGAAAAGTCAGGAGCCAGAGGGTGAGGAAAAAAAGAGTTAGTTAAATAAATTATTCACAATTTTTAAATTATTCATTTACAATGAGAAAGAATATTGTTGCAGGAAACTGGAAAATGAACAAGACACTTCAGGAAGGTCTTGAGTTGGCTAAAGGGTTGGACGCGGCTTTGAAAGGCAAGTCATTGAACTGCGATGTCATCATCGGAACTCCGTTCATTCACCTTGCAAGTGTTGCTGCTGCTATCGACACTAAGGTTATTGCAGTTGCTGCAGAAAACTGCGCAGATAAGGAATCAGGCGCTTACACTGGCGAAGTTTCTGCTGCTATGGTTAAGTCAACTGGTGCAGAATATGTTATTCTTGGTCACTCAGAACGTCGCTCTTACTATGGTGAAACTTACGAAATCTTGAAGGAAAAGGTTCAGTTGGCTCTTGCTAACAATTTGAAGCCTATCTTCTGTATCGGTGAGGTTAAGGAAGAGCGTGAAGCTAACAAGCAGAATGAAGTGGTTAAGGCTCAGTTGGAAGGTTCTGTATTCAACTTGTCTGCAGAAGATTTCTCTAAGTTGGTTATCGCTTACGAACCAGTTTGGGCTATCGGCACAGGCTTGACTGCAACTCCAGAACAGGCTCAGGAAATTCACGCTTTCATCCGTAGCTTGATTGCTGACAAGTACGGCAAGGAAGTGGCTGAAAACACAACAATCCTTTATGGTGGTTCTTGCAACGCTAAGAATGCTAAAGGTTTGTTCGCAAATCCAGATATCGACGGTGGTTTGATTGGTGGCGCTTCTTTGAAGGTTGACGATTTCTGCGCTATTATCGACGCATTTTGATTAAGCTGAATTGCAAAATAGAAAGAGCCGTTCGTTTGAGCGGCTCTTTTTATTGTTTGTTGGAGTATTGTATAGGCGGGTTCTGTAAATTCATTTCGAGGAATTTTTGAATTTATTTCGAGCAGATTGCTGATAGAAAGAAAGGCAGTTAAACCGTAGTTTGTGAGAGTTGCCTTAATTAATCATTTATAGTTCTGCTAGTTTTTGTGTACATAGTTTATAATCGTTCCATTCGGCATCGTTAGTGGACGCAATCTGAATCGGGAGAGGTGGAAAAAAGGCAAGGCTTTTGTTTAGCAATTCGCCAAAAACTCGTATGTTTTTTGTGTACCAAGTGAAGATGAACTGTTTGTCGTCCTGATATATGGACGTGTTAAGCGCATCAAGCTCTTTTTCCAGCACATAAGAGAGGCTCTCGTCAAATTTGTCAACCATGTCCATCTCGTCGAAAGCTCCGTTTCTGTTCCATGTGATTTCAATTCTGAAAGGGTATAGTCCGGAGTCTTTGTGCGCGTCCATAAAGCGCCTTACTCTTATGTTGCTGCCGTCTTCGTGTTCAATAAAAAGCCAATCTTTCATGTTTGATAAAAAAAATCATCCTGTTTTACAAAAAAAATGTCGTGCAAAATTAATGTTTTAAAATCAAAACAACTACCTTTGCGGAAAATTTTGTAGTAGCACATTTTATAGCAATATGGATTATGAGAGTTACGCCCAAGAAACATTTAGGGCAACATTTTTTGAAAGACTTAAATATTGCTCGACAGATAGCAGAGAGTTTGGAAGCTACAGAGCCAACTAAGGTTCTGGAGGTAGGGCCTGGCATGGGCGTTCTGACGCAGTTTTTGCTTCAGAATAAAATGATAGACCTCAAGGTAGTGGAGCTCGACAGAGAGTCGGTAACGTATTTGGAGGAGAATTTTCCTGAGTTGGAGGGCCGTATCGTTAGCGGCGATTTCTTGAAGATGGATTTGACGCAGTGTTATGAAGACAAGTTCTGTGTCATCGGCAATTATCCGTACAATATATCTAGTCAGATTTTTTTTAAAGTGCTTGAGCATAAAGATCAGGTGCCTTGCTGTGTTGGCATGATACAGAAAGAGGTTGCGGAGCGTATCGCGTCTGAACCAGGCAAGAAGGCTTACGGTATCTTGAGTGTTCTGCTTCAGGCTTTTTACGATATTGAGTATCTTTTTACGGTTCATGAGAATGTGTTTGACCCTCCGCCGAAGGTGAAG
The DNA here is from genome assembly GCA_937915765.1 of uncultured Bacteroidales bacterium. GTDB lineage: Bacteria > Bacteroidota > Bacteroidia > Bacteroidales > Paludibacteraceae > RGIG9379. Next base: position 37,903 of record CALGHE010000027.1, on the reverse strand, counting down.
TCTGCGGTTGTAAGGCTGCGCCGGAATGGCGTGCAGAAGCTGGACTGTGACGAGGCTCTGTTTGTCAAGGTGGTGAAGACGGCTTTTAACCAGCGCCGCAAAATGATGAGAAATTCTTTGCAAGGATTTTTCGAAAAAGGAAGTCCGGTGCTAGAGAACGATGTGTTCATGAAGCGGCCGGAACAGCTGGGCGTGGCGGAGTTTGTGGAATTGACAAACTTGATAAGCAAGTGTCAGGCTTTTACGTAGTGTGACTTGGGCGCGCGTTGTTGTGTATGCAGATATTGTTCTGCCGGAGTTTTTATGGCGGCTCTGAATTTGTGAAGGCATGTTTGCGCGGAGGAATAATTACGAAACGAGTTTGTAAAAGCGCAAAATCGAGCAGGAATAAATTAGAGAGCTAGATTAAAGTTAGCAGTTTTGAAAAAATAATGACGGGAGCTGACATACATTTGCTTACGTTTTTGTTAATCTGAAAATTGCGTTCGTGTATTAAATTGTAAAATCCGAAAAGAGTTACTATGCACAATTCTGAAGTTAGGCTTTTTTATTTTGAAAAGAACAGGCTGAAGATAGCCAAAGATATAAACATATTGAAAGAGGTCCCTCTTACAAGTTTTGTATGGATTGACCTTAATAACGTGGAGCCGGAGACCGAGTCCGAACTCGAGCAGTTCTTGAAGATTTATATTCAGGAAGAGGAGGAAATTGAAGAGATTGAGATTTCTTCTCGTTTCATAGAGACTGAAGACACGCTGGTGGCTAACGCAAATTTCTTGCTGGACACCTATGACAAGGAGCCGGTTTCGTTTATCCTTAAAAATGGTATTCTTGTGTCTGTGCGTGACGCTAAACTCAAAACTTTTGATGACACGGTAAAAAAGATGTTCGCTAATCCGAGGAACTATCCAACTGGTTATCATATATTTATAGCGTTGCTGGAAACTCGTGTGGAGTACGATGCGGATATGATTGAGGATGCCACTAACGAGATTACTAAATTAAGTAAGACTTTGACTCTTGCTGAGGATATAGACGAAGATGTGCTCCTCGATATTAAGAATTTGCAGGAACGAATCATGCATCTTAGAGAAAATACGATAGACAAGCATCGTGTGGTTTCAAGTGTGCTTCGAAGCGAACTTATTCCAAATGATCTGAGGCCGCGTCTTAGTTTGGTTATCAAGGATATAAACTCTCTTGTGGAGCATACTAAATTCGGTTTTGAGCGTCTGGACTATTTGCAGGACACATTCCTCGGTCTTGTTAATATTGAGCAGAACAAAATCATCAAGATATTTACGATTGTGTCGGTTCTGCTGATGCCTCCTACGTTGATAGCGAGCATTTACGGTATGAATTTTAAGTTTATGCCGGAACTTAACTGGAAGTACGGCTATCCGACTGCGGTAGGCTGCATGTTCCTCGTGTCAGTGCTTATTTTGCTTTACTTTAAAAAGAAAAAGTGGTTGTAATTCTTTTAACAATTGGATTATGATTAAGAGGTTTGGCTTGCTCTTGCTTTCTGTCTTGGCTTTTCAGACGGCTTTTTCTGCGGAGAACGACGTTAGGGAAGATTCTGTTCATGCTGCAGAAGACGCGGTTGCGGAGGTTTTCTTGATGTCCAATGCTTGCACTTGGTTGTCGGCTGGCAGAATTAATATGTATGACTCATATCTTTCCCCTTTGCTTTACAAAGGCTCGTCGCTAAGTATTGGGCACGAGAGACTGAAGTATTATTCAGAGCGTTCGGATAAGTTTTCGCAATACATGAATCTTGTTGTGAATCTGGGGCTTGCGGAGAATCCGGCAAAGAATGCGACTATGTCAAAAATATTGTTTTATTATGATTATGGGGCGCATTTTCATTTGAGGCCGATGGATAATCTCACAGTTATGCTTGGCGGTTATTCCAACATAGACCTTGGGGTGCGGCTGCTTATGCGTAACGGTAATAATCCGGCTTCTGCGGTTGTAAATTCGAACGTGTGGCTTTCTGCTATCGGGAGTTATAGGATAAAGGCAAAAAGGAGAGTCGTGACATTGCGTGACCATTTGTCGATTGCTGCCGTTGGAGTGATGTTTTCTCCTAAATATACGCAAACTTATTTCGATATATTTTATGAAGGAGGGTCAGACGGTGTCGTGAAATTTACATCGTTTGGAGAGCGTTTTGCAATAAAAAACAGATTTACGGTTGATGTGCCGTTGCGGAGAGTTACGCTCCGTGCCGGTTTTGATGCAGAGCGAACTGTCACGGATGTGAACTTGAACGAAGCAAGGGACACTCAGTTTACGTTTCTGGTCGGTTTTGTCAAGAATGTGTATTCGTTTTCAGGAAGAGAACGGATCCCGTCCGGGTTTAAAAATCCGGCAGAGTAGTTTTAACATCTAAATTTTTCTGATATGAAGGTGCTGAATTTTATAAGTCTGACCTTGCTGGCGGCTCTGTTTTTAACTTCTTGCGATAAAGATCTGGAGGTTGAAGATTCTCCAAGGGAAAATTTCGAGATGTTGTGGAGGACTATTGACGAGAGGTATTGTTTTTTTGAATATAAGAAGGATAGCATAAAAGATTGGGACGATGTGTATGATGAGTATAGCCCTATGATACATGACGATATGTCGCAGTATGACTTGTTCAATGTTCTTGGATCTATGCTTAATGAACTGAAAGATGGTCATGTGAACTTGGTCTCCGCTTTTGACGTGTCTCGTTATGATTTGCAGGGTGATTACCCTTTCAATTTTGACATAAATGTTCTTGAAGGCTCCAGATACTTGGGCAAAGACTATAAAAGAGCAGGAGGGATATTGTACAAAAGACTTTCGGATGATGTAGGTTATATGTATTACAGCAGCTTCAGCAATTCGTTCAATGATTCTAATCTGAACCATATTTTTTACCATTTCAAAGATACGAAGGGTATTATCATTGATATTCGGAATAATGGAGGAGGTGCAGCTACGAATGTGGAGGCTTTGGCAGACCGTTTTGTAGATGAAAAGTTGGTTGTCGGATATTGGCAGTACAAAACAGGCAAGGCGCATGGAGCGTTGTCTGTTCCAAGGAAGATATATTTGGAGCCTGATATTGATAATTTGAGGTATCCTCACAAGGTTGTGGTTTTGACCAATCGTGGCTGTTACAGTGCTGCGAATGATTTTGTGCAGACAATGAAGGGGTTGCCTAACGTGAAGATTGTGGGTGACAGAACAGGCGGCGGCGCCGGCATGCCAGTGTCTAGCGAATTGCCAAATGGGTGGTCTGTCCGATTTTCAACTGCTCCTTACATGGACAAGAACAAAGGTTATACAGAGTTTGGAATCGAGCCGGATGTGCATGTCGATATGGCTAAGGAAGATGCAGAACAAGGAATTGACAGCATCATCGAGGCTGCGTGTGATATGATTGTTGATTGATGAATTGATATTGAAAATGAGAAAGCTAAATATAACAGAATTAAATAGAATCTCTGCGGAGGAGTTTAAGAAGGCGGAAAAGACACCGTTGGTGGTGGTTTTGGATAATGTGAGAAGCTTGAACAATATAGGTTCTGTGTTTCGTACGTCAGATGCATTTTTGGTGGAGAAGATTTGTTTGTGTGGAATTACAGCTACGCCGCCAAGCCAGGAGATTCATAAAACAGCGCTTGGAGCAGAAGACAGCGTGGAGTGGGTGTACGAAAAGAGCGCTCTGGAGTGTGTGAATAAACTGAAGTCTGATGGCTATTTCGTCTATTCGGTGGAACAGGTTGCCGGAAGCACAAAGTTGCAAGACTTGATGTTGGAGACTGGTCGCAAGTATGCTGTTGTTTTAGGAAATGAAGTGAAGGGCGTGCAGCAAGATGTTGTGGATGCGTCGGACGGGTGTTTGGAACTGCCTCAGTTTGGAACGAAGCACTCTTTGAACGTTTCTGTGACTGCCGGTATTGTAATTTGGGACTTTTTTAGGAAGTTGAAGTTGTAATATTGCATTTTTATTGGTGAAAATTTGTTTTTTTTGTTTTTTTTGCTAATCTTTGGGGCGAAAAATTTTTACAAAAATAAGTTAATGCTATGGAAGACTTTAAGAGAAAAAACGATGGTGAGAAAAGAGACCAAGAGATAGTGTATTCTAAGGCTATAAAAGCTGGAAAGAGGATTTACTATCTTGATGTTAAGAAGAACAGAAAGGATGATCTCTTTTTAGCTATTACGGAAAGCAAAAAGAAAGTGAATGGAGAGGGTGATGATGCTCAGATTTCGTTCGAGAAGCACAAGATTTTCTTGTATAAGGAGGATTTTGAGAAGTTTTCGGATGGCTTAGCGGAAGTTATCTCGTTCATTAACAAGATGAATTCGGAAGGTGGCGTTGTTTCGACGGAAACAGTTTTTGGTTCTCAGGAGGAAAACGACGATATGCCGGGTTCTAGTTTTGATTTCGATTTTAATAAATAATGTGCTGCTGTAAAAGGCGGTCTTTATTTGAAAAATAGGAGATTGTTAGCCTAATGACAGAAGAAACTTGCGTTCTTTTGTCATTTTTTTATTTTGGTTGTGTCTGTAGGCTGTCTATTCGTGCGTCAAAAAGAAACGGGAAGAACATAATGACGCTCTTCCCGTTTTTTGCTAAGTATTGAAACTTACTTCTACTTCTGTCTGATAAATATGTTAATCGGAGTTCCAGTGAAGTTCCAGTTTGCCCTCAACTTATTTTCTAAGAAGCGTTTGTACGGATCTTTTACGTATTGCGGCAAATTTGCGAAGAACACAAACGACGGAATTGCTGTTTCCGGAAGCTGCATCACGTATTTAATCTTAATGTACTTGCCTTTGATGGCCGGAGGCGGATAAGCTTCGATAAGAGGCAGGAAGAACTCGTTCAGCTTGCTGGTCGAAATGTGAGTTTTTCTGTTGTTGTACACCTCCATAGCAGCTTCCACTACCTTAAATATTCTCTGCTTGTTTATGGCAGATGTGAAGATTATCGGGAAGTCGTCAAACGGTGCAAGCCTCTCTTTAATAGCTTTCTCAAATACGAGCGTTGATTTAGAGTCTTTATTTTCTATCAAATCCCATTTGTTGACACATACAACAATCCCTTTTTTATTCTTCTGTATAAGCTGCACGATATTGAGGTCTTGACTTTCAATGCCGCGGGTGGCGTCTATCATCAAAATACACACATCAGAATCCTCTATAGAGCGGATGGAGCGGATAACCGAGAAGTACTCAAGGTCTTCCGTAACCTTGCTTTTCTTTCGAATTCCGGCAGTGTCGATTAGATAAAAGTCGTATCCGAACTTGTTGTATCTTGAGTGAATGCTATCACGTGTAGTGCCGGCAATGTCAGTAACGATGTACCGGTCTTCGTCCATAAAAGCGTTAATAATAGACGATTTTCCGGCGTTAGGACGTCCGACGATTGCGAATTTAGGCAAATCTTCAAGAGTGTCGTCCTCGTCTTGCTTTTTGGGCATTTTATCAAGTATTTCGTCAAGCAGGTCGCCGGTGCCAGAGCCGTTTATGGCAGCAATGGTGAAAGGGTCTCCCAGACCGAGTTTATAAAACTCCGCCGCAGCATATTGCCACTCGTTGTTGTCCACTTTATTGCCCACTACAATAACAGGCTTGTCCGTCTGTCTTAGCAATCGCCCAACCTGAGTGTCGAGGTCTGTCAGTCCGTTCATAACGTCAACGACGAACAGAATCAAATCGCACTCTTCAATCGCAATCTTAACCTGCTTTCTTATTTCCTCTTCAAATATGTCGTCCGAGTTTACAACCCAGCCGCCGGTGTCAACGATGGAGAACTCCTGTCCGTTCCATACGACTTTTCCGTACTGACGGTCACGAGTAGTGCCGGCTTCGTCATTAACTATGGCGCGGCGAGTCTGAGTCAGACGATTGAACAGTGTTGACTTTCCGACATTAGGACGTCCAACTATCGCAACTAAGTTATTTTTCATTGTCTAATGCTCCTTTCTTTAAAGAAACCGCTTCCGGCCGAAAGGCGTGAGGCGGCAATTCCGGCATCCGTTAAAAGACTCAAAACAGCAGTTTAGTCTAATTTGTAGCCGAAATTTTTCAGTTTAACATCTTTGTTTCTCCAATCTTTTTCCACTTTGACGAAAAGCTCAAGAAAGACCTTTTTGTCGAAGAACATCTCGATGTCTTTTCTAGCTTCTGAGCCAACACGTTTCAGCATTCGTCCGCGCTGGCCAATGATGATGCCTTTCTGTGAGTCTCGCTCCACGTATATCACCGCGTTTATGCGGATAAGGTTATCCTCTTCCTTAAACTGTTCCACAGCCACTTCTACAGAATAAGGAATCTCTCTGTCGTAATTGATGAGAATTTTCTCACGGATAATTTCGGTCACGAAGAATCTTGCTGGCTTGTCTGTCAAGGCATCTTTCTCAAAGAACGGAGGAGAGTCGGGTAGTAGCTCCTTTATTCTTTTTAGAAGATATTCAAGATTGAAGTTGTTTTTGGCAGAGACAGGGATAATTTCAGCAAGCGGAAGTATATCCTGCCATTTCTCCACCATTTCAACGAGTTTATTTTGATCTGTCAAATCTATTTTGTTGATAATCAGCAAAACAGGAACGTGCTGCATCTTGATTTTCTCAAGAAAGTCAGCATTCTTGTCTATGCTTTCGACAGTGTCAGTAACATAGAGAATAATGTCAGCGTCTTTCAACGCTCCGGTCGAAAAATTTAGCATGGACTCTTGCAGCTTGTAATTCGGTTTCAGTACTCCGGGCGTGTCCGAATACACAATCTGAAAATCTTCGCCGTTTACGATTCCCATAATGCGGTGACGTGTAGTTTGAGCTTTCGACGTGATAATCGAAATTCTTTCTCCGACAAGGGCATTCATCAAAGTTGACTTACCTACGTTCGGATTTCCTACGATATTGACAAATCCTGATTTATGCATATTCTGTTTTTGCAAAAAATATCTAAATAAAAAAGAAACTCGCGCCCAAATCAAGCGACTTTCATATAATGTCGGCAAAGGTAATCAAAATAATTGAAAAATAGAAACAAGTGATTTGAGAAAGGTTATAAATTTTTGAGTTAAGAGAAAACGTCCGCAATTTTTCGAATAGAAAATTGCGGACGTTTTTATGAGAGTTGTTTTCAATGGCTTGTATGCCTATTCCTTATAATAAATTCGTCTGACGCGTCTTGAGATACTGGTCAGTACCTCGTAAGGTATTGTTCCGAGCCATTGCGCCACTTCGTTTATCGACAGTCCATCGCCGAATATAGTCACTTCGTCGCCCTCTTCAGCGTTGATGTCAGTCAGGTCTATCATGCACACGTCCATGCAGACATTTCCCACGATAGGAGCACGTTTGCCTTTTACAATCACTTTACCTACCCCATTGCCCAAATGGCGGTCCAGCCCGTCTGCATATCCAATAGGAATGGCGCCGATAACAGAGTCTCGATTCAGCACCCCTTTGCGGCTGTAGCCTACAGTTTCGTTAGCCGGCACATGTTTAATTTGCAGAATATTGGTTTTCAGAGAGCACACCTCTTCGAGTTTTTGCGTAGGTACGGAACTTATGCCGTAATGTCCGATGCCGAGACGAACCATGTCGTGCTGATAGTCGCTGAATCTTTCAATGCCGGCAGAGTTCAGTATGTGAGCTATTACCTTGTGAGAGAATGCGTTCTGTATCTTTGCCTTTGCAGTTTCGAACAAAGCGAGTTGCTTTCTTGTAAACTCGTCAAATTTAGCGTCGTCCGACCCGACGAGGTGCGAAAATATGGAGCGAGGCATCACAAAATTCTGGTCTTTCAATTTCTTTATCAGCGAGTCTATTTCGTCCGGATTAAACCCAAGCCGATGCATGCCAGTGTCAATCTTAATATGAATCGGATATTCTGTAATTCCCATATTTTTAGCCTCTTTCATTACGAGGTCGAGCATATTGAAACTGTATATTTCAGGTTCAAGATTGTTTTCAAAAATCTTTCTGAAACTGTTTTTTTCCGGATTCATCACGACAATAGGTATATGTATTCCCTCTTTTCTTAGGGTTTCGCCCTCGTCAGCTATGGCTACGGCAAGGTAGTCGCATCCGTTCATCTGCAAGGTCCTTGCCACTTCGACATCGCCGCTGCCATAGGCATAAGCCTTCACCATGCTCATGATTTTAGTCTCCGGTTTAAGGAACGAACGGAAATAATTGAAATTTCTGACCAGAGCGCTCAGGTTCACTTCAAGCGCGGTTTCGTGCACGCACTCAGAAAGTTTGTCGGAAATAGTTTCGAACTGGAAATCGCGCGAGCCTTTCAGAAGTATTGTTTCTTGACGGAAGTTGAGTTCGTCCATGTGCGAAAGAAAGTCGGCTGTGCTTTTGAAAAAAGCAGAATCGTCAGCAAATTTCAGGTTTTGGAATTTGCAGATTTCGTGTCCCACGCCAATGAATCTGTCTATGTTTTTGTTTTCCAAGAGCGACTGCACACGTTTGTACAGGATTTCAGGATTTTCGCCGCTTTGGTATATGTCGGACAAAATAACAGTGATTCTGCCACCAGACACGTTGGCTTGCTGTTTCAGGAAGTCCAAGGCGATGCTAAGTGAGTTGAAGTCAGAATTGTAACTGTCGTTTATCAAAGTGCATCCGTTCAGCCCTTTCTTTACCTCCAGCCTCATAGCCACAGGTTCCAGAAGAGCCATTCGCTCGTTGATGTCTTTTTGCGGAATATCCAAATGCAGCATTACAGCGAGACAGAGCAAAGCGTTTTCGATAGAAGCATCATCCGTAAAAGGGATTTCAAATTCGTGATAAACAGATTTATACAGATATTTGACAGTTGTTCGTCCTGCATCTTTATCGGTTGACAAAACTTGAATGTCGGCTTCCGAACACCTGCCGAAAGTCAAAAGTTTAGCTTTTAAGCCAGCTTGCCGCACGCTGATGTCCACAAGTTTATTGTCCTTGTCATATATCAGTATGTCACAGTTTTTGAAAAGAAGAAGCTTTTCGTTGCATTTCTGTTTAAGTGAGGAAAAATTTTCCTGATGAGCCTCGCCTAAATTTGTAAATATGCCGATTGTCGGATTTATAACCGGGGCAAGCTTAGCCATCTCGCCGGGTTGAGAAATTCCGGCTTCGAATATAGCAATCTGGCTGTCGGCGTTCATCTCCCATACGGAGAAAGGAACACCAATCTGAGAATTGTAGCTTCTTGGCGAGCGGGTAATCCTAAGATCCTTGTTAAGAAGCTGAAAAAGCCACTCTTTCACGATTGTTTTGCCGTTGCTTCCAGTTATGCCTATGACAGGAAGCTTGAATCTGTTACGGTGATTTGCCGCCAGTTTTTGCAGAGCGTCCAGCGTGCTGTCCACAACAATGAAGTTAGAGTTGTCGTACTTTGAAAAATCTATGTTTGGGTCAGACACGACAAAGCTTCTCACACCGTTCTTGTAAGTGCTGTCGATGTATTTGTGTCCGTCATTTCTGCATGTCTTTATAGCAATAAAGAGAGTTTTTTCTGGAAATGATATTGCGCGGCTGTCAGCAGACAGTTTGCTGATGTGTCCGAACCCGTTTCCAATTACTTTTCCGCCTATGATGTTAGCGATTTCTGGAATAGTGTACATATTCAAAAGTTTTAAAGTATAGGATACGTACCGAAAGTGCGTAAGCGTGAATTTTATTTATTTTCTTCTCTTAAGTTCTCTGCCAAAAGCTCCTCAAATTCAAATCCGGTCAGTTTGGATGTTTTCTTTATGAGGTAAAAAAGGGCGATTAACATCACTAATGTAGAAGGCAATGCGATAACGGGGTAGCTAAGCCCTGTCATTTTAGCAAGTTCTTGCGAAAACTCTTCAGTGCCAGTAGGACTATGAATCAGATATTTAGCAAGAGCGAAATTAAGCACAGAAGAGAGCAGAAAAGAGCCGGCCAGCATGTAAGTTGAGTAAACTAATGTTTTTTCAAACTTGTCGTAGTTACCGTTTTCTTTTAGTTTGTTTTCTATGCGTTCAGTGTCGAGAAGCGTGTCGTTGTATATTAATTTCTTAACGAGCGGATACGGTGTTTTGAGCGATACAAGTACAGCTATGCCAATAAGCATAGGCACGGCCGCTTCTTTAACGGCTATCCATTCGCTCGGAAACTTGAACACACCAATGATACCTGTAAGAAATATTCCGGCGAACCCTATTATAGAAAGGAAATTAAATTTTTTCTGCGAAGCGAGGTCATACAAAAAATACAAAGTAGGGAAGGCCAGAGCCACTACAAGTCCGTAAATCGGGCCAAGTTTATCTTCATCCGTCAGTTTAGAAAGAATAATCACTGGCAGCACGATGTTGAAAATAATGTTCAGGAGCAAATTCTCTTTTTTCTCTTTCTTTTCTGTTTTTTTCTTTTTGTCCATTTTTCTTTTTAATTTAGTCATCATTTTGGCGCGAGTTTTTCTTTTTGCAGAATACGAGCCTTTGTCCGTTTTTCAAATATCTCGAAAAACAATACAAATTACGTTAATTAAAACGATAAGACCAAGAATTTGTTTAGTTGAAATTGTAGAAAAAGCACGATAAAGGACATTTTTTCACTTATATGTCAAACTTTTTCAAACTTTTCTAAAAAATTAACTTAAAAAGAGTAATTTTGCAGAAGTTCTAGGTAACGAATAAATTTTATACATTATACAATATGAAGAGAGACAATGCAATTTTCGAAATTATCGAAAAAGAACGTCAGCGTCAGCTCAAGGGCATCGAGCTTATCGCTTCTGAAAATTTCGTGAGTGAACAGGTTATGCAGGCAATGGGTTCATGCTTGACAAACAAGTACGCCGAAGGTTATCCAGGAAAGAGATACTACGGAGGTTGTGAGGTTGTTGACTTGAGCGAGCAGCTTGCCATAGACAGACTAAAGAAAATTTTCGGAGCGGAATGGGCTAACGTGCAGCCGCATTCAGGAGCTCAGGCTAACGCAGCTGTTTTCTTGGCTTGTATGAATGCTGGCGACAAATTCTTGGGGCTAAACTTGTCGCACGGCGGTCACCTTTCTCACGGTTCGCCAGTGAATTTCTCTGGTTTGATGTTCAACGCTTTGGAATATAACGTTAAGGAAGATACCGGACGTGTTGACTACGACCAGCTGGAACAGGTTGCTCGTGCAGAAAAGCCTAAGTTGATTATTGCGGGAGCGTCTGCTTATTCTCGTGAATGGGATTACGCTCGTATCCGTAAGGTTGCTGACGAAATTGGCGCAATCTTCATGGTTGACATGGCACACCCTGCCGGACTCATCGCCGCCGGCTTGTTGGAAAATCCGGTTAAGCACGCTCATATCGTGACTTCTACAACACACAAGACTCTTCGTGGTCCTCGTGGTGGTGTCATTATGATGGGCAAGGACTTTGAAAATCCATGGGGCAAGAAGACTCCTAAGGGCGAAGTGAGAATGATGTCTGCTTTGCTTGACTCTGCTGTTTTCCCTGGTATTCAGGGCGGACCGCTAGAGCACGTTATCGCAGCTAAGGCTGTGGCTTTTGAAGAGGCTTTGCAGCCTGAATATAAGACTTACCAGTCTCAGGTTAAGGCTAATGCAGCAGCAATGGCTAAAGCTTTCATGAATAAGGGTTATAAAATTATCTCTGATGGAACTGACAATCACTCAATGCTTGTTGATTTGCGTCCTAAGTTCCCTGAACTTACAGGTAAATTGGCAGAGAAGGCTTTGGTGGCTGCAGATATCACAACTAACAAAAACATGGTGCCGTTTGACAGTCGTTCTCCGTTCCAGACTTCAGGCTTGCGTTTCGGTACTCCGGCTATCACAACTCGTGGCGCTAAGGAACCTCTGATGGAAGAAATCGTGGAAATGATAGACACTGTGCTTTCTGCTCCTGAATGTGACAAGACTATTGCCGCTGTTCGCGAAAAAGTGAACAAGATAATGGCAGACTATCCATTGTTCGCATGGTAATTTTGCAGTTTCTTGCTTGTGTGAGAGCTTGCTTTGACTTATATACGAAAGAGACGTTCTCAAGGGACGTCTCTTTTTTAATCGTTTAAATTTATATGAAGATACAAAAGACAAATGCGGCAAGGTTGCTGGATTCTAAAAAGATTGCGTATGAGCTTGTGCCTTATCAGGTTGACGAGAGCGACCTTAGTGCGGTGCATGTGGCGGAACAGTTGAACGAGCCGATTGAGCAGGTTTTTAAGACGCTTGTGCTGCGCGGAGACAAAAGCGGTTTTTTTGTATGTGTTATACCGGGGGCTGATGAACTGAATCTTAAATTTGCGGCAAAGGTGTCTGGTAATAAAAGTTGTGACTTGATACCGATGAAGGATATTTTAGGGGTCACGGGCTATATTCGTGGTGGGTGTTCGCCGCTTGGTATGAAAAAGAAGTTTCCGACGTTTATTCACAACACAGCTCCTCTGTATCCTTTTATATATGTTAGCGGCGGTGTCAGAGGACTGCAGATAAAGATAAGTCCGCAAAAGCTTATAGACTGTTGCGAAATGACAGTGTGTGAACTTGTTTCAAAATGACAGTTAAATTTGAAGGGCTAAGAACAAGAGGCTTTTCAAAAGATTATCGAAGCATTATTGCGCTGACTGCTCGTCCTGATGTTAGTCCGTCACGGCGAGCGGAAAAATATCTTGAGTTTGTGTAAGTGCAGTTTGTGTTTATATCTATATGACTCATGGAGATTCCGCTGTTTGTCAGTTGTATCTCCAAGGCTTTTTGCAGGTCTATAGTGGCTTTGCCGTTTTCGAGTCCGCATTTGATGAGGCTCATGTCGCAAGGCGAAAAGACTTTTTCAAATTCAGCAACCACTTCCGGACCAACTTCGAAAACGTCAGCGCTTATGGCAGGGCCAGTGGCTGCAAATATGTTTGCAGGTTCAGAACCGTAGATATTAGCCATCATGTTAATGGTTTTGGCGGCAATCTCTTTGACAACTCCACGCCAGCCCGCATGTATTGCAGCAGACGCGTTGTTCACTTTGTCAAAAAGCAGAAGGGGAACGCAGTCTGCAGTAGTGACGCCTATGCATATTTCCTTTACATTTGTGACAAGTGCGTCGTATTTCAAAAGTCTCTCTCTAACATCTGTTTCAGAAAGGGAAAGGAAAGTGTCGTCAATTTCGCAAATTTCAGACTCGTGAATTTCGCGGGGCACAAAAAGCCTCTTAGCGCCAACGGCAGAGCATACCAATTCTCTGTTGACACGTACATTTTCAAGTTTATCTCCGCAATATTCGCCAAGGTTCAGCTCTGAGTATAATCCGTCGCTCACACCTCCAGCTCTTGTAGAGAAAAAATGTGTTATCTCAAGTTCCGAGAACAGTTTAGAATATTCAAAAGAGGCAGCCTTCAAAGCCGCCCCGTTTTGTTCGTTATTTTTTTTCATCGTCCCAGTCCTCTTCAAAGTCTTCGTCGATATAGTCAAATTCATCTTCGTCAAACTCGTCCACATCGTCCCAGTCATCTTCGCAAGAAGAAAGGTCGATAGGGCGGTGAGTGATTGTTGTGTGCCTGTCCACATCTTTGCTTAGCTCAGTCCAGAGCAGGTCTTTCAGTTCTGTTACACCAATTCCAGCGACAGAAGACAGGAACACGTGCGGAACGTCCTTAGGCAAAGTCTCTTTTATCGCTTCAATTAGCTCTTCGTCTAACATGTCAGACTTGGAAATTGCAAGCACGCGCTGTTTCTCAAGCAGTTCGGGATTGAAATTCTCCAGTTCTTTGAGCAGAATTTCGTACTCTTTGTTTATGTCGTCAGCATCAGCAGGAACGAGGAACAGCAAAATAGCGTTTCGTTCAATATGTCTCAAGAATCTAAGGCCAAGCCCTTTGCCTTCAGACGCACCTTCGATTATACCGGGTATGTCGGCCATTGCGAACGACTTGCCGTCGCGGTAAGGCACAATTCCGAGGTTTGGCACAAGAGTGGTGAACGGATAGTTCGCAATTTTAGGTTTTGCGGCCGACACTACAGAAAGCAGAGTTGACTTTCCTGCGTTAGGAAAACCGACCAGCCCGACGTCTGCCAGAACTTTCAGCTCCAAGATTACATTTTTTTCAATGGCAGGCTCTCCGGGCTGCGCAAATCGCGGCGTTTGATTTGTGGCCGATTTGAAGTGCCAGTTCCCAAGGCCGCCACGACCACCCTTCAGCAAGATAACCTCCTGGTCATGTTCTGTCACGTCGCATATAAACTCGCCGGTGTCAGCGTCATAAACGACAGTGCCGCAAGGCACCTCAATGATTTTGTCTTCGCCATTAGCTCCGAAACTGCGGCTATGACCGCCGCTTTCGCCGTTGCCGGCAAATATATGACGAGCGTACTTCAGGTGAATAAGAGTCCAGTAGTTCTTGTTCCCTTTTAGAATGATGTGACCGCCACGACCGCCGTCGCCTCCGTCGGGTCCGCCTTTAGGCACGTATTTTTCACGGTGCAGATGAGCAGACCCAGCACCGCCTCGTCCGGAGCGGCAAAATATTTTCACGTAATCAACAAAATTAGTCTCTGCCATAAATCAATTTTTTAGTGTTATAGGGAACTTTTTGAAGCTGTAACCCATAAATTTTAGAAAACAACGTGCAAATTTAATAAAATTTTTAACTTTGCATTTGATTTACAAGGTGAATAATATGAAATTGTCAGATAGAAAAGATATAGCAGACAAACTTAAGGCGCTAAATTTAAAGGCGTTTCTGTTTGATATGGACGGTGTCCTGTTTGATTCTATGTCTCATCATGCAAAAGCTTGGGTGCACGCGCTGACCAGCAAAGGCTTCGAATTTAACGAGTATGAGGCCTATATGAGAGAGGGCATGACAGGCTCTTCCACAATAAACGACGTGTATAATAGACAGTTAGGGCATGGGGCGACAGAAGAGGAGAGTCAGGAAATTTATAAAATAAAGTCGGATTTTTTTGAGACGCTTGGAGAGGCTAAGCCGATGGCTAACATAATAGATGTGCTGCAGTTTGTAAAATCTGCCGGTATTGATATTCATATAGTTACAGGTTCGGGACAAAGAAGCTTGCTTAACAGGCTTAATCATCATTTCCCAGGCTTCTTTTCTCCAGACAAGATGGTGACAGCTTTTGACGTAAAGAAAGGAAAGCCAGATCCGGAACCGTACCTGATGGCTTTGCAGAAGGGCGGACTGACAGCAGAGCAGGTCATAGTGGTGGAAAATGCTCCGCTTGGCGTTCTCTCAGCAAAGGCGGCAGGTCTTTTCACTGTTGCCGTAAATACGGGAATCTTGAAAGATGAAGAGTTGCTGAGCCGTGGGGCAGACCTTCTGTATGGAAACATGAGAGAGTTTGCTGATGACTTGCCAAACATCTTTCGTTGTTCAAATAATGTTTAACGATAAATATAAACTATATGTTATTCAGTGCGTTAAATGCAAGAATTGAAAAACTGGTTATTCATAAAATAGGGTCGCGTTCGGAGAATACGGAGAATGTCTATTCGAAGAGCTGTCTGCCGTTGGATAGTTACGATGGAGAGAGCCCAATTCCGATGCTTCTGAAGCAGTATTTCGTGGCTTCTTTCAGAGAGCCGAATCTGTATCATTTTGAAGGGAAAAATGCAGACCTCGCAACAAATTTGGTCTATGGCTCCGCATGTGCTATATTTGACAATCCTAACGTGTTTTACGAGCATTCGAGAATATTGGCGCAGCTGCTTTATGAAAATTCTTTGCATCCTAATATCAAGCCCGGCGAATTTTATGTGGCATTGTTTGATGATATTGAAATCTTTGGTGAGACAGTCAAATGTATCGGGCTGTTCAAGTCAGAAAACAAAGAGACGTATCTGAAGGTGGCGACTAACGGCGAGTCTTTTGAAGTTAATTGCGAAGATGGTATTAACATAAAGAAACTGGATAAAGGCTGCCTTATTTTTAATGTGGAGAGAGAGAAGGGATTTGCAGTTTCTCTTATTGACAAGATTAGCAAGCAGGGCGAGGCTGTCTTTTGGAAAGATAATTTCCTTGGGCTGACATTGCGTCAGGATGAGACCTTCTTTACTCAAAATTATATAGATTTGTACAAAGGGTTTGTAAATAACGTCTTTTCTCCAGCGGCAAGCGAGGAGGTGCAGCGTACAGACCAGATCGAGATGCAAAATCGTTCGATGGATTATTTCAAAGGAAACACTATATTCAACGAGGAGAACTTTGAGCAAGAGGTGCTTGGCGGAAATTCTGACGTTATTGACGCTTTTAAGATGTATAAGCAGGAGTATTCTGAAAATACAGGGGTGGATATGGACCGGACTGAGTTTAAAATATCTCCGGATATAGTTAAAAAGGAAAACAAAAACTTCAAGTCTGTGCTAAAACTTGATAAGAATTTTCACATTTATGTGCATGGAGGTCAGAATCTTATAGAGAGAGGTTTTGACCAGAGGGTCGGAATGCATTATTACAAGGTCTTTTTTGAGACGGAAAGTTAAGGTGGACTTATAAATTTAAGTTTTGAAATTAGAAAATCTTTTAGGTCTGATTAGCGGAAGTCCTTTTAAGACTTCAACTTGAAATATTTGCAACGGAAACCGGCAATCCGGGGCTTTGGGCTTCGGACGCTTTGTTTATAAGAACTCTTCGGATTCTTTGTTTGTGTTGTATTTCATAAAAAAAGCCATCTGCATCAACAAGATTATGGCAAGGTGCGAAGAAGGACTTATCCTTCTAAGGTTGATGCAAATGGCTGAGTTTTCAAGTTTTAACAGAATCAGCCTTACATATCGTCAGAAAAACTCTCCTGAAGAATTTTTATAGCCATATCCAAAATGGCAGAGTCGTACAGCACAACGATGCCGCCATCAGGTCCTGGCTCAATATGTAGTCCGCAACACTTGCCGTCTTCAAAATTCTGTCCTCCGAAGTAATTGCGCACAGTTTCAACAGAAACATTAAGCTCTTCCGCAATTTTGTGAATGCTGCCATCCGGCAAACTGTCTTTGATGCTTCTCAGTTCGTTAAATGAAATTGTCGTACTCATACACACTTGGTTTTTGCATTATATCAGGTAGCCTCAGAAGCCAAAAGCTTCCGAGGCTTTGTTGTTATTGTCTGTTAAATTCGAGCAATCGTCCCTTAGCCGATTCGTCAAATTTGCCTTCGTCAAACACAAGCTTTCCGTTCACGAAAGTTTTTTCCACTTTGTAAGACAAATTAGCGCCTTCCAGAGGTGTCCACCCGCATTTATACTGAATATCCTTAGCATCAACGGTGTACTGAGCGTTAGGCTCAACGATTACCAAGTCTGCGTAGAACCCTTTTCTGATAAATCCGCGTTTTTCGATATTGAAAAGCTTAGCCGGATTATGGCACATTTTTTCCACTACCTGTTCGCGAGAGAAGTTGCCCTTCTTAGCCAGTTCAAGCATCATAGGCAAAGAGTGCTGAATGGAAGGGTATCCGGAAACCGCCGTCAGGCAGTCGCCTTCTTTTTCGGAAAGGAGGTGCGGAGCGTGGTCAGACGCAACCGTGTCGATAAAGCCTTTTTCGATAGCCTGAAGCAAGTTCACGCGGCTCTTTTCCTTCTTGATAGAAGGGTTGCATTTGATTTTAGCTCCAAGTTTTTCGTAGTCGCTGTCGTCAAACCAAAGGTATCCCACGCAAGTTTCGGCTGTAATCTTCTTTTTGTCGATAGGCGAGTTTTCGAACAGCGCAAGTTCTTTTGCCGTTGTAAGGTGGAGCACATGCAGGCGAGTGTTGTGCTTCTTAGCCATATCGATAGCCTTAGAAGTGGATTTGTAGCAAGCGTCAGAGTTTCTGATCAGCTCGTGATAAGAGATTGGAATCGGGTTGTCTCCAAATTCAGCCTTGTATTTTTCAATATTGGCTTTGATCATCTCTTCGTCTTCGTTGTGAGTAGCCACAAGTATAGGAGACTCAGCAAAAATCTTTTCGATTACGCTCATGTCGTTCACCATCATGTCGCCAGTAGAAGAGCCCATGAATATTTTGATACCGCAGACTTTGTTTTTGTCAACGTTGATGATTTCGTTGATGTTGTCGTTTGTCGCGCCGAGGTAGAAAGAGAAGTTCGCCAAAGACTTTTTAGCGGCGATGTCCGCTTTCTCGTTCCATAGCGCCATAGATGTAGTTTGCGGTTTTGTGTTTGGCATATCCAAGAAAGACGTCACGCCTCCAGCCACGGCCGCTTTGGACTCAGTGAGGAAGTCGGCCTTGTCAGTCAGTCCCGGTTCGCGGAAATGCACGTGAGTATCTATGACACCAGGCAGCACCCACTTTCCGTCAGCGTCAATGACGTCAGAGTTTTTAATCACATTCTCAGGCACGTCGCCCTTGAAGATTTTAGAAATCTTGTCTCCTTCAATAAGAAGAGAGCCTTTAAAAGAATTGCCTTCATTTATGATTTTGGCATTGTGAATCAGTATAGTTTTCATTTTATTATTATTGTCTAAAGTTTATAAAATCAATTCGTTTTAGCGGATCCTTTCTGCGGATATTTTCTGAAGAAACTTCTCCATTTAAGTCTGATCACCCCGAAGACAGCCTCTCCGAATATGCCTCCGTTCATTTTAGAGACTCCGAGCATACGGTTTACGAAAATTATCGGCACCTCCTTGATAGTGAAGCCGCACATATAAGTGGTGAACTTCATTTCGATTTGGAACGCATACCCTTTAAACCTGATCTTGTCGAGGTCTATGGTTTCCAGCACTTCCCGTTTGTAGCATTTGAATCCGGCGGTTGTGTCGGCGATGTTCATTCCTGTGATCATTCTAACATATTTAGAGGCGAAATAAGACATCAGCACCCTTCCTATAGGCCAGTTCACGACATTCACGCCAGAGATGTATCTGGAGCCGATTGCAAGGTCTGCGCCCTCGTCCTCGCAAGCGGAGTGCAGTTTGAGCAGGTCGTTCGGATTGTGAGAAAAGTCGGCGTCCATCTCGAAGATATAGTCATATTTGTGCTCGATAGCCCATTTGAACCCTGTGATATAAGCCGTGCCCAGCCCGAGTTTGCCAGAACGTTCTATAATATGGAGACGTTCCGGAAATTCATTTTGCATACCTTTTACGATGTTTGCAGTGCCGTCCGGGGAGCCGTCGTCAATAACCAAAATATGAAATGTCTTCGGGAGGTCAAACACCGCCCTGATTATTTTCTCAATATTTTCCTTCTCGTTATAAGTAGGAATTATGACAATACCGTTATTCACCTTTAAAATTTATTAAAACGTTTTACGCAAATTTAGTAAAATGGTTTTAACTTCGATTAATAAAAACGTTAAAAAATATCAACCTTTCATCTTTTTTCTTTTTTCTTTTTTGTAATTGGCTGATTTTTAGTTTGTTGTAAAAATATGCTTTTGTCAAATATTTTAGGGAAACAGAGAAAAAGCAGGTTATCTGCATTTTTTTCTGCAAGCACGGGCTAAGTCTCTTTGAATCAGCTTTATATTGTTTTATGCGAACAAATCTCTAATCTCTTCAAACTCCATAGCGGCAAACGGGTTGTTTGTGTTGATGAACGTGTTTGCGAGTTTGTTTTTTTCGCATTGCAGCTGTTGTATTTTTTCTTCTACAGTATCTTTTGTTATGAATTTATATACCATTACAGTTCTTTTTTGTCCTATTCGGTGCGACCTGTTTATAGCTTGAAGTTCTGCGGCCGGATTCCACCAAGGGTCGAGTATGAATACATAATCGGCTGCAGTCAGGTTCAGTCCCACGCCTCCGGCCTTGAGCGAAATGAGGAAGCATACTTTTTCTGGGTTATTCTGAAATGATTCAATAACCTTTTCTCGATTTGAGGTCTCTCCGGTCAGTTTCTCATAACTGAAACCTAAGCTGTTAAGTCGTTCCTCGACGATGTTCAGCAATTTGACAAAGGATGAGAATATCAGCACTTTGTGTCCGCCAGCCTGCAAACTTTCTATATGAGAAAGCACGCTCTCCAATTTGGGGGAGTCGAGCTCGCAGGACTCGTCCACCAGCTGCGGATGGTTTGCGATTTGCCTAAGCCTAAGCAGCGCCGAAATAGCGAGGATGGAGTCTCTTTTTTGCAGAATCTGGTCCATCAGCGAGTTTCTGATAGCAGATTTTTCTGTCTGATAAAGTTTGTTCTGAGATTCGTTCATCTCGCAAAGCACAGTCTGTTCTATCACCGGCGGCAAGTCTTTAGACACCTCGCTTTTGGTGCGTCTCAGCACGAAGGGCTTTATCAAGTGCTGCAGCTTTCGCTCCAGGTCGGCAACCGAGGGCTGGCTGGTGTTTTTGTATTTTTGGATAGGTGTTACATAATGAGACTTGAAGAATGAGAGAGAGCCTAACATGCCTTTGTTTACAAAGTTGAGCTGGGCCCAGAGGTCGGTCAGAGAGTTCTCTATCGGTGTTCCTGTGATTACAAATCTGCGGTTCGCTTCAAGTTTCAGAATAGACTGGTATATTTGAGACGACGTGTTTTTTATGTACTGGCTTTCGTCCAGCACAATGCACTCGAAGTTATAAGTGCTCAGAAAATCAATGTCGTTTCTGATAACTCCGTACGTTGTCAGCACGATGTTGTAGTGCTGAAATATCTTGTCTATGTTTTTTGTTCTGACGCGCTTTTGTCCCGAATAGTCGAGCACAGACAGCTCAGGAGTGAATTTTTTTATTTCGTTTTTCCAGTTATGAAGCAAAGACGTTGGCATGATTACAAGCGAAGCGTGTTTGCTTTCGGCGGATTGGCGGCGCTCGTCCGCATCATCAGTTTTTTTTGGAGAATATTCGGCCAAGTCGAACAATGTAGGTTCAGCCGAGTTGTGGCACCATCCGTTGTTAGCGGATTGGCTGACTTCCTTTTTCTTCAGGCCTTTGTACAGGTATTGAAAGAAGGAAAGGAACTGCAGGGTTTTTCCTAAACCCATGTCGTCGGCAAGGCATCCGCCGAGGTTGTTGTTATATAGATAGCAGAGCCAGGAATAGCCCTCCTGCTGGTAGTTTCGCAGAGTCGCATTAACGCCCTCCGGAACGTCCTGAATAATTTCGTCTTTGATTAAAGGCTTGTCAGGCAAATCGATTGATTCCAGAGCATTGTAAATGCCTACGTGCATTTTTTTCAGCCTGATAGAGCCACTGTCTGTCTCTTCTCCAAAGCTGAACAAGTCGGAGTATCTTGTAAACCATTCTTGCGGCAAAACAGCGACGCTGCCGTCTGGCAAAACGTATTCGCGATTGCCGTTCAGTATGTTGTTTCTCAGTTTGTAGAATGGTATGGAGAAGTTTTTGATAAAAACAGTGGCGTTTATGTCGAACCAGTCGTTCTGCTCTGAAAAATTCGTCTGGATTTCGGAGTCCGCAATAACAAAGTTTTTGTCGTCGAAGTTTATGTTTAAAGTGAAGTCGGACAAAATGCTCTTGTTTGCAGTCAGAAGATCTATGATGTCGTATATGTTGCAGTTTTCAGAGTTGTACGGACGCAGACCAGTGTTCACACACTGAAACCCTGCTTCGTTCAGCGTGTGAACGTAAAATTTCTCCCTCTCCAAATCACGTTCGGTGATGGTGAACACGTATTGGTCGCCGGTCACCTCCAAAGCCACCTGTTTTGGAGACTGCACGAACGAATGGTAAAGTTTGTCGCCATACTTGAAATCCAAATTCAGCACTGCGTTTTGGTTGAAATCGTGCGAAACGGTCACGACCGGCTCAAAATCCATGGTGTTATGTCTTATGCAGAATCCTTTAGCCTCCACATCGTCCTCTTTTATAGCGTTCATCACGAATGTCTCCATGTACTTTCTCTCCGTTTTCTTTGCAATAGAGATGAATTCCTTGCTGAAGAAAGGCGATATTTTGTTGTAATCTATATCTTTAAATGTCAGGAGGTTGTTTTTAAGGAGAATGCAGCAAGGCGAGTTGCTTAGCACAAGCGGAGAGCCGCCTTTGAGGTTTATCTGTGTGCCGCCGTTTATGACTTTGCGCGAGTAGCGAAGGTCCTCGGACGTGCGTTCAAACAGTACCGTGCATTTGCTGAACTCCTTATCCACATTTATGCGGTCTGAATCATACAGATTTGTGAACGCTTTTTTGTGATAGACAGGAATGTCTGTCTCCTTCAAAAGTTCTGCCACTTTATATACGTTCTTGTCTATGTGCTTTAGAATAAACTCTATGATGTTGCTGTTGTTTTTGTTTTTGCGCATGAACTCAGCGAGCGTGACTTTCTCCTTTGAGAATGTCTTCACAATATTGTTGTCGTTGTAATTGTCGCATAGGTTAACTATATCTCTTTCTGTCTCTGTAAGGGAAAATTTGTCTATGTTTTTTGACGATAACAGCTCTTCGATAGAGTAGTAGTTTGCAACCTTGCTAAGCATGTATGGCTGAAACATAGCTCCCCAGAACTTGTGCTCGACAATAAGCAGTGAAAATATAGTTTGCATATACGTAAGTTTTTTGAGACGACAAATTTAAATATTTTGTTCAAACCTTAAGTGAAAAATGTACGTAAATATTAACAGATTTTGTCTTTTTTTGTTTTTGGTAAATGATGTTTTTTTCAAAAGTAGAGAGACGAAAAAAGAGCAAGCGTGACAATGTGTTATGAAATAGTGTTTTTTTGACAAATTGCAATTGTGTGCACTGCGAATGAGTGTTGCTTATTTTGTAGGTTTTGTTATTCTCTGTGTTAAGGCTGGTAATTATGTGACGTTTTGAAACTGGTGATTGCGGTGGACATCCTGTATAAAAGATAAAAAGGCGGTTTTGAAAGCGAAAAATCTATCATTTTTGGTAAAAGTCAGAAAATAGAGTGCCTTTCTGACAAAATGAAAGCACAAAAACTGCGAATGCTATTTGTCTTTAATTTAAATAGCATTCTTCTCGCTATTAATCCTTTGTCGAATTTGACAAAAGGACAAGGATGGCAAGTTCGCTTCTATGTTTTTTTATTACCCTTAAAGGAAGAGATTTTTTTTGATATTTGCAAATAATTTAGCCTTAATTATCTTGGATTTTAGGCGAAAGTTCTTTTTTTATCATGATTTATGTTTTTTAACATAGCAAAAGTTTTATAATAGAAAAAAAAGCGTATCTTTGCGACATAATTTTAAACAAATTTTAGGGGAAAATGAAAAAGGTTTTAATTTTTATCGTTTCTGTTTTAGCTTTTGCTACAGCTAATGCAAAAGTTGGTGGTATTCAGTATGCTACACCGGGTGACTTCAGTCTTGGTATTATGTTGGGTGTGCCTCCTGCTGGAGACGCGGACGGAAAAATGCCTATGATTTCTATTGACGGAAATTGGGGTGTTACTTCGGGCTTTATCAATACAAGCGCTTTCGGTCAGAATGGTGCTATTGACTTGGGATTCTACTATGGCATTTGTGCATACGAAAAAGATGTTCCTCATTTCAATGGTGAATTTGGTATTTTGCAAAATACAGTGTTGTTCAGAGCTGCGTTCCATTTTCAGTTTGTTGAAAACCTTGATGTTTACGGAGGTCTTGCTAATGGAGTGAACATCTGGTCTCCGACAGACGACGCTGATTTTGACACTGACGTTAAGTATGCCGGCGGTATGTTCTTTGGAGGCAAGTATTATTTCTCTGACGTGTTTGGCGTGAAGGCAGAATTCCCTGTATTTGACTGGAATGAAGGTAACTTGCCAATGTTCTCGGCTGGTGTCTCTTTCAATTTCTAATAGACAGGATATCATAGAAAAAGAGTTGGGTTCGCCCAACTTTTTTTATGCGGTAGAGAGTGTGAAATGACGTATGCCGCATTTTATTCACAGGAAGGTTAAGTTTAGGTGAGTTTTACAAATTCATTGTTTATAATTAAAATGTACAAATTGTGGGTTGATAAACTTTTCGGCACTTTTTGATTTATTTCGGCAACTTGTTGATTGTCAGTCGGACACAGTGCCCGCACTGCACCTTTCTTTCGCTCAGCAATTTACTCGAAATAAATTCAAAAATTCCTCGAAATGAATTTATAGAATCCACCTTTAATGTAAAAAATGAGAAAGTTAGTTTTAGCATTTGTGGCTGTTGCGTCGTTTTTTGTGTTCAGCGCGGAAGCGCAGCAGTCAACGTTTGAAAAGGGCAGCGCTGTCCTTGATTTTACTATAGGGTCGCCTACATCATCAGGGACAACGAACAGAGACGTGCTTATGCCTCCGGTGTCCGTGACGCTTGACTTTGGCGGGCCGAGCGGTTTTTTCGGCGGTTCGAAGGGTAAGAGCAAAGGCGGAAAGAATGGCGCAAAATCTTCTGGCGGAAAAGGAGCTTTAGGCTTTGGCGGTATCGCAAGTTTCTACTATGACGACTGCTGGGGCTGGGAGGATGATTATTGGCACAACGGATACCACTATAATGGTCGCTGGCCTTATGATGCGACGGTGTTCAACATGTTCCTTGCGTTCCGCTTTTCGTTTCACTACGAAGTGGTGGAGAGCATGGATTTGTACGGAGGTCTGCTTATGGGCGGCCGCTTCAGGATTTGGAACTATGTAGAGCCGTACAACTACGAATCTTATACTGGCGAACATCCGATAGGAAGCAAGTTCTGTTTCGGACCGTTTGTGGGCATGCGTTATTACTTTGGAGATGTGTTTGGGCTGAAAGCTGAATTTGGCGTTGACACAGGCGCCGGGTTGCCAAACGCTCAAGGCGGTATTTGCTTGAAACTGAAATGATGACGTGAAAATACCGGTGTTGTTGGAATTATTAAGACAGTAAACGTTGGATTTGTCGTTTTGTTGATTCTGTTGTCATCAGAGTTTTGTGTGTGCTTTTATTAATATTTATTTATAAAAAATGAAAAAGAAAATTGTTGTTTTGATGCTTGCTTTGGCAAGTGGGGTGTTTTCGGTGTCGGCAAGGGACATTTTGTCTTTAAAGAACGGAAGTGTGATTAAAGGAGAGCTTATTGAAGCCACCGGAGAGCAGGTTAAATTTAAGACCGCAGACGGCAGTCTATGGGTTTACGGCATGAGCGAGGTTATCTCCGTGACAAAAGAGAAGCAGGCAGAAGAGACTGTTGCGGAAGAGACAGAGGCTGCTCCAAAAAAGAAGAAAGAGTTCAGCAAGAAGGGTTACAGAACTCAGATAGAACAGACGTTGGAATTTGGAGATTTTGTGGCGTTTGGTTATGACGCTATATTTGGATATCAGTTCAACAGTCATTTGCAGCTTGGAGGTGGTATTGGATTGAGAGGGCTTAGCGGCGAAGTAACAGGAGATGGCTTCGGGGTCCCTTTGTATGCGGATTTCAAAGTGAATTTTTTAAAAACAAAGGTTACTCCGTTTGCTGATTTAAAAGCTGGAGCATTAATAACTGCAGATCCATCATTTTATTTTTCACCGTCAGTAGGTGTGAAGATTCATTTCTCAAAAGCTCGGGCTTTGTCTATATCTACAGGGGTAGCGTGGGCGGAATGTGAAGACTATGATTATTACTATGATTATGATTATTACTATTATTATACAGGTAGTGCGTTTTCTTTTAAGATAAATTATCAGTTTTAAAAGATAAGGCTAAAGATAAAGGTTTCCGTAAAAAAGAGCGGAAACCTTTTTTTGTTTTGCACAATATGATTAAATTTGTGCTTGTGATGTAAAAATAACAATAAGAAAGATGAAAAGAATATTAGTTGTTTTGATGATTGCATTGACAGGCGCGGCGTTTACAGCGGAAGCCAAAGATGTTCTGAAGCTGAAGGACGGCAGTGTGATAAAGGGCGAACTGATAGAAGGTTCTTCAAATCAGATCAAATTTAAGGACTCGGACGGAAGCGTATGGGTGTTCGGTGTGGAGGAGGTTTTGTCCATGCAAAGAGAGCCGCAGCCTGAGAATGAGACTCTGCAGAAAAAGGAGGGGAGAAAGGAGTTCAGCAAGAGAGGCTACAGAACACAGATTGAATATGTAGCAGAAACAGGAGATTTCACGGCGGTTGGTGTTGATGTGGTTTTCGACTATCAGTTCAATAGCCATCTTCAGCTTGGCGGAGGTGCCGGTTTGAGATCGTTAGAAGAGATGTATGACGGAGGTGGAGCTCCTTTGTATGTAGATTTTAGAGTGAATATCTTGAAAACTAAGGTCACTCCGTTTTTTGACTTGAAGGCGGGTACATTTTTGTTTCTTAAAAAATGGGGAGCGTCTCCTTACGTGTCACCGACAGCCGGAATAAAGATTCATTTTTCAAAGGCTCGAGCTTTATCATTTTTGTTGGGCGGTGCATTTGCAGAAGTTTGCAAAGAGTCTGTGTCTGGCCTGCATAACTTAGAAGAGAAGGCTGTTGTGAAACGCAAAGAGTATATAGGGAAGGCTTTTTCGTTCAAGTTGAATTATCAGTTTTAGAGTTTAATCGGATTATGTTTTTTTGTTATAATTGAAAAAATGAAAAGGATTTTTGCAGTTTTGATTTTCGCTTTGGTAAACGTGCTGTTCTCTGTGTCGGCCAAAGATTTTGTGAATTTGAAAAATGGCAGTGTTGTCAAAGGCGAACTGATAGAACTGTCGGACGAACACTTAAAAGTAGAAAGCGCAGACGGCAGTCTTTGGGTCTTTGAATTGAGCGAAGTGGAACATTTTGGAAAAGACACGGCAGAGCAAGATAATACAGAGAGTATTAAGGTCGCAATTGCAGAAAAGCCGCTATGTTACAGCACTAAAGGATTCAGGAAGCAGTTGGAGCAGAATTTGGACTTGGGCATTTTTTTCCTTATGTTCGGTTATGATGCTATTTTGGGTTATCAGATTAACAGTCGTCTGTTCTTTGGTGTTGGCACAGGCTTTAGGAGATGCGCCTGGACAAAAAGCAAGTACTTGATGCCGCTGTATATAGACGCTAGATTTAATTGCTCAAAGAGGAAGGTTACGCCATTCTTTGGTATGAAGGCGGGCAGGCTGTTGTATTTGAACGAGGACGGTTCGTCTTGCTACTATTCACCGTCGTTTGGAGTGAAGATTCATTTTGTGAAGGCACGTGCATTGTCTATCTCCTTAGGTCTTACTTGTGCAGAATATTATAGTTTATGCGACGAATATTGCTGTGAAGACTACGAGTTTGAGGAAGGGCAAAGACAAAGATACCATTCTTCTGAGATTTGGTCATTTAACGTCAGGCTAAATTATCAGTTTTAGAATATGTTTTTTTGTTTAAAGATAATATTATAAAAATAACAGTCGGAAAGATGAAAAGAATATTAGTTGTTTTGATGATTGCATTGACAGGCGCGGCGTTTACAGCGGAAGCCAAAGATGTTCTGAAACTGAAGGACGGCAGTGTGATAAAGGGCGAACTGATAGAAGCCACAGGCGAACGTGTGGAATTTAAGACAGATGATGGCTACAAAGGAAGCTGCAATATGAGCGATGTTGTTTCGCTGACAAAAGAGCCGCCAACAGAAGAGGAGATGGCGCAGGCAGAGGCGGAGAGAAGAAAAGCTGAGGCGGAAAAGAACTATGTTTTCAGCAAGAGAGGTTACAGAACTCAGATTGAGCAGGTGCTTGAGTCTGGTGAATTTGGCACATTCGGTTATGATGCTATTTTCGGCTATCAGTTCAACAGTCATCTTCAGCTTGGAGGCGGTGTGGGTGTCAGATATTTGAGCGATTTGAGTGGCGATTTCGGGCTTCCTTTGTATGTGGATTTTAAGGCGAATTTATTTAAAACGAAGGTTACGCCGTTCATCAACTTGAAAGCAGGGACTTTATTGCAGTTTGGCGAATTTGGAACTGGTTATTATATCTCTCCGTCGGTAGGAGTGAAGCGTCATTTTTCCAAAGCGCGAGCCTTGTCGGTCTCCACTGGTCTTGCTATTGCAGAGTGTGTGGAAAATTACTTTTATTTAGACGATGAGTATTATGCAGGTTGTGCATTCTCCTTTAAAATAAATTATCAGTTTTGAGGTTTTTGAAGAGTTTTCACTAAATTGGAACAGTAAAAAGATGAAAAGAAAGTTTGTTTTTTTGATAATTGCACTGTTTGGCGTTCTGTTTTCAGCGTCAGCCAGAGAAATTTTGATAATGAAGGACGGAAGCGTCTTGAAAGGCGAGTTTGTGGAGGCGACTGGCGAACAAGTGAAATTTAGAACCGACGATGATACAGTTCGTGTTTATGAAATGGACAAGGTCGCCTCTTTGGCGGAAGAGCGGTTTAAGAATTTTAGCACTAAAGGCTACAGGTCGCAGATAGAGCAGGTTGCAGAGTGCGGCAGTTTTTGGGCTTTTGGCTATGATATAATTTTTGGCTATCAGTTTAACAATCATCTGCAGCTTGGCGCAGGGGCAGGTTTCAGGTTTCTTGGGTCTATGTATAGCGACAGGTCAGTTCCTTTGCATATAGATTTTAAGGTGAATATCCTAAAGACTAAAGTGACGCCGTTTTTAGATTTCAAAGGCGGAGCTATGATGTTTGTTGATGAAAAAATAGGTTCGTCGTCCTTTTATTTGTCACCTTCGGTAGGGATTAAGAAGCACTATTCAGAAGCGAGAGCGCTATCTTTTTCTGCAGGATGGACGGTTGCTCGGTATCATGAAGATGTCTGTTCTGGTTGCAGTGGTGACGGAGAAGATGCATTTTTTAACGGCGGCGCATTTTCTTTTAAAGTTAATTATCAGTTTTAGACAATGTTTATAAATTAGGCGTTTAAGTCTTTTTATTCTGTAACAGGAAATAATGGTAAAGGTTTTTGCAAAAAAGGCAGAAACCTTTTTTCTGTTTTGTTCATAATGGTTAACTTTGCGCGTTAAAATTTGTAGAGATGGACGAGAGTCAAAGAGAAGATAAATTATTTACGGTTAGCTATATATGCAGCGCATTGGCTAACTTCTTGATGTTTTTCTGTTTTTATCTGCTTATGCCTATATTGGCTTTGTATCTGAAAGATGCGTTTGATGCGGAGAATCAGGTTGTTGGGATCGTGCTGTCTTGTTACACGGTTGCGGCTCTTGCCATACGTCCGTTTTCGGGCTATCTTGTTGACACATTCGCCCGCAAGCCGCTCTATCTTGGGGCTTTGTTCTTCTTCATATTGATATTTGCAGGCTATCCGTTAGCCGGTGGCGTATTGGTTTTTGCCGTTATGCGCATTATGCATGGTCTGGCTTTTGGAATGGCGACAATAGCGGGAAACACAATCGTGATAGACATCATGCCGTCGTCGCGCAGGGGCGAGGGGCTTGGCTATTACGGTCTCTCTAACAACATTGCGATGGCTATAGGTCCGATGGTCGGAATGTATCTGCATGACCATTACAGTTACAATGTGATTTTTTACGGAGCATTTGCTGTCGGCACGGTCTCTTTGTTTGTGGCGACTCAAATACAGACAGCTCCAAAGCCGAGGGTTGTGAAAGAGCCAATCTCTTTAGACCGATTTATACTAAAGAAGGGGATTCCTGCAGGAATAAATTTGCTGCTTCTTGCAGTGCCTTACGGAATAACAACTTCATATATCGCTTTGTACGGCGAGGAGCTGGGCATAAACACTTCTATTGGGCTGTTCTATTGTTTTATGGCGGTAGGGATAGCGCTGTCGCGGCTCTTCTCTGGCAAGCAGGTTGACAAGGGGCGCCTGACTCAGGTCATTGCTCTGGGCGCATCCATTGCTACGTTCTCTTTTTTCCTGTTGCCGTCGCTGGTTCTGTTCGCGGAGACGTCGCCAAAACTGACACAGACGCTTTTTTATGTGAACGCATTACTTATAGGGGTAGGTTACGGAACTATATTTCCGGCTACTAACGCACTTTTTGTAGGGCTTGCGCCTAACAATAAGCGAGGCACTGCAAATTCCACATACTTATCATCGTGGGACATCGGTATAGGAATCGGACTGCTGTCCGGCGGATACCTCAGTTCGGTCTGCAACTTCTCTTTTGCCTTTTTGGTAGGCGGTCTGCTGGATCTGGCGGCGGTGATACTTTTTGTGAAATATACGGGTGATCATTTTCATCGTAACAAGATAAAGGAATGACAAATATAGACTTGATAACCATATTGGGCCCAACCGCAAGCGGAAAGACTACGTTTGCGGCTAATCTTGCGGCTCGTTTAGATAGTGAAATCATAAGCGGCGACTCACGACAAGTTTACAGAAGAATGGATATTGGCACAGGAAAAGACCTTGCCGATTATGAGGTGGACGGAAAGAAAATTCCGTATCATCTTATTGATATCGCCGAGCCAGGGTACAAATATAATGTCTTTGAGTTCCAGAGAGATTTCCTGAACGCTTATCAGGATATTCGAGAAAGGGGCAAAACACCTATCCTTTGCGGTGGTACGGGACTTTACATAGAGTCTGTGCTGAAAGGCTACAAGCTATTGCCTGTCCCTGAAAATAAAGAACTTAGGGAGAAACTGCAAAATTGTTCGCTTGCAGAGTTGACAGAGATGCTTAAAAGTTACAAAACGCTCCATAACACAACAGACGTTGACACAGTGAAGCGTGCTATAAGGGCTATCGAGATTGAGGAGTATTATCAGAGCCAGTCTAAGGATGTTTCCGCTTTTCCGCAGATAAACAGTGTGATTATCGGGGTGGATATAGACAGAGAGGAGCGCAGACGCAAAATCTCGGCAAGGCTTCGCAGTCGTCTGGACGAGGGCATGGTAGATGAAGTGCGCGCAATACTTGATTCGGGAGTCTCGTCGGATGATATGATTTATTACGGCCTTGAATATAAGTATCTTACAAATTATATAATAGGAAACCTTACATACGAGCAGATGGTTAGCGAGTTGGAAATAGCCATTCATCAGTTTGCAAAGAGGCAGATGACGTGGTTCAGAGGTATGGAGCGTCGCGGCTTGAGGATAAACTGGATGGACGCCTCAATGCCTATGCAAGAGAAGGTAGATTGGGCGATGGAGCTTTTGAAGATTTGATAACAAAGAGAATAAAGAAATGCGTCGGAGAATGTCTGACGCATTTTTTTTGACCTATACGCTTTTTTTTGTGTGTCGAAATCGAAAAACGTACCATTTTAACTATCTATATTATCAGAAAACGCACCTATTAGACTGTGTGAAACCATAGAAAACGCACCTATTTAACTATAAAATCTATCGGAAAACGCACCGTTTAAAATATCTATATTATTGGAAAACGCACCTGTTAGACCGTGTAAAACTATGGAAAATGCACCTATTTAACTATAAAATCTATCGGAAAACGCACTATTTAAAATATCTATATTATTGGAAAACGCACCTATTAGACCGTGTAAAACCATAGAAAACGCACCATTTTTATTGTAAAATCTATTGGAAAACGCACCGTTTATCAAAAAAAGCATTATATTTGCACCTGATAAACAGGCAGTAACATGTTGTATAGAAAGATAACCAAAAGGATAGAGGAGTATCTGACATCAAACTCGGACAGAATGATGTTGGTTGATGGAGCCCGACAAATAGGAAAGTCCTATATAATTCGTTGGGTTGGGCGACGTGTGTTCTCCAACTATGTAGAAATCAATATGGAAGAGGATAAGTTGGGCGACAGAGTCTTTGCGGAGGCCAAGACCACAAAAGATTTTTACATGGCTCTTAGCGTTGTGGCTGGCAGCAAGTTGAAGGATAAGTCCAACACCCTTGTGTTTATCGACGAGATACAGGCTTACGACCATCTTCTCACCCTTGTGAAGTTTTTGATGAAGGAGGGCAGGTTTACCTACATAGCCAGCGGCTCTTTGCTTGGCGTTACATTGAAGCAGATACAGTCCTTGCCGATAGGCAGTCTGGAGGTTGTTCACATGTATCCTTTGGACTTTGAGGAGTTCCTGTTTGCCAACGGAGTGGGCGAAGGTGCTATTGATGTGATGAGGGAGTGTTTTGAAAACAGCCAGGCTTTGCCGGATGCGATGCACAGCAAAATAATGGACCTCTTTAAGAAGTATCTTCTGGTGGGCGGTTTGCCGAGAGCGGTGGAGATTTTCGTCGAAAGCCGAAATGTAGAACGTTTCAGGTCGGTGCAGAAAGAGACCCACAATTTATACGCTGTGGATGCGTCAAAGTATGAAGAGCAGCATAATAAGCGATTGAAGATTCGACGCATTTTTGACATGATTCCGTCCAATCTTGAAAATAAGAAGAAGAGAGTTGTGGTGAAGGATATTGAAGACAAAGGCTGGAAGAGAAGCGACGACTATCTTGACGAGTTTGACTATCTAATTTCAGCAGGCGTAACTTTGGACGTGAAGGCTATCAGCACTCCGACCTATCCGTTGTCCGAAAACTGCGGAAAGAATTTGCTGAAGCTCTATCTAAACGATGTGGGTATTTTGTCGGGCTTGTTCTACCGCAACAACATATCTGCGATAATGTCTGATGAAAGAAGCGTTAACCTCGGCTCGGTTTATGAAACGGTGGTGGCGCAAGAGCTGAAGGCGCACGGATATAATTTGTACTATTACGACAACAAGAAAAACGGAGAGGTGGACTATCTGATTGATGATGTGGATAATTTGTCAAATATCCCGATAGAGGTTAAGTCCGGAAAGGATTATACCGTCCACAGTGCATTGAATAAGTTTTTGGCTAACGATGAGTACAATGTAAAAAGAGCCTATGTGCTATCTAATGAGCAGAAGGTTTATACAAAGAACGGAATTACTTATATTCCAATCTATTATGTGATGTTCTTTCAGAACGAGTCTAATGTTATAACGCAATTTTTGGACTAATGTCAATGCGAGGCAGCAGGTTAGAGCAGGCTTTTAGTAAGTCTGCTTTTTTAGTTATGGAAAACGCACCTTTTCTGGGTTTGTAAATATAGGAAAACGCACCAAATTAGCAATAAAAGATATTGGAAAACGCACCTTTTTTATGCTTTAAATTATCGGAAAACGCACCAAATTGACAATAAGAAACATTGGAAAACATATCTTTTTAGTGTTTTGAAATATCTGAAAAACACACCTTGATGATGATAAGTTGCTCTTTTTTATTAAATTTGCAAAGTGCTTGTGACTTTTCGGCTCAAACTAGTCGGAGATTTCGAGTTTGAGGATAAAATATAGATTGTAGAATTTTAAAAAATTATGTAATTATGGATTTGAAGAATTATCCACTTAATTTGAAAATGCTTAAAGTTATTCATTTTGCGATGATTATGGGCGTTGTGATGTTAACTGTGTTTTTTTCGGTGATTGGTTTCTCAAATTTCTCTTTTGGAAAAGTGTTGTTAGAAGAGAATCTCATTAGTCAGGAGGGCATCAGTATTTTAATTGTGGCTTTAACGGTAGTGGCTTTTGTGGTGTCTATTATTGTCAAGAAAAGAATAGAAAAGGCTAATATGGAGGGTGTGTTGACAAAGTCTTCATATAAGTTCTATTTTATGATCAGATTTGGGGCATTTTACGGGGTCTTGTTATTGTCACTCGCTTTATGTTTAGGTTTTGACGATTATGTATTTTGGTTCTGTTATATTGCAAACATGTTAGGCATGCTCTTTTTAGCAAAGCCAGATGCTGAATTGATAGAAGGTTTAGAACAGGAAGGAGAGTAAAATCCATTCGAGATAATTTTTTAGCTTTGCCCACAAACATCATATCTGTGGGCAAAGTTTTTTTGAGGCTTTTGCTGCGGAATACCTGCATATTTGGTTTGTAGCGAGGGTGGCGTAGCTGTAAAGTTATTAGATTTCAGACTTTAGCGCATGACGAAGTATCTCTTGACCAACCTTTTGTATTCATCTTATTTGTGTAAAAGTTGCATGTTCAGGAGGTAAACCACAGTTCATAAGAAGCAAGTTGTGCCTACATGGTACCACAAAGTGGCTACCTATCAAGATTTGATTAACAAGATTGCAACGGTGCAGTAGGGCTGTCTGCTGTTGCCAAATATATAGTTCGTCGGGACTTTATAGGCTCGGCGAACTGTGTTTTTCGGGGTGTGTCAAAATTTATTTCTTTGGATTTTTCCGAAAATAGCAAAAATATTTCTTTGGATTTTTCCGAAAATCGGCGAATTATTTGTTTGGATAAAATCTATCTTGTATATTTGTGGTTGAATAATAGTAAGTTATGATGTATTACGAAAGAATAATAGATGCATATTTATCAGAATGGGCTTCGCGCGATAATCATAAGCCTGTGTTGTTGAGAGGGGCGCGTCAAGTCGGGAAATCGACAGCAGTTCGTCACTTAGGCAATGCGTTTGAGCACTACGTGGAGATAAACTTTGAAAAGCAACCGGAATATAAGTTGCTGTTTAAAGATAATCTGGACGTTGCGCGAATAGTGCCACAAATGGCAGCAATGTGTGGCAAACCGATAAAGGCAGGAGCAACTCTGTTGTTTTTGGACGAAATACAGGAGTGTCCGGAAGCGATTATGTCCTTACGCTTCTTTAAGGAGGATATGCCTGAACTGCACGTGATAGCAGCAGGGTCGTTGCTGGAATTTGCATTAGATGAACTGCCAACTTTTGGTGTTGGACGTATCCACTCGATGTTTATGTATCCGATGACATTCGATGAGTTTTTAAAAGCGAACGGAGAGCATCAGCTTATTGATGTGCGAAACCAAGCTACGCTCTCTTGTCCGCTTTCTGAACCATTGCATGATAAATTGGTGAGTCTGTTACGTGTGTATATACTTGTGGGAGGGATGCCGGAGGCTGTTGCAAAATGGGTTGAGACGCATGATTTTTTGCAATGTCAAGAGGTGCAAGACGATATA
Organism: uncultured Bacteroidales bacterium; assembly: GCA_937915765.1. GTDB lineage: Bacteria > Bacteroidota > Bacteroidia > Bacteroidales > Paludibacteraceae > RGIG9379. Next base: position 3,244 of record CALGHE010000027.1, on the reverse strand, counting down.
GTAGTCAGTTATGAAGATGATTTTCCTAAATATAGGAAAAGAGTTGACCCTACGCTCCTTCGTCAAACGTTGCGAAGTGCGGCGGTGCAGGCTACAAAAAAGTTTGTCTGCTCTCAGGTTGGAGGCGGATATAAGACAGAAGAGGTGAAAAAGGCTCTTGGAATGTTGACTTTGGCGGGAATTCTTACCCCCGTGACACATACAAGCGCAAATGGGCTGCCTCTTGGCAGTGAGTCTGATGATTCGTACAGAAAATATTTGCTACTGGACTCCGGTCTTATGTTGCGATTGCTCAATATGACGATGGGAGACATAACCCAAATAACGTCTCAGATACTGACAATGGGTGCGGCGGAGCTTGTAAATAAAGGAGCTATGGCAGAAATGATTGTCGGTCTTGAATACTTGCGCTATCAGACTCCAAATATCAGGCATGATTTGTTTTATTGGGTTAGACAGGCAAAAAACTCTCAGGCAGAGGTGGATTATGTAGTTGGACATAGGCAACGTATATTACCGATAGAGGTAAAGGCTGGCACGCAAGGAGGCATGAAAAGTTTATGGATGTTTATGCAAGAGAAAAAAATAACTGATGCAGTTAGATGTTCTTTAGAGAATTTTGGAAAGTTAGAGTATTGCGATAAGGAGAGTGGGATAATCCGGAATGTTGCTATCTGCCCAATTTATGCCATTTCAAAGATGCAAGTTCTTTGGGACTGAAAATTTTTTTCTTGTTATATTTTTTTTATTTTGTGGTTGTTTTAATTTTTTTTAGTTTTGTGAAACCTAACACCACTAAATTTTTTGAAGAGTGGTATGGTGTTTAAAACTTAGAAAGAGATGAATAAAATCAGTATGATAAATATCAATAACCTATATATGGTTGCACGACTTTACGGTCTGCGTAAGACGCACTTTTTTTGCGGATATAAGTTTGCCATTTGCCGAATTTAGGTTTAAGCAGAAGATAATTAACTAATTTGTTTACCATAAAAAATTTATGAGTATGAAACTAAAGTTTTCACTATTGGTGGCATTGTCGCTGATATTTACGGGAGTTTTCATGTTGTGTGGAGACGAAGATGTGAAGGAACAAGAGAAGGAAGAAGAGGAGAAGGTGGATGAAGAAGCGGATGAGAAAGATGATGAGGGCGAGAAGGATGAAGAAGAGGAGAAAGAAGAGATTGTTGTAGATATTGAGGATTCTCCCTTTAGATTTAGTATAACCTCAGAAAATACTGTAGAAGTGGCAGAGTATATGGATATACATAAGTACGACGTTGTCATTCCAAGTAAAGTTTGGATAAACTCGAAAGAGTATAGTGTCACTGGTATTGCTGATTCAGTTTTTTATGGACGCAAAGACATGACGAGCATCGAAATACCTTCTAGCGTCACAAGTATTGGAGAATTTGCGTTTTCCGGCTGCAGTGGCCTGACGAGCATCAAAATCCCATCAAGCGTCACAACTATTGGAAATGGTGCGTTTTTAGGCTGCAGTGGCCTGACGAGCATCGAAATCCCTTCAAGCGTCAAAAGTCTTGGAAATTATGCGTTTAACTTCTGCAGTGGCCTGACGAGCATCGAAATCCCTTCTAGCGTCACAAGTATTGGAGATTTTGCGTTTTTAGGCTGCAGTGGCCTGACGAGCATCGAAATACCTTCAAGCGTCACAAGTATTGGAGAAGCTGCGTTTTTCGGCTGCAGTGGCCTGACGAGCATCGAAATACCTTCAAGCGTTACAAATATTGGAGATGCTGCGTTTTCCGGCTGCAGTGGCCTGACGAGCATCGAAATACCTTCTAGCGTCACAAGTATTGGAAATTATGCGTTTTACAAATGCAGTGGCCTGACGAGCATCGAAATACCTTCTAGAGTCACAAGTATTGGAGATGGTGCGTTTGAAGGCTGCAGTGGCCTGACGAGCATCGAAATACCTTCTAGCGTCACAAGTATTGGAGATTGGGCGTTTTACAAATGCAGTGGCCTGACGAGCATCGAAATCCCAGCAAGCGTCACAAGTATTGGAAATTATGCGTTTTCCGGCTGCAGTGACCTGACGAGCATCGAAATACCTTCTAGCGTCACAAGTATTGGATATGAGGCGTTTTACTTCTGCAGTGGCCTGACGAGCATCGAAATACCTTCTAGCGTCACAAGTATTGGATATAAGGCGTTTGCCGACTGCCGAGGCCTGACGAGCATCGAAATACCTTCTAGCGTCACAACTATTGAAGATTGGGCGTTTCGCAACTGCCAAAACGCCGATATTGTAATTGACAATTCAGAGGAGAATGTAACTGTTGGGTACAATGCTTTTTACAAATGCAAATCCGTAACATGGAAAAAATAGTTATTAACTTTTAAAATTTATTATTAGTGTCCGATAAAAACTAAAAACGATATAAAAAGGGGTCTCAAACGCTGATTTTATGCGGTTGAGATTTCTTTTTTCAAATTACAAGCCCCCCTTAAACAAAAAGAGTTAGTTGAGGAGGTGGATTTTTGTCCAAAATCTTCATGTTTTCCCAGTCCTTTTCCGGATTGTTGAACAAGCTGTAAAAATCAACGTAATACATCAGAACAATTCCTACCAAAGAGGCTAATCCGGAGAAACTCCAGCTGCGGGTAAGGCGTTTTTGCATTACCATCAATAGCAAATTGGCAATAAGCGTAACCCAAATCTGTATCTTTATAGCATTAGCGCTTTCGCCATAGAAGTACTTGAGCGGGAAATTTTGTTTAATCTGCTTGAATAGGAGTTCTATCTCCCATCGCTGTCTGTAAATGGCAATAATCTCGTACGGATCTGAATCCAAGTCGTTGGTAAGCAGGGATATTAGTTTATGCTTCTTTTCATCGGCATATGTTATAATGCGTGCGTTATGGCAGATGACACCATCATTGGTACGCTTAGAAAATGTGACGTTTTGCACTCTTGCCTCCATCAGCCCATCGGGAGTTTGATACATGACATCGCTATTTATGACATATTTAAGCGACTTTTTCATTTTGGTCACATAAATTACACCCCTTAGGGACAATTCCTCGAACTTCCCGTAGTCGATATAGGCTCTATCCATGGCTAGTATGTCGCCCTTGCTGAGGTTGGATGGCTTGAGCATAAACGAGTCGTTTGTTGCCGCTGATGTGAACCTGATGTCGGAAGGGACTCCCTCGTTGGCATGTATAACGGTATGGACTTTTATGCCGCCTTTCTTTTTGCCTGTCCTAGGATGACGAC
>CALGHE010000026.1 GCA_937915765.1 uncultured Bacteroidales bacterium | reverse complement strand
CAAGCAAACGGAAGGACTTGAATAGCAGAGAGTTTAAGATGTGCGTGCCTGCTTTTGAAGTGGCGGAGAATGGCATCTATAAATATATGTACGGCGAAGAGAAGACTTTTGACGGAGCGGCGGCTTTGCGCAAGAAGATTCAGGTGTCGTTCCGGGACGCCTTCATCGTCGTGTTTAAGAACGGGGTGAAACTTCCGATTCCGGAGGCGTTGCCGTATTTGAAATGATAATGTTAAATAAAAAAATATGAAATTTAAATTTAGTCGGGAATTATGGATCGGAGCTTTAGTCATTGCGACGGTCGCTGTTCTCTATTTCGGGGTTAACTATCTTAAAGGTATAAATATCTTTAACCCAACGAACTATTATTATGTGAAGTTTGACCGCGTTAATGGACTGTCGGTCTCTAGCCCTATCACGATAAAAGGCTACAAAATCGGTCTGATAAAGGATATCATATACAATTATGATGACCCGAAAGATGGTGTTGTGGTTGTGTTGCAGGTGGATGATGACTTGAGGATTCCGGTTAATTCACAGGCGGTTCTTACCTCTGAATTGCTGGGCGGGGCGAATGTCTCTCTGAATCTCAATGCTGAAATGAACGGGGTGTTCTACAAGAAGGGTGACACAATACCTTCTTTTATTGACGACGGAATTATGGCAACCGTGACTGCTGAGATTATGCCGCGCGTTCAGAGCATTGTTCCTCAGCTCGACTCGCTGCTGGTTTCGTTGAAGTTGATTGCCGGAGATCAGGCTATTCAGAAGTCGCTCGGAAATATTCAGCGTCTGACTGCTAACTTAGAGTCAGCGTCCGTCTCGCTTAACGGTCTGATGAAGAACGACGTGCCTGTCATAATGAAAAATGTTAATACGATAACGACAGACTTTTCTAAGGTTAGCGCGAATTTGAGTCATGTGGATTTTCAGGCTACTATGAAAAGGGTTGACAATACGCTTGCTAATCTTCAAACTATAACAGACAAGGTTAACAGAGGTGAGGGTACGGTCGGAATGTTGCTGAACGACAAGACTTTGTATAACAACTTGGCGAATACGGCTGGCAGCGCGAACGAACTGCTTATCGATTTGAAGGCTAATCCTAAACGTTATGTGCAATTCTCTTTATGGGGAAAAAAGGATAAGTCTGAATCTAAATAAGAAAACGTAAACTGAAGCGCTGCGGTTAGATGGTGCCTGACGCTGTCAAACTGCAGTCGCGTGGTGTCTGGATAACATTTTGAATTGTAGTGTGACGCATATTTTTTTGTAAAATGAATCTTAAAATTTTTTTTTAAGAAAAAATAAGGCGAAATTTGCACTGAAATAAAGGTGATTTTTTTTTACATATGTGAGCTCTTCTGTTTTTTTGGAAGGAGAATGGCGGTCTTGCAGACTGCGGGCTTCTGAGAAAAGGAGATGCTTGGTGTCGTATCATGTAACACAACTGTGGCTGTTTTTGCCGTTTGAACTTGGTCTGCTCGCGTCTTTGCCGGCGGCGGAGTGTATGCGGGGGCAGCTTCTAAATAGATGGAGATATTTAATTGATGAACAGTGCCATAAATATGAAGGCTGAGCATGAAAAGGTGTGGGGCGAGTGTCTTGCTATAATAAAGGACATTTTGCCGCCGCAGGTTTTTGACGTGTGGTTTGTCCCTATCAGGCCTTTGAGTATAGAGGACAAGATGCTGACGCTTTTGCTGCCGAGCTCGTATTTCTACGAAATGCTCGAAGACCGTTATTGTGACCTCCTTTTTATGGTGCTTAACAGGGTTATTGGCTCAGGCGCGAAACTGAACTACCGTGTCATGATGACAAATTCAGGAGACGCTCCGACTTTGGTGGACCAGTCTGGAGGCCGCAGACAGAACGCAGGGCAGGGGCAGACGGTGTTCAATCCTTTTCAAGGGCTTCCAAGCAAGAAGATTGACTCGCAGCTGAATCATAATTACACTTTTGCCAACTTTGTGGAGGGCGGCTGCAATCTGCTGGCTCGTTCGGCCGGTATGACTATTGCAAAACAACCGGGACGAAACACTTTTAACCCGCTGTTTATATACGGAGGTTCCGGACTTGCAAAACGCATCTCGCTAATGCGATAGGACTTGAGGCTGAACGTCTTAATCCGAACCTTAATGTGCTGTATGTCAGTGCAAATAAGTTTCAGACTCAATATATGGAGGCGACGAGGAATAACAAATCCACGGACTTCCTGAATTTTTATCAGTCTTTGGACGTGCTTATTGTGGACGACATTCAGGACATGGCTTCGCGTACAGGGACGCAAAACACATTTTTCCATATTTTTAACCACTTGCATCAGGCTGGAAAACAGCTTATACTGACGTCTGACCAGTCGCCGAATGTGCTGCAGGGACTGGACCATCGTATTTTGAGCCGCTTCAAGTGGGGGCTGTCTGCCGAGCTTGAAGCGCCAGACTTCAATACCAAGAAGGGAATTCTGCTGAATAAAGTGAAGGCGGAAGGGCTTCTGATACCTGAAGATGTGGTGGATTATATCGCCGGTGCAGTTACGGACAATGTTCGTGAGCTGGAAGGGGTGGTGAGCTCGCTCTTGGCTCAGTCCATATTGATTAATGCGGAGATAAATCTTGATCTCGCGCAGAAAGTTGTGGGCAAAATTGCAAACACAACGACCAAGGTGGTGAACATTTCCAAGATTCAGGAGGTCGTTTGCGACTATTACAATTTGGAAGTGAACGATATACAGACAAAGTCGAGAAAGCGTGTGGTGGTGCAGGCAAGGCAGGTGGCGATGTATCTGGCAAGAAAATACACGAAAAACTCGCTGACGGCAATCGGTGAACTGATCGGAAACCGAGACCATGCCACGGTTTTGCATGCGTGCAAGACGGTGGCTGAACAGTCTGAAATAGACAAGGAACTGAAGCAGAGCCTTGACTCGATAGAGGAAAAACTGAGATGATTCCGGCCGTTGCGCAAAAAAATGGCGTTGAAGGCAAAAAAAATCTGGGAAAGAGTGTGTTGTTTTAAAAAAATAGTTACTTTTACGGCAAAATAAATTTAGGGAAATATGGTATTCAAATTTGTCTTGTGTTCGGATGAAGTCGATGACTTTGTAAGGGAGATTCAAATAGATTCGGAGGCGACTTTTTTGGATTTTCAGAATGCTATTCTGGATTCTGTGGGGTACACTAAGGACCAGATGACATCCTTCTTCATTTGCAGCGACAGTTGGGAGAAGGGCCAGGAGATTACTCTTGTGGAGATGGAGACGTCCTCTGAGTATGACAGTTACGTGATGGAAGACACCAAGTTGGAAGAGTTTGTGTCGGACGAGGGGCAGAGGCTTATCTTTGTGTTCGACAATATGTGCGACAGATGCTTTTTCATCGAAATGCAGGGCATCTCTTCAGGCAGTTTGGAACAGCCGGTATGCTCTCGTTCGGAAGGCAAAGCTCCGGTGCAGATAGAGGATATGTTCGGCTCCGATTTGGGCGTGGTGGCGAACGACAAGGATGCGTTCGGATTTGACGAGGATTTTCTGGAGTCTTACAATGATGATGAACTGGACAATCTCAGTCTGAATGACGACAGCTATTTTGAAGATCAGGGATATTGATTTTAAAGTTTCGTTTTAATGCGGCGAATGATTTAAGGATTGAGTTCGTGCATATTTACGTTTGTTTGATGAATCTGCCTACGTTGTGGCATCGGCCTTCTTTATAGGCTCGACATGGCGTATTTTGTTTTTGAAATACTTGAGCGGAGATTGGCTGAAGTTTTGGCAGTTTTCGCTGAATGTTTTCGTGAGCAGTTAGGGCAGGACTTATATTTGAAAATAAATTTAGTATTATAAAATATGAAAAACACATTAATTATCACGTTTAAGTTGGTTGTGTTGGCTCTGTTCGCAGTTTCGTGTACTAAAGAGGAAGGCGAAGGCGGAAAGGCCACCATTGAAGGTACTGTCTATAAAATAGTGGACGATGGCGCCATTAAAGAGGAGGCCGACGGTTCGTTCGTCTTTGCTCCGGACACGGTTGTGGCGGCAGATCAGGATGTATTCATCATTTATGGAGGAAACTCTGCGGATATTTTTGACGACGATACAAAAACTTCTGCGGATGGACGTTTTGCGTTCAGGTATCTTCGTGAAGGCGATTATACAGTTTTTGCTTACAATGAACTTGCATCGTCTGAAATGGAAGCTATCTACAGAAATGTCAGCGTTGGCGAGTCTGGAACTTTCAAGGTGGAAGACATTTACGTGAAAGATGGTAAAAATGTTGGCTGTTGCGGTATCGTTGGTAAAATAGAATGCTCTTGGGACGACGGCAAGCCTGCTCCGGGCGTTGGGCTTCGAGTTTATCTCAGAAAGAAGGGCACTATCGCTCCTGTTGAGGACACTCGCGGAGACGACCGCGGATATTTTACTTTCGCAAAGCTTGAACCTGACACTGAATACGTGATTTGGGGCGAGCACGAAACAGACAAGAATTGTGACATTATACCGGTTTACGCAAATGTGAAAACCGGAGGTGTCGGAACTATTGAGAATATAACTGGTGAGCCAATTAGGGTGTCGGCTTATTAATTTTGACTAATTAAAAATTTGAAAAGTATGAGACAGTTTGTTAAAATAGTCTTGCTGGCGGCAGTAGTCGGCATAACGGGTTCTTCTGCTTTCGCTCAGAAAAACACTTTTGACGGTAAAAAAATCAAAGAGACTAAGGAGTGGAAGGTGGAAGGCAAAAAGAAACGTCTTGACCATAAGACAACATACAATGCGGACGGCAAAAAAGTCGAAGAGGTTGAGTTCACAAGTGTCGGAGACCAGAAGAGCCGCGTGACATACGAATATAACCAGAAGGGCAAGTGCGTTAAAGAGACTCATTACGACGAGTTTGACAAACTTGAAAAGACTGTGGTTATCGAGTATCACGAAAACGGAAAGAAGAGACTGGAGAGCGTCTATGCACCAAACAACAAGCTTAAGCACACTAAAGAGTTCGAGTATATTCTTGAATAAAGGCGGAAAGGGGGCTGAAGATGGAAACCATAATGAAGGAAATAGAATCAACTCTTGCCTCTTTTGAGCCTATATCGTTGTCGCAGATGAGCGGTATAAAGCTTATGAACCGCATCGATACAAAATATATGATTGATGTGAGGCTTTTGCCCAAGCTCCTCGAAAAGGCGAAGGAGGATTATTTCGCGCAAGAGATTGATGGCAGCCGCATGGCTTATTATCGGACATTATATTTTGACACCGAAAATGCAGAGATGTTCACGATTCACCACAACGGTCGCCGGACAAGGCAGAAGTTGAGAATACGTGAATATGTGGAGTCTAATCAGCGTTTCCTTGAAGTTAAAAACAAAAACAACAAGGGACGCACCAAGAAGGTCCGGATCTCAGTTCCTGACGAGGATGTGCTTGCACAAGACGAAGCGAGGTCTTTTATTGAGGAAAAACTGAATTACGGCATAGAGAGACTGTCGCCGCGCCTGCGTAACTATTTTTACAGAGTTACTTTGGTGAATAAGGCCAAGACGGAGCGGCTGACCATCGATGTCAATATCAAATTCCGCAATTGCAAAACAGACCTGCAGAACACCTTTGAGCACCTCTGTATAGTGGAAGTGAAGCAAGATGGCAACATGCACTCTCCGTTTAAGGATTACCTGCAGTGCGAGCGTGTCAAGAGAAAGGGCATCAGCAAGTACTGTTTGGGTATGGTTTTGACGGACGACTCGTTGAAACGTAACAGGTTTAAACGCAAAATTAATTATATAAAAAAAATGTTGAAAGTGGCTTGAACGGTTTGTTCTTAGTCGTTGTTTAATAATTTAATTTTTTTGAAATGGAATTTTTAGAAGGAATGGAATTCTTGGGAATTCCGGTTATAAATACAAGGGCGGTTACCGAACTTCTGCTGATGTTCGCTCTTAATATTTTGGTGACTGCAATTATAGTTGGCGGACTTTATTACAAGAAGTCTAAACGTCGTGATTATGTCTATACGTTCATGCTGATAAGCACCACTGTGTTCTTGCTGATGTTCGCGCTGGGCAAGACAAAGCTTGAGATGGGGCTTGCCTTGGGTATGTTCGCAATATTCGGAATTGTGCGATACAGAACGGACACTGTGCCTATCCGTGAAATGACTTACCTTTTTGTCATCATAGGTGTCTCCGTGCTTAACGGTCTGGACACGCGCGAAAGCCTTGTTCAGTCTCTTTTGACTAATTTCTTGTTTGTGCTGATGGTCTGGATCATGGAGTCTATGAAGTTCATGAACCGTACTGCTTGCAAACTTGTTGTTTACGAAAAGATAAAGTTGATTACTCCGGAGCATCGCGAGGAGATGCTGGAAGATATTAAGGCAAGAACGGGACTTGATGTGGTGAAGATTGAAATCGGGCATATTGATTTCTTGAAAGACATCGCGTTCGTTAAAGTTTATTATAAGTCAGAATCGACAGAGGTCAACACTGTTGATAACATAACTAAAGTTTCTCAGTTTAATGGATAAAGTGAGATATATAAAAATTCTTGTGCTTTCGCTTGTCTCGTGCAGCTTGGCTGCGGGTGTTTCTGCCGACGAGCAGGACTTCGGGCTTAATGTGGGCGTTGCTGTTTCTAAAAAGTTTGGCAAACGCTTTGAGGTTGGGCTGGAAGAGGAAGTGCGTACAAAAGAAAACTCAAAGCAGCTTGACCGTCTGGCTACCGGGTTGGATGCGTCGTTCCAACTTGTGCCGAAAATCGTTAAGGTGGGGGTGGGGTACACTTTTATCGCCGATTATGACGAAATTGAAGGCTTCTCTTGGAGGCATAGGCTAACAGGACAGGTTAGCGCGAAGCATAAGATTCATCGTTTGGAGATGTCTTTGCGCGGACGTTATCAGCTGACTTATAAGGCCGAG
>CALGHE010000025.1 GCA_937915765.1 uncultured Bacteroidales bacterium | reverse complement strand
CCTTGATCTGAGCAACACGAGCCGCGATAGCGTCTTTGTCGCCGCTGCCATTAACGATAGTTGTGTTATCTTTGTTGACAGAAATCTTTTCTGCCTTACCAAGCATTTCAAGAGTAGCCGATTCAAGCTTGAAGCCTTTTTCTTCCGAGATGACAGTACCGCCAGTCAAGATAGCGATGTCTTCGAGCATCTCCTTGCGACGGTCGCCAAAACCAGGAGCCTTAACAGCACAGATCTTCAACGAGCCTCTCAAACGGTTAACCACCAAAGTAGTAAGAGCGTCGCCGTCAATATCTTCAGCGATAATCAAAAGCGGACGACCAGCCTGAACAGAAGCCTCCAAGATAGGGAGCAAATCCTTCAAAGTAGAAATCTTCTTGTCGTGAATCAAGATGAAAGGATTTTCAAGTTCAGCCTCCATCTTTTCTGTGTTAGTCACGAAATAAGGCGACAAATAACCGCGGTCGAACTGCATACCCTCAACCACGTCAACCGTAGTTTCAGTACCCTTAGCCTCTTCAACAGTGATAACGCCCTCTTTCTTAACCTTAGCCATCGCATCAGCGATAAGCTTGCCTATTTCGTTATCGTTGTTAGCAGAGATTGTTGCAACCTGTTCAATTTTGTTGTTATCGTCGCCAACCTCCTGAGCCTGAGCCTTGATGCTTTCCACAACCTTAGCCACAGCCTTGTCGATACCGCGCTTCAAATCCATAGGATTAGCTCCGGCAGCAACATTCTTCAAACCAACGTTGATGATAGATTGAGCCAACACAGTAGCAGTAGTAGTACCGTCGCCGGCATCGTCTCCAGTCTTAGAAGCCACTTCCTTGACAATCTGCGCGCCCATGTTCATGAACGGATCAGCAAGTTCCACCTCCTTAGCCACACTCACACCGTCTTTAGTGATGTGCGGAGCGCCAAATTTCTTTTCGATAATCACATTGCGACCCTTAGGACCAAGAGTCACCTTCACTGCATTTGCAAGCTCGTCAACACCTTTCTTTAACAAATCACGAGCCTCTATTTCAAACTTAATTTCTTTAGCCATGTCTTTTAAATTAAAATTTATTCGAGAATGTAAATCACAAAAGGCAAATTAGATAGTAGCAAGAATGTCGCTCTGACGCATAATCAGATACTTCTCGCCTTCAAGTTCCAACTCTGTGCCCGCGTATTTTCCGTAAAGCACGGTATCGCCAACTTTAACTACCATCTCTTCGTCCTTAGTTCCCTTTCCTACCGCAAGAACTTCACCCTTTAGAGGCTTTTCCTTTGCAGAATCAGGAATAATGATTCCGCTCGCTGTCTTTTCTTCCGCAGCAACAGGCTTAACAAGCACTCTGTCTGCCAATGGTTTGATATTCATTACTATTAAATTTTAGTTTAACTTATATTTATATTCAAATCAAAATGGGCTGACACCCATATTATTTACTGCATATTTTGTGCCAAATCAAAAAAGGCTCAAAAAACTGACAAAACTAAGGTTTCCGCCGGTAAAAGCGGACAAAATGTCACTGTCCCGAAATTAGTCACCATGCAAAAATGTCGCACAAAAAAAAGGGCGGAAACTCGTCCGCCCCAAAAATGAAAAGAATAAAACTAAACTAAAAACTATAACAATTATAGTACAGAGAAAGCCACTGTTAATCCAGCCATTACGATTGACACCATACTCATCAACTTAATCAAAATATTCAGAGACGGGCCAGACGTATCTTTAAAAGGGTCACCCACCGTGTCGCCGACAACGGCAGCCTTGTGGTTTTCAGAACCTTTTCCGCCACAATTACCCTCTTCGATATATTTCTTAGCGTTATCCCACGCGCCACCCGAGTTAGACATGAACACCGCAAGCACGAAGCCGGAGCCTAATCCGCCGACAAGCAGCCCCATGACACCCGAAACGCCGAACAGCACACCCATCAGAACCGGTACAACAATCGCCAATATAGAAGGCAACAACATTGCGTGCTGCGCGCCTTTTGTCGAAATCTCCACACATCTTGCATAATCAGGCTCGGTTTCGCCAGTCATGATTCCCTTAAACTCGCGGAACTGACGGCGCACCTCCTCAACCATCTTCTGGGCAGCCTTTCCCACTGCGTTCATAGTCAAGCCGCAGAACAAGAAAGACATCATTGCCCCGATAAATATACCGATAAGCACCTTTGGGTTCATCAGCGTAACTTGGTAATAGTTCATGAAATCTACAAATGTAGCCTCCGCAGTCTTCACCTCTAAGCCATTTGCAAAAGTCAGCACATCCTGACCGATGCGCACCAAGCCTATCTTTATTTCCTCTATATAGGAAGCAAGCAAAGCCAGACCCGTCAACGCCGCAGAACCGATAGCGAAGCCCTTCCCTGTTGCCGCAGTTGTATTTCCG
>CALGHE010000024.1 GCA_937915765.1 uncultured Bacteroidales bacterium | reverse complement strand
CTTCTGTTTTCTGATGCTTAACAAAATATTTTAGAAAAATTTAAACAGCTTCTAAATTTTTAAATAAATATGACTTATGGGACTATTTGATTCATTCAAGAAAATTAGCGGAAAGGTTTCAGCTTCAAAGGTTTCTTCATCAAGACGCTCAAAGAGAGAGGTTGGGTTGGTTGTTGAAGCTTATAAAAAAGGAATCATATTCAAAGATCTTAGATATCGCTATTACGTTCTTCGTGATAACGATCCTGATGATGTCGTTTATTCTTCTTTTGATGATTCTGATTTGAATGATTATGATGAACATGTTGGAGATTTATATTCTCCAAAACAGTGTATTGGTCATTTTTTGATGTGTTGTGATGGTGGCTTATGCGATGTGTTGGGTGTTGACAATCCTGATGATATTGATTTGCGGGTTTATGTTTATGATGTCAATGGAGAATTTGTAGGAGAGTATTGATTGAAGATAAATATTAGGCTGTATAAAAAACAGCCTAATATTTTTATTTTGAGCGTTAAAATAGTAAATAGTATGAGTGAACAAATAAAAAGACCGTCATGGCTCAGAAAAAAGGGTGAGACAGTACAGACAGATAGTTTGGAAACAAACTTTGGTTCTGCAAAGGATTTGTATGAAAAAGGACATAAATATTATAACGAGGGAATATATGACCTTGCAGTAGAAAGTTATCTCAAATCGGCAGAGCAGGGGTATGCTAAAGCTCAGTATGGATTAGGCGTTTGTTATGAGTCTGGTGAAGGTGTAGAGCAAAATCAAGAGACGGCAGTGGAGTGGTATCTCAAATCGGCAGAGCAAGGGTATGCTACAGCTCAGAACAATTTAGGTAATTGTTGTTCTAATGGCAAAGGCGTAAAGCAAGATTATGAAAAAGCAGTCGAGTGGTATCACAAATCGGCAGAGCAAGGACATGCTGAAGCTCAGTTTAATTTAGGCGAATGTTATTATGATGGCAAAGGCGTGAAGCAAGATTATGAAAAAGCAGTCGAGTGGTATCACAAATCGGCAGAGCAAGGGTATGCTAGCGCTCAGTACAATTTAGGCATTTGTTATTATAATGGCAAAGGCGTAAAGCAAAATTATGGAAAAGCAGTAGAGTGGTATCGCAAATCGGCAGAGCAAGGGTATGCTACAGCTCAGTACAATTTAGGCATTTGTTATTCTAATGGCGAAGGCGTAGAGCAAGATTATGAAAAAGCAGCAAAGTGGTATCTCAAATCGGCAGAGCAAGGACTTGCTGAAGCTCAGTACAATTTAGGCATTTGTTATGAGTATGGCGAAGGCGTAAAGCAAAATTATAAAAAAGCTGAAGAATGGTATAGAAAGGCTGCTGCACAAGGGTATGAGAAAGCTATAAAAAAAGTAAATTCTGATTGTTGCGAAGATGATGGAGATGTGGATGAGGCTAAGTTGGAAAATATTTGTAATCGGGTAACGGATATTATAGTTGTTGAATTGGGAGTAAATTATGACGAGGTTATTTGGGACGCTAGCTTTGAAGATGATTTAGAATGTGATCCTCTAGATGTTATTGAACTGATTGGTGAAATTGAGAAAGAGTTTGGCATTACTATTGCTGATGAAGATGCGGCGCAGATAGAGACGGTTGGCGACTTGGTTATGCTTATCTATAACGAAATGTGATAGTGCTAAATATTGAATTTGTATAATCGGTCATGGCTTTTTCATGGTAGAGTATAATAATCCCCAGTCAAACAATTCCCAACTCAGCCTTACCCCGACAATTTTTCGACAACATTTCTTAATTCTTGGTGTTGTTGCAGAGCGGCGGTATATTTGTGGTGTGATAATGATTGTGCAAATTAAATTTTACGGTCATGGAAAAGGTTAATGATTTGGTAAAGACGGAGGGGTTGGACGATTTGTCTGATAAGGGCGTTATTTACAGAGACCCGTGCCCTCTGCCGGATTCGGATTCGATTGTGAAAGCTGTGCTGGTGGGTGTGGCGGTTGCCATGGGCACGTTGCTTGTGGTTGGTTTTTTTGACAATAATTAGCGGTTATTTTGGTATGCGGTAACTGTCTTGTTGAGGCGTTGCGGGTTTGTTCCGTGACGCCTCTCTTTTTGTGAATGATGGGCTGAGTTGGCTTGTGGTTTTCTATCGTGGCGATTTTCTTGCATATATCAGGAATTTTTGCGAATATTGCATCTGATTTGAGTCTCTGCAATGGAGGCGGTTTGTTAATTCTACGTTTTTTCAGATGAGGTATTTGTTATTTATTACATTTTCTCTGGCTTTGTTTTCGCAGTCGCTTACAGCTCAGGTGAAGACTGGCATAGAAGTGTTAAAAGAGAGCGGTTTTGCTGCGTTGAAGGGCAAGCGTGTGGGGTTGCTGACCAATCCTACTGGTGTTGACAATAACTTGAAATCCACTGTGGATATTTTGTTCGAGGCGGAAGGTGTCAATCTGACGGCGCTTTTCGCTCCGGAGCATGGTGTTCGCGGTAACGAGTATGCAGGCGCTAAGTTTGCGAATTCTAAGGATAAGCGTACAGGACTTCCGGTCTTCTCGCTTCATGGAAAGACAAAGAAGCCTACGGCTGAGATGCTTAAGAATGTGGATGTTATAGTGTATGACATTCAGGATATAGGTTGCCGTTCCTACACGTTTATAAGTTCGCTCGGACTTTTGATGGAGGCTGCCGCCGAGAATGGCAAGGAGGTTGTGGTGCTGGACCGGCCTAATCCGCTTGGCGGAGAGAAGGTTGAAGGTCCGATTGTTGAGCCTAAGTACACCTCTTTTATCAGTCAGTTTCCGATTCCTTACATTTACGGACTTACGTGCGGCGAGTTGGCGACGATGTTGAACGAGGAGGGCATGACCGCAAAGAAATGTTCTCTGACAGTGGTGAAGATGGAGGGCTGGAAACGTGACATGACCTATAAGGAGACAGGTCTGAAGTGGGTGCTTACATCGCCGCATATTCCTAATATGAACACGTCGTTTTATTATCCTCTGTCCGGTATCGTGGGCGAGTTGTCTGTGTTGTCTGTCGGGGTTGGATACACTATGCCTTTTGAACTGTTCGGCGCGTCGTGGGCAAATGCAGACACGCTTGCGTCGGCGATGAACGCTCTGAAGTTGGACGGCCTGTTGTTTCGCCCTATTGTTTACAAGCCTTATTATGCGTTCGGAAAGGGCGAATTGCTCCAGGGGGTGCAGGTGTATATCACAGATTTTGAAAAGGCGAAGCTGACTGAGGTGCAGTTTTATGTTTTGCAGGAGCTGAAAAAGTTATATCCGCAGAAAGATTTCTTTACGTTGAGCGGTCAGAAAAATTGCCGTTCGTTTGACTATGTGTGCGGTTCCGGACAGGTGAGGTCTTTGTTTTCAAAGAATTATCAGTTTAAAGATGTGGAGAAATTTTGGCGAAAGGATAACGAGGCTTTTAAATCAAAATCTAAAAAATACTGGCTTTACAAATGATTCTGACTTATAAAAAATATATGAAGAAACGTGTTTTTCTCTTTTTGCTTGCAGTTGCGAGCGCTACCGGCCTCTTTGGCAATTCGCCCAAAAAACATGAAATGAGGGCGGTGTGGATTGCTACGGTCGCAGGTATAGACTGGCCGTCTCAGAAGAAGGATGCGGAGCTGCAGAAGACGGAGATGGTGGAGATGCTGGACTCGCTGAGGGCGGTTGGTATTAATGCGGTGGTCTTTCAGGTTAGGCCCACGTCCGACGCTTTCTATCAGTCTGACATGGAGCCTTGGTCGCACTATCTGACTGGCGAGCAGGGCCGTGCTCCGGAACCGTATTATGACCCTCTGAAATTTGTGACGGAAGAGGCGCATAAGCGCTGCATGGAGGTGCATGCATGGATAAATCCGTATCGAGTGACAAACGGAGAAAACACGAAGATGTTGAATAAAGGTCATATTTATTATAAGCGTCCGGAACTGTTTCTGAAGTATGGAGGGAAAATTTATTTCAACCCGGGCTTGCAGGAGGTGCGCGATTATCTGACTGTCGTGGTATCTGACATTGTGAGGTCGTATGATATTGACGCAGTGCATCTTGACGATTATTTCTACCCTTATAAAGTGGCGGGTGCGGAGTTTCCGGACGATGCCACGTTCCGCTCTTGCTCTCGCGGAATATTTGATAAAGAGGAGTGGAGAAGGGATAATGTGAATTTGATTGTGGAACAGATACATAAGGCGGTTAAGGAGGCGAAGCCTTGGGTCGAGTTCGGCATAAGCCCTTTTGGGGTTTGGAGAAACAGTGCGGATGATTTGAGGGGTTCTGACACTCGTGCGGGTTGCACCAATTATGATGAGCTTTATGCAGACGTGCTGCTATGGCTGGAACGTGGCTGGATTGATTATGTGACCCCTCAGCTTTACTGGGAGATTGGGAAGGATGTGGCTGATTACGAGGAGCTTTCTAACTGGTGGGGTGCGTATTCTTTTGGACGGAACTATTACATAGGTTTGTATGCGTCTGGCTTTGAGGTTAATAAGACAGAGCCGTGGAAGCGTCCGAACGAGCTTGTGAGGCAGATGGATTTCAGTTCGGCGTGCGAAGAGGTTAAGGGTTATTTCTTTTATAGCGCAAAGCCGTTTCTTAAAAATCCGCAGGGTTTGTGTGACAGTTTGAGAAAGGGCAGTTTCAGATATCCGGCTCTTGTGCCTCTTAACGAGGCGACAGATGGCGGCCCTTCTATATCTCCGGAAAATCTTCATGTGAAAAAAGGTAGTGACAGGTTTACGGATATTTTGTGCTGGGACAGAGTTCAGGAAACAGGAGGTTATGAGGTGGCCTACTATGTGATATATGCGTTTAAGGATGGAGAAGAGGTTGATTTTGACAATCCTGAAAATATAGTTCGGAAAACCAGAGTGCCGGTCATGAATTTGACTAACTTGACGGAGGAGGGCAATTATAAGTTTGCGGTTACGGCGGTGAATCGATTTAAACATGAGAGCGCTCCGAGCAATTTTGTGGAGTACGAGGTCAGGTGAATGTCTTTGAAACAGAAATAAGAGAAAAGGATAGAAAGTGAAAGAAAGCTCTCTATCCTTTTATTTTTGCAAGAATGTAATTTTCAGAGGTCTCCCTATGTGCAATCCAACGTTATTTGCTCAAAGAGGCGATGAACTCTTCAGCCTTAGAAAGAGCGTCAAGTTTGCCTACGTCAATCAGTTTCAGATCTGGCTTGTTGTACGCTTTTATCTGTCGTTTGTCTGAAACGGATAAGTAGAAGTCCACGATAGAAAATTTGTCCGGAAAGCTTGCCATTTTAGCTAGCATGTCTGGTGAGATGACATGGACGCCTGCGAAGGCATGAGGAACATATTCTGCCGCGTTGAAATTTTGGAGAGGCGATTTGGTCTCGTTTGTGTTGGTGTTAATCCAGCCGCATAGCCTTTCGTTTGAATTAAACAGCAAATACCTGCTTGTGGAACGGTCGCTTGTGAGCAAAGTGGCGTCATTTTTTCCTTTTACATGCTCTTGGTATAAATCACCTAAGTTCACGTCTGACAAAATATCCACGTTGTGCACAAGGAACGGTTCTCCGTTGTCAAAGAAAGGCGCAGCCTTTTTGATGCCTCCGCCGGTGTCCAGCAGCATTTCTGTCTCGTCAGAGATGGCTATGTTGATGCCAAAGTTATTGTATGCCTTCAGAAAGTCTGTAATCTGACTGGCAAAGTGATGCACATTGACTATAATATTGTCAAAACCTTCGCTTTTTAGTTTGCATATTGTATGTTGCAGTAAAGGCGTGCCGTTCACAGGAACAAGCGCTTTAGGCATAGAGTCTGTTATGGGCTTCAGTCTGGTGCCAAGTCCTGCGGCAAATATCATTGCTTTCATTTGCTTTTTTAATTACGGATTAGACAATATTTTTTTGTACGCCTCTTTGTCGTTCAGAATTTTCTTTGCGACGTCAACAAACACGTCCTCTTTCACCATTTCGCTCAGGAAGCCGCGTTTATAGTAGTATTTGCTTAATATTTCAGCAGTTACCAGCCATTTGACGTCTTTTTTGAAATGTTCGAGGTCTTTGTCTATGTCATGTTCCAGTTTCTTTTCCAGCGCGTCAAACTCCTCCTTGGCAATTTCGTAGTAACCCTCTTTCTTTGCGATGTCCACTAGAGCCTTCACCCCCTTTTCTGTGTTTCGGGTATAGGTGAAATTCGCATCTTTCACAAACTTTTTGAAGTCATCGTAATCATTAAACACAAACTCTTTGGGCGGAGCTATGTTTTTATGTTTAACATGGTAATTGACCGCATAGTCGAAGATGATATTATCCGAGACAAGTTTCTTTTCAAGCTCGGAGTAACTGTCTTTTATCTCAACGACAGAGTCCGGCGTAATGCCGCCGCCGTCGCGCACAATGCGTCCGTTCGCAGTTTTAAACTCTGTTGTCAGGCTGTCGGGGATACGTTTCACATAACCGTTTTCGTCGCGGTCGGAATAGTCAATAGCCTGCACGCATCGCCCGCTCGGAGTGTAATATTTAGATGTGGTGACCTTTATGCCTCCGCCATACGGCAAGCTGCGAGTAGTCTGCACCAGCCCTTTCCCGTAAGAGCGTTCGCCGATGACAACCGCTCTGTCAAGGTCTTGCAATGCACCAGCCACAACTTCAGAAGCCGATGCAGAGCCTTTGTTTACAATCACGGCAAGCGGAATTTCTGTGTCGATTGGCGTGCTTGTTGCTTTGTAAGTTTCGTCCCATTGTTTCACTTTCCCTCTGGTAGTCAGCAATGTAGAGCCTTTAGGAACAAAATAGTTGACAATCTGCAGAGCCTCGCTAAGAAGGCCGCCCGGATTGCTTCTCAAATCGATAATCAAGGAGGTGATTCCTCTTTTTTTCAAGTCAAGAAAAGCCTCTTTGAACGAACTTGCGGTTTTGTCTGTGAAGTTAGACACAGAAATGAATCCTATATTGTTGTCCAGCACATCGTAATATTCAATAGGATTTAGAGCGATTTTCTCTCTCGTTATCTTCAGCTTTAGCGGCTTTTTCTCGCCCGGACGTTCAACAACAACTTCCACCACAGTGTTAGCGTCGCCTCTCAGCAAGTTGCTGACGTCAGAAGTGCTTTTGTCTTCCCCTATTTTTTTACCTGCAATCTCGATGAACTTGTCTCCAACCTTCAGGCCGCATTTGTCGGCAGGTTTTCCTTCGTATATTTCGTTGACAATGATTGCGTTCTTATGCTTTGCAATGATAGCTCCGACACCTGCATACTCGCCGCTCATCATAAACTTAAAGTCTTCCATCTCTTCCTCCGGAATGTAAACGGTGTAAGGGTCCAGACTGTTCAGCATGGCGTCGATGCCGGTTTTTATAGTTTTTTCAGGGTTGATAGTATCTACATAAAACATGTCAAGTTCCTTGAAAAGGGAATTGTAAATGTCCATGTTTTTAGACACTAGGAACTCGCGGTTGCCGTTTTTCTCCTCTGCAAAAATGTTTAGGACGCAGAGAGAGACCGAGAGTGACAAGACTAAACGTTTTAAAAAATATCTATTGATCATCAAGTTCAAATTTTTCTAAGTTGCCATGATGACTTGTGCCGAAAAGAGCCTAAGTCAGCCGAGGTTTTAGAACGACAACTTAAAGTTAATAAATAAATTTTAAAAATTAAACAAATTGCAGGGATAGGAACGAACCATCCGCAATGCAAAGTCAAAAATATAGATTCTTTTTTGAAAAAATGCTATTTTGGAAGATTTTTATTTGAGAATAGTTAATTTTGTGGCGAAAAAAATAGAAGAGATGATAAGAGGGACGTTTTTTATATTGTTTTTTTATTTTATTGGAGAGTTGGTCAGCATTATGATAGGCAGGTTTGTGCCAGGTAGTGTGCTGGGCATGGTGTTTCTGTTTTGCGCGTTGTTCTTCAAGCTAATAAAGCCGGAATATGTGAAAGATGCGGCTACGGTCATAACAAAAAATATGGCGGTCTTTTTTGTGCCGGTGGCAGTGGGGCTAATGACCTATTTTGACCTGCTGAAACAGCACTGGGTTGCAATTTTGGCAGCGATAGCGGTCAGCTCGGTGCTTGTTATCGTGTCTGTGGCTTTTGTTCAGGAGCGTTTCGAGAAGCGTAAGGGCAAGAAGGATGAAAGCGAGCAGCCTCAAGACTGATGATAGTTTGAACGCATAAAGCAAATCCCGAACCGTTTGTGAAAAGCAGTTCGGGATTTTTTTTGTATCTGTTATATATCAGAATCAAATCATATTGACAACGATGTCAATAGCCTTTTCGAGGCCGGCAGGATTTTTTCCGCCTGCCATAGCGAAGAAAGGCTGACCGCCGCCGCCACCTTGTATCTCTTTGGCTGCGGTGCGAATCATATTTGTGGCGTTAAGACCGTCATTCACAAGAGCGTCAGACATCACGATTGTAAGTGTAGGCTTGCCGTCGTTCATTGTACCGCCAACGAAAAGCATCTTGTCCTTCACCTGATTTCTGATCTGGAAAGCGATGGACTTAACCATGTCAGCAGGGAAGTCTCCCTTTAGAACGATAAGTTTCACTCCGTTCTTTTCTGTAGCCTTTTCAATCAGAAGGTCTTTCATTCGCTGAATCTTTTCAGTCATGTATCCTTCCACCTGTTTTTTCAGGTCGGCGTTTTCCTCGATTGACTTCTTTATAGACTGAATCAGATTTGGCGTGTTGTTGAAGAAGTTCTTCAGTTCACGAATCATATCTTGCTGCAGGTTGAGCAACTCTTCAGCTTTGGCGGCTGTTACCGCTTCGATACGGCGGACGCCGGCGGCGATAGAGCTTTCCGAGATTATTCTGATGATACCAATCTGGCCAGTTGAAGCCACATGAGTACCACCGCAGAACTCTACGGAAGGGCCGTATTTAACAACGCGCACAGTGTCGCCATATTTTTCGCCGAACAGAGCGATAGCGCCGAGCTGCTTCGCCTCTTCGATAGGCATGTTTCTTGCCTCTTCAAGAGCGATGTTCTGGCGTACCATCTTATTGGCAATCAGTTCTACCTGACGCAATTCTTCTTCTGTAACCTTTTGGAAATGAGAGAAGTCAAAACGCAATATTTCGTCAGACACGAAAGAACCTTTCTGTTCCACATGAGTTCCGAGAACCTGACGGAACGCATAGTCGAGCAGGTGAGTGGCAGTGTGGTTGTTTGATATTTGCAGACGTCTGTCCGTATCAACAACAGCACGGAACTGAGCCGTAGGGTCAGAAGGGAGTTTCTTTGCGATGTGCACGCTCAAGTTATTCTCCTTCTTTGTGTCAATGATTTCAATCTTTTCGTCGCCGCATTCCAAGTAGCCGGAATCTCCGACCTGTCCGCCCATTTCTGCATAGAAAGGAGTTTTGTCAAGGACAATTTGGAAAAGTTCCTGATTCTTCTGTTTAATTTTACGGTAACGCAATATCTCAACGTCAGCGTCAAGCCAGTCATATCCTACAAATTCAGACTCTCCGTCTTTTATAACTGTCCAGTCGCCGGTCTCGACAGAGGCCGCATTTCTTGCGCGTTCCTTCTGCTTTTGCATTTCAGCGTCAAATTCAGCCTGATTGACTGTAAGTCCGTTCTCGCGCAAGATAAGTTCTGTCAAGTCGAGCGGGAACCCGAACGTGTCGTACAAAGTGAACGCTTCCACGCCGCTGATTTCAGATTTGTTAGCAGCTTTAGTGTCAGCCATAACCTTGTCGAGCAATCTGATTCCAGTTTCAAGAGTTCTCAAGAACGAATCTTCCTCCTCTTTTATAACCTTTTCGACCAAAACCTTCTGTGCCGAAAGTTCAGGGTAAGCCTCGCCCATGCTGTCTATGAGAGCAGGGATAAGTTTAAACATGAACGCCTGTCTTTGTTCGAGGAATGTGTAACCATATCTGACCGCTCGTCTTAGGATACGGCGGATTACATATCCGGCCTTGGCGTTTGACGGAAGCTGTCCGTCTGTTATAGAGAACGCGATAGTTCTGATGTGGTCCGCGATTACGCGCATAGCGATGTCGGTCTCTTTTTTCTGTCCATATTCGCAGCCGCAGATCTTGCCGATTTCCTTCAAGATAGGCTGGAACACGTCAGTGTCATAGTTGGACTGTTTGCCCTGAAGAGCCATGCACAGACGTTCAAATCCCATGCCGGTGTCCACGTGCTTGGCAGGTAGCGGCTCAAGAGAACCGTCAGCTTTTCTGTTGAACTGCATGAAGACATTGTTCCATATTTCGATAACCTGCGGATGGTCGTTGTTGACCAAAGTCAGTCCGTCAACCTTAGCTCTTTCTTCGTCAGGTCGCAAGTCTATATGGATTTCGGAGCAAGGGCCGCATGGGCCAGTGTCGCCCATTTCCCAGAAGTTATCCTTTTTATTTCCGTTGATGATTCTTTCGGCAGGGAGGAACTTAGCCCAGATTTCTGCTGCCTCGTTGTCACGTTCCAATCCATCTTCCTTGCTGCCTTCAAAGACGGTGGCGTAAAGCCTGTCCGGATCAAGTTTAAGAACATCTACAAGATATTCCCAAGCCCAAGAGATAGCCTCTTTTTTGAAATAGTCTCCAAACGACCAGTTGCCGAGCATTTCGAACATGGTGTGGTGGTAAGTGTCGTGCCCAACCTCTTCAAGGTCGTTGTGTTTTCCGCTCACGCGCAAGCATTTCTGCGAATTTGCGACACGCGGGTATTTGCGGGGCGAGTTGCCGAGGAAAATGTCCTTGAACTGGTTCATTCCCGCATTGGTGAACATCAATGTAGGGTCGTTCTTAACCACCATAGGAGCCGATGGCACTATCTGATGCCCTTTCGAGGCAAAAAAGTCAGTGAATGACTTGCGAATCTCTTTGGCTGTCATCATTTTATATTATCATATTTTACCGTGTGATGCGTTGGCACCACTACTAATTTACAATTTTTTTAAAGTGCAAATTTAATTAAAAAGGATTAGAAGATTTTATTTTTTTTGCTAAAAATTTTATTTCGTGTACAAAATAGCATTTTCGTTGGCGTAACTTAGTTTGTATATGGTTGGACAGATTAAATAGACGCGCGGTGATTTGTATTTCTGAACCACGATATTGTATTGCCGTCAACAACCTCCTTTTTGAATAGCGTGGCGGAAAACACGGGGCTTCGCACACCATCTTTCACAAAAACGTCAGGGTTTGTCTCTGTCCTGATTTCGTCCCACAAATCTGCATCAATAAACGATTGCAGGGTAGCGGAGCCTCCTTCCACAATGAGCGACTGCAGTTTGTTTTCGTATAGATATTTTGTCAGAAAATTCAGGTCTAACTTTTTGTCGAAGCGGAACGGAGCGTCGCACACAAATTTGACGTTGCGATTATCTGCGGATGCAAACTCCTTTTCTGTGAAGACTATCGTATTTGCGTCTTCATTAAAGATGTTGCAAGAAGCAGGCACTTTTAAATCTCTGTCTATAAGGACTCTGGTCGGATTGTTGCCTTTCCAGAGTCGTGCGGTAAGAGACGGATTGTCCTTTATTGCGGTGTTTGTGCCGACAAGAATAGCAGCTTCTTCCGTTCTCATCTTATGAGAGAGGTTGATGCTTTTGTCTGTGGATATTTTCAGAGGCTTTTCGTCCGAGCCGTCCATAAAGCCGTTGGCGGACTGGGCGAATTTCAGAATTATGTACGGACGTTTCAGCGTGTGAAAAGTGAAGAAGCGTCGGTTCAGTTCCCACCCTTCTTCTTCCAGCACTCCTACGGTTACATTCACGCCCGCATCTTGCAGCATTTTGATTCCGCGTCCGGACACTTCCGGAAACGGGTCTTTGTTGCATATCACGACGTTAGGAATTTTGCAGTCAATGATAAGTTTTGAGCATGGCGGTGTTTTGCCGTAGTGCGAGCAAGGCTCAAGATTGACGTATATAGTGGATTTGCATAGCAAAGATTTGTCGGCTACAGAATTAATAGCATTAACCTCGGCGTGCGGTTCTCCGTATTTTCTGTGAAAACCCTCGCCGATAATCTTTCCGTCATGAACCACAACCGCTCCGACCATCGGATTCGGAGCCACGTTGCCGATTCCGCACTTTGCCAGCTGAAAGCAGCGCTTCATATAAATCTCGTCAATAGTAGCCATATAAATAATATTTTGTAACCAGATGCAAATATAAGTTTTTTTAGCGAAGCCGGCAAGAGCGAAAAAAGGCGGACTAAGAAGCCCGCCTTTTGAAATGTATAATCAGTGAAGATTATTTTATACCGAAGTATATGCCAGGAGTCAAGTTTGTGTTAGAAACTTCAACACCCATCATATTGAAGATGCGAGAATACTTAGCATATTCCTTGTTGTCTGTGCTTGGTGTGACGATGAACTTTTCTCGTACCTCACTTTCGTTAGCAACAGTAAATTCAGCATCAGCTGTTTCTCTTAAAAATTCGCTGTCGTGAATTGTAAGATCTTCAACGTATTCGAGTTTGAAAGAACCGAAGTGTCCGCACTCAATATCATTGTTTTCTTCACCAACAAGTTCAGGAGCTGCAAACAAACGTACTGTGTGCACACCTGGCTTTTTGAAAAGCAGAGCGATTTCAGTAGAGGAGCCGTAACCAGGTCCCGCCTTGACGTCTTTCCACGCCCAGCATTCCTCAGGTTCGCCAGAACATTCGTCTGATGTTGTAGGAATGAAACTGATTGACTTAACCACGTTATTATCATCATTCTGGTCAAGTGCGTCAAGCCGTCTTATAATGTTGCCGTTCAAATAAGGTCTTATGCTGTTAACGATGGAGATACCAAGCCCCCAGTTGTCGGCAGTGTTTGTCGTGGATGCTGCACTAATTTTGTAGTATCCTGCATCTTTTACTACAATTGTGTAGTCTAGCCATTCTCCAGGCTCGACAAAATCAATGTAGAAAGATGAGTCTTCTTCGTTTATTGTAAATGTGCTAACGTCAACGCACTCGTTATATCTGAAAGTTCCTGCGTTACATGCATTGCCGTTAGGCTTTCCAGTGTTTTCTTCTATGGAGGAGTTTTCTTCGTGGTAAGCAATGCCTTCCCCGCCAACGTCAAAGTGTCCGACATTAAATAGATCAGAATAGTTCTTGTTGAATATTTGCATGTGTGGAGGGTACGGATGACCCAACTTTTCATAATCCTGAGAGCCTATAGGAAGGTATATGTGAGGTGATAAGACACCCGTGATGTAAAAGCCTGCAGCATTTAAATTGACAAAGTCGCAAGAATTCATGAACATAGCGTTTTCATCATCGTGCCCCCAGCCCCAGTAGCACCAGCTGACGTCAGCTATTTTATTATTGCTTTTAGCCAAGTAATTCAAGAAAGTGTTAGAGTTAGCTTCGTTGATTCCGCTTCCAGCACCAGAAGCTGCAGAAGAACCCCACTCTGAGATGAATACAGGAATAGAACCCATAGCAGGAATCAACTGGCTTTGAATCAAACTCATATGAAGCAGGTCTCCTGCGTAAAGGTGGAACGAGTACATTAGGTTGTTTCCGTATTTTGTTATGGGGGAATTTGCAGCATGACCTATCTGCTGGCTCCATTGAGGTGTGCCAACTATGATAATGGCAGAAGGGTCGTTAGTTTGGATAACAGGAATAACCTTATCTGCATAAGTTTTGATGTTGTCCCAACTGCAGCCGTTCGGCTCGTTGCATATTTCGTACAACACGTGTTTGTATCCTTTTGATTTCACGTAAGATGAAATTTCATCGAAATATAGGCTTGAGCCGCTGTAGGAGTCGTCGTTGGGATTTCCCGGTGTGCTCATGTGCCAGTCGCACAAATAGTACATGCCGTATTTGGCAGTCAAGTCTATTAAGTCTTTGGTGGTTTGTATCGCACCGTCTTTGTCATCGTTATATCCGCCTTCCTCATTTATATACATAGCTCCGCGGTAAACGTTAAAGCACCAAAGTTTCATTTGCGCAATGTGTTCTTCTGCCGTGCATTCGTCAGAGTTGGTCAGTTGATTGATTGACGTGCCACAACCCTGTAATTGGATGTGGTCTCCATTTTCTGAACACAATTGTTTGTCGACTAGTTTTAAGCGTCCCCACTCTTTGATGTAATCATAGGAACGGCAATCAAGACCGCCGCAACCGAAAACTGATGTTATGTTTGCTAAGCAAAGTGTAAAGGATAATAGTAAGAAAAATTTTCTCATTTGTGTAAATTTTAAGTTGAATAGTGCGAAGATAGAGAAAACAATAGAATTGTCAAAATTTTATTATGTGAAAATTAGATTGTCCTAATCATGGGATGTCAAAATGCAAATCGTAATTTATAGAGGTGTAAGAGTGTTCTGTTGCGGTGAGTGAAAAACAAAGGCGGACTAAAAAGCCCGCCTTTAGAAAAGATATAATCAATAAAGATTATTTTATACCGAAGTATATTCCAGGAGCCAAGTTTTTGTTAGAAACTTCAACACCCATCATATTGTAGATGCGAGAGTACTTAGCGTATTCCTTGCTGTCTGTGTTAGCTGTAACGATGAATTTTTCACGAACAATACCGTAGTCTGCAGCAACAGATGAGATGCCTGTAGTGTCGTTAGGTAGGATTTCACCTTCCATAACTTCACTTTCGTGGATTTCAACACCGTCAACGTATTCGAACTTCAAAGAACCGAATTGTCCACAGTCTATCTTTTTATCCGAACCAACAAGTTCTGCACCCATAGTCAAACGAATTGTGTATTCGCCTGCTTCCTTGAACACAAGACCGACTTCAGAAGTTCTACCCCCATAGCCAGGACCTACAGTGACACCTTTCCAAGCCCAACAATCCCAAGGATCTTTTGAACACTCGTCTTTTGTCACAGGAACGAAACTAAGAGATGTAACCACATTTTTATCAACGTCCTGATCCAACGCATTGAGACGTCTTATGATGTTACCATTCAAGTAAGTCTTGTCATTGTTGACAACAGAGATTCCCACGCCCCAATCGTCGCCAGTGTCAGTAGTAGTAGCTGCTGCAGAAATTCTATAATATCCAGGATCTTCCACTTTGATTGTGTAGTTCAACCATTCACCTGGCATAACAAGACCAATATTGTAAGTTGCATCTCCTTCATATTTGTTGACAGAACACATTGTAACGTCTACGCACTCATTGTATCTGAAGATGTCTTCAACACTCCAACCTGCTGTATTGCTCCAACCCCATTTAACGGCAGCGTTACAATAAGAGTTTCCGTCAGGCATTACCGCCAATTCATCATCAGCAACATCGTCTTCATGATATGCAATGCCCTCGCCACCTTTGTCAAAGAAACCGATTTCCAAAAGATTAGCCTCGTTCTTTCCGATTTTTTGAGTAGCATAAGCTTTAGAAGCTTCAATTGGTTTTGGTTCAAATCCGCCCAAAAGCACGTTTGTAATGTATTTTCCAGCAGGACGCAAGTCGTTGTTGAAATCGAAAGATTCACATTTGGTCAAACATGCAGACGCTTCATCCTTAAAGCCCCAGCTCCAATAACACCAGCTGACATCTGCTATTTTATTATTGCTTTTAGCCAAGTAATTCAAGAAAGTGTTAGAGTTAGCTTCGTTGATTCCGCTTCCAGCACCAGAAGCTGCAGAAGAACCCCACTCTGAGATGAATACAGGAATAGAACCCATAGCAGGAATCAACTGACTCTGAATCAAACTCATATGCTGTTGATCTCCTGCATACAAGTGGAATGAGTATAGAAGGTTCATTTCTGAAAATCCTGTGATAGGACTATTTGCAGCTTGACCTATTTGCTGGTCCCATTGAGGAGTTCCTATAATAGCGACAGCATTAGGGTCATTATTTTTGATAACATTCAAAACCGATGTACAGTGGCTCTTAATATCATCCCAAGAAACACCATGAGGCTCGTTACACAATTCGTACAACACGTGCTTGTAGCCTTTCTGTGCAGCGTAAGATGACATGGTGTTGAAGAAAGACTTAGCCTTCTCAGTGTGGAATTGAGATGCTCCACCTCCGTTTGTGTTGGAAGCATCGTATAACACGTGCCAGTCAAGAAGAATGTAGATTCCGACATCATGTGCGTCGTCAATCCAAGACTTAATTCTTGAGTCTTCACTAGAGTCGTATGTACCATCTTCACAAACAGGGTAAAGTGCGATACGAACTACATTTGCTCCCCAAGATTTCATCGCAGTGAAGGCATCTTTGTTGATGCAACCTATGACCTGTTTAAACTTAGTACCAAAAGTACTCCATCCTTTTAATTGGACTGGCTCTCCATTCTCAGAAGACAACTGTTTGCCAACCAATTTTAGCTTGCCCCACTCCTCAACATAATTGTTGTTAGGGAAGTCCGCAGGCTTGTCGCTGATTGCCGCACTCGCATTCAAGCAGAATGCGCTTGCAAGTAATAAGAATAACTTCTTCATTTTTTTTCAAGCATTTAATTAATAAAATAATAATAGTCTCTAATTTCAGTGGCTTGTCATAGACAAACCTTTTAATTGGTTATATAAGCGCACAATTACACTTACGGGGCAAAATTGCACGTTTTTTTTCAGAAAAAAAAGCAAATCAGAAAAAAAATGAACAAAAATGCCTAAAATATAATGGTTTAACGCTTAAAATATGTTCTTTAGCATGTAAATCAATATTCCTCATCCTCGTTCGGGAACGAACAGTCCTTCACGTCGGAGATGTACGTTTGCACTGCGTTGGTAATAGTTTCTCCTATGTTGGCGTATTTGCGAACAAACTTTGGTGAGAAGTTCTGCGTTATGCCGAGCATGTCCTGCATCACAAGCACCTGTCCGTCCACCTCGTGCCCGGCGCCTATGCCTATAATAGGTATGTTCACGCTCTCTGCAACCCTCTTTGCCAGCGTTGCCGGAATCTTTTCCAAAACAATCGCGTAGCAGCCAGCCTCTTCCAGCAGCTTGGCGTCGCTCATCAGCTTTTCAGCCTCCTTGTCCTCTTTCGCGCGGATGGCGTATGAGCCGTATTTGTTTATAGACTGAGGCATCAGTCCGAGGTGCCCCATCACCGGAATGCCGGCGTTGACAATCTGCCTAATCACATTTATATACTCTTCGCCGCCCTCAATCTTCAGCGAGTCGGCTCCGCTCTCCTTGATGATGCGAACTGCATTAGCCACGCCCAGTTCGGTGCTTATCTGGTAACTGCCGAAAGGCATATCGACAACGACGTGAGCGCGTTTCACGGCACGCACCACGCACTGCGCATGATAAATCATCTGCTCCACCGTGATAGGCAATGTGCTTCCGTTGCCGGCCATCACGTTCGACGCCGAGTCGCCCACAAGAATCACGTCTATGCCGGCCCCGTCTATCAAGGTCGCCATAGAGAAGTCATAAGCCGTAATCATGGCGATTTTTTCGCCTTCCGCCTTCATCTTTGAAAGATGCCTTGCGGTTACTTTTTTGATGTTTTCGTTATGTACAGACATTGTTATCTATTTGATAATACGATGCGCAAAGGTAAATAAAAGTTTCGGACAAAAATCCATTCGCCTAAAAAAAATAGAGATTCGAGAATTGGTATCAGATGCAGGAAGAGGAGAAGCGAGCGGGCTGACGCGCACTTTTTTATATGCGCATATATCAATCAGATGGCAAATAATTTTAAAAATATTAAACAGTTTCTTATTTTTGCAGTCGATTGGAGATTGCTCCTAATTTTTTATAGTAATAAAGGAAAAATGAAATATTACAGTACAAACAAGAAGTCAGACAAGGCTACGCTTCAGGAAGCGGTGGTTAAGGGGCTGGCTTCGGACAAGGGGCTATTCATGCCCGAGGTTATAAAGCAGCTGCCTTCGTCATTCTTCGAGAACATGAAGGATATGACGTTTCAGGAGATAGCGTACGTTGTGGCCGACGCCTTTTTCGGAGAAGATGTGGAGGCGGATGCTCTGAAGAAAATCGTGTATGACACGTTGAATTTTGATGTTCCGCTTGTTCATGTGAACGGCAATATCTACAGCCTTGAGCTTTTTCACGGTCCGACGCTTGCGTTCAAGGATGTTGGCGGCAGGTTCATGTCTCGTCTGTTAGGCTACTTCATAAAGAAGCAGGGCGAAAAGGATGTGAACGTGCTTGTGGCTACGTCCGGCGACACAGGCAGCGCGGTGGCTAACGGTTTCCTTGGCGTTGAGGGAATCAGGGTGTTTGTGCTTTATCCGAAGGGCAAGGTGAGCAAGATTCAGGAGTGCCAGTTCACAACGTTGGGACAGAACATCACGGCGCTTGAGATTGACGGCACGTTTGACGACTGCCAGGCGCTTGTGAAATCTGCTTTTATGGATGCAGACCTGAACGCGCACATGAAGCTTACTTCGGCAAACTCAATCAATGTGGCGCGTTTCCTTCCGCAGGCATTCTACTATTTCTACGCATACGCGCAGCTGCAGAAGCTTGGCAAGGACAAGAACGTGGTGATTTGCGTGCCGAGCGGAAACTTTGGAAACATCACAGCCGGCCTTTTCGGAAAGAAGATGGGCTTGCCGGTGTCCCGTTTCATTGCAGCTAATAACAAGAACGACATTTTCTTGCAATATCTTAACACGGGAGTTTATACTCCGCGTCCGTCGGTTGCGACAATCGCAAACGCAATGGATGTGGGCGACCCAAGCAACTTCGCTCGTGTGCTGGACCTTTACGGAGAGTCGCACGAAGCAATCTGCGCGGAAATCTCAGGCTGCAGCTATACGGACGAGCAGATTCGCGAAACTGTCAAGGCTACATACGACGCTACAAAATACCTTCTTGACCCGCACGGTGCAGTCGGTTACCGCGCTTTGAAGGAATATCTGAAGCCGGAGGAGGTTGGTGTGTTCTTGGAAACGGCTCATCCGGCCAAGTTCTTGGAGACTGTAGAAGGAATCATAGGCGAAAAGGTGGAAATTCCGCAGAAACTGCAGGAGTTCATGAAAGGACAGAAGCAAAGCGTGGAGCTGCCTAAGGACTTTGACACATTCAAGGCTTATTTGTTGACAAAATAAAAAGACGCAAGGAGCGGTCTGCATTTCTTTGCGGTCTGCTCCTTGCTGGCTAAGCGTTACGGCTTACACTTATGTATTTGCATCGCATCTCAATTCTTAATTATAAAAATATAAAGGAGGCAGACTTGAGCCTTTCGCCGAAGATAAACTGCTTTATCGGAAACAACGGCGTGGGCAAGACAAATCTGCTTGATGCGGTGTATTATCTCTCTTTCTGCAAAAGTCATTCCGGGACGATGGACGCTCAGAACGTGAGGCACGACGCAGACTTTTTTGTCCTTCACGGATTTTATAAAGATGACGAGGGGGCGGAGACTGACGTTTATTGCGGCTTCAAGCGCCGTCAGAAAAAGCAGTTCCGGAAGAACAAGAAGAACTACGAAAGAATATCGGAGCATATAGGCGTTATTCCGCTTGTGATAATCTCGCCGTCCGACTCGAAGCTGATTCAGGAGGGAAGCGAGGAGCGCCGCAAGTTTATAGACGGGGTGATTTCGCAGTATGACAAACGGTACCTTAACGCTCTTCTTGCCTATAACCGCGCGCTGCAGCAGCGCAACGTGCTGCTGAAAACCGAAGGCTCGGACCCGCTCCTTTTTGATATATGGGAGGAGCAGATGGCGGAAAACGGCAGCTACATATACATGAAGCGTGTTGAGTTCATAGACCGGTTCTCGCCGCTGTTCCAATATTTTTACAGCTTCATCTCGTTGGAGAGGGAGAGCGTGGGTTTTGCCTATTCGTCTCACCTTCACGACGGCGCGGACCTGAGGGAGCTGCTGCGCGGAAGCCGAGGCAGGGACGCGCTTGTAGGATATACCACTAAAGGGATACACCGAGACGACTTAGAGATGCTTCTGCACGGACATCCGATTAAAAGGGTCGGCTCGCAAGGCCAAAACAAAACGTTCCTTATAGCGCTGAAACTGGCTCAGTTCGACTTCCTTAGGAATATAAACCTGAAGATGCCGCTGCTGCTTTTCGACGATATATTCGACAAGCTTGACGCTCTGAGGGTGCAGCAGATTGTAAAGCTTGTCAAGGAAGACAACCGTTTCGGCCAGATATTCATATCAGATACAAACAGGGAGCATACGGCGGCGATACTGAAAGACTGCGGCGGCGACTTTGTCATTTATGCGGTTGATGGCGGCGAGTTTAGCTGTATAGAGAAGGGAGGCACGGATGAAGCGCAGTGAGGCGAAGGCGTTGAACGAGCTTTTGCAGGATGTCTTTTCTGCTCAGAACCTTGACCAGCACCTGCACGAAATGCAGCTGATGGATGCGTGGGAGGAGGTTGCCGGAAGCGCGGTGAAACGTTTCACTAAAAAGCTTTATGTGAAGGATAAGGTGCTTTTTGTGAGCATGACCTCTTCTGTGGCGAGGCAGGAGCTGCAGATGAGACGGGCGGTTCTGCTGGAGAAACTGAACAATAAGATTGGTTTAGAAGTTATTAAAGATATAATTTTCAGATAAATGAACGATTTGCAAAATATTGAGTTTAATCATCAGGAGACGATTCAGATTCGTTTCAATGATATTGACGTGCTTGGTCACGTGAACAACGCTGTGCAGATAATGTATTATGACTACGGCAAGGTGAAGTACTTCGAAACGTTAAAGAAGCAGGTGATTGATTGGGGCGGCGAGGAGCTTGTTATGGTGAATATTAATGTGGATTTTATGGAACCTATCTTCATGAACAATAAAATAGTGGTGAAGACCAAGGTTTATGAGATAGGCAACAAGAGCGTGAAGCTTATACAGCTGCTTCAGGATAAGGATACGGGACGCATTAAATCTGTGTGCCGCTCCGTGATGTGCGGCTTTGATGCTAAAACCAACACGTCTTTGCTTATTTCGGACGAATGGAGAGAATTGATTAACAGTTTTGAGCAGTTCAGACCTTGATGCGGTACGTTTGTGTTTAAGGCGTAAATGCGAGGCGGATGAAAATCTGCCTTTTTTTGTGAATTTACGCATGCGAAAAATGGTGAATCCCGTAGTGTTTTGTGAATGATGGAAGGTGTGAAAAAGCCCCATTTCATCGATATTTTTCTGCCGCAGGTATTTTTGTCTATTTTATTTGTTATTTTTGACTATCTTCAAAAGCTGTTTTTACCGCTTTATTGGAATTTTTCAGCTCGTGTTTTTAAATAAAAAGTGAAAACTTGCAACCGTCAAACAGATGTGGCTGTTGAGACTCATTTGAATTGGCAGTTTTTTTTCAAGTTAATAATTAAATTAAAAAGGATATGAGAACATTTGGTCTGAAAGCATTATTATTGGTTGCGGCTTCGGCATTAAGTTTCGGAGCATTCGCAAGGTCGTCTTTTGACTCAGACGCTCCTGTGGGGTGGGCGACGGTAAAGTCAACGCCAACTGGCGGTGGCGCAATTTCAAGCAGCAACTATAAGGTTGTGACAACAGAGTCTGAGTGGAAGTCTGCTTTGGAGAGCAGCTCTGTAAAGCACGTCTTTATCAAAGGCTCTGTTAAAATCTCCAACGTTTATAATGTTTCGGTGAAGGACAAGACGATTTACGGTCTGCCTGGCTCTGAACTTTATAACCCGAATCAGAAGAGTAACAACGGAATACTTGTGTTCAAGAGCGGTACGAACAACGTTATTATGCGTAACGTGACATTCCGAAGCGCCGGAGCTTATGACTGTGACGGATATGACAATTTCTGCATTGAAGGCGGAACTAACATTTGGGTTGATCACTGTGATTTTCAAGATGGAGTGGATGGTAACTTTGACATTAAGAACGGCGCGAACAATATCTCTGTGTCGTGGTGCCGTTTCCGCTATCTGCTCGCTCCAACGTCTGGCGGCTCCGGCGGCTCTGCGGACCATCGTTACACAAATCTTATCGGAAGCTCGGACAGCAAGACTACAGACCGCGGACTGCTCAACGTGACTTTTCAGCTTTGCTGGTGGGACGAAGGGTGCAAGGAGCGTATGCCGCGTGTCCGCTTCGGTAAGGTGCATATCTTGAACTGCCTTTTCTCAAGTTCGGTGACTTCTTATTGTGTGGGCGGTGGAAAGGAGTCTTCAGTTTATGTGGAAAACTCCGCGTTCTACAATATCACAGCAAGCAAAGGTCCGTACAGCAAGATTACATCGGGCGCGGCGGCTACGTTTACAGGCAGTTACTATGACAGCTCTTGCAAGTCTTACTCAGACAGCAAGATGAACAGCCTTGCAGATGGCGCTGCTTTCAAACCTTCTGAATATTACAAGTATCCGGTTTATGACGCAAGTAAAATCTATTCTGAAATTACGAATCAGGCTAATTGCGGAGCAGGAGCTACGTTGAATGTTGTGGAAGGTGTGGGTGTTGTTGATGAGGGCGGTAGCGTGACTCCAAACCCAGAGCCGGCGGTTGCTGACTTGTCTTTGAAATCGTTGAAGATTAATGGTGCGGAAATCTCTTTGGATGGCTCTGATTCTTATTCGTTCGAGGTGGCTGCAGATGTTAAC
Organism: uncultured Bacteroidales bacterium; assembly: GCA_937915765.1. Taxonomy (GTDB): domain Bacteria; phylum Bacteroidota; class Bacteroidia; order Bacteroidales; family Paludibacteraceae; genus RGIG9379. The sequence continues at coordinate 21,364 of CALGHE010000024.1, read as the reverse complement.
AGCTGTGATGTGGAGGCTGTCGCAAGTGCTTCTGACGCGTCGGTTGTTGTGACTGGTAGTCCGGTGACGTCGTTCCCTGGTGTTGTTGAGATTGCTGTAAGCCATAACGGAGAGACTAAGACGTATGTGGTGAACGTTACTCGTAAAGCTGAAGATGTGAAGGACGAACAGGCTCCGGCGCTTATAGACCAGTCTGTCGCAAATAATGCGGAGGTTAGAAAAAGCCTTTCTAAACTTGTGCTGACTTATGACGAGGCAGTTGTAGCGGACGAAGTGTCTGTAAAGATAAACGGAACTGAAGTTGACGGTGTCACTGCTTCTGGCTCTGCGTTGAACATACCTTTGTCGCTCGATTTCGACTCTGCCTATGATGTGACTGTGGCTGGTGTGAAAGATGCGTCAGGCAATGAGGCTGCGGAGTTCTCGCTTGCGTTCACAACGGGCTCTGACAATGGTGGGGCTGCTGCAACTTGGATAGTTGGCGACGCGCAGTATTGGTCGGATGGCGTGGCGGAAGATGTGGCTCTGAACAAAGCTTTTGAGTATTACATTTCTGATATGGAAGGAAATGCTGAAATAATTTACACTTCTGGTGTAAGCTCTAAAATTCAGGGAAGCTCTTCTTCTGAGGTTGATGTTGTGGAAGGCACATTCGACTCGGCTCTGAATCCGGGCGGCAGCGCAAGTTCGGCAAATAACCGCTATTTCACAATACCTGTCTCAGGTCCGGGCAAACTGTCGGTTGTTTATCAGATGTATTCGGCTACTAATTTGGCTACGGTGGTTATTACTGAAAATCTTTGGGACGAATCAAACGCTTCTGCTTACACAATGACGGAGAATGATACAGAAACTATGGTTCTGTCTTATGATGTTGAGACTGCCGGCGAAACAGAGGTTTATGTCTATGCAAAATCTAAGAAGTGCTATTACTACGCAATCGTGTGGGAACCGAAAGCGGTGACGTCAGATTGTGAAAACGCAGCGGCGGACGAACTTGTGATTGTGAGCAGAGATGGCGGTGTGGACATTGTTTCGGATAAAGCTTGTGATGTGCTGGTCAGCGCGGTTTCTGGAAAAGTTGTTGGAGTGAAAGCGTTGAAAGAAGGTGTGGACAAGGTTGATTTGCAGAGTGGCGTTTATGTTATAGGTCATCAGAAAGTTGTAGTTAAGTAAATCTTTTCATAAATTAGTTTCAATACCCTAGATAAGAGGCTTTTCGTCGGAATCATGCGAAAAGCCTCTTTTTTTGTTTGCAATATGCTGCGAAGCATATTTTTTCACACTTGAAAGGCATGATTTTTGCTTTATATTTGTTGTTAAAAGTATGTTTTCTGGAATGTGTTGTTCTGAAAATATTAAAGTATGATGTTTTAATTAATTATTTTATGAAGAAAAATTTTAGAAATGTGATGTTGTGCGCGTTTCTGGCATGCCAGATTCCGTCTTTTGCTCAGATAAAGGTCGAGGCGGAGGCGTACACAGATGCGAAAAGTTTGTCGTCTAAGATTGTCCTTGAAAACAATGGTCAGACAATTGGTTATTTTGATGAAGCCGGCGAGGTCTTGACTTATGAGGTCGATGTTCCGGAAGATGGGCTTTATCAGTTCTCGTTCAAGTATCTGGCTGGGAAGACCGGCTCTTTGAAGATTGATGTGGAGGGCGCTTCTTTTGTGTTTGAGACTACTGCTAATCTGGGTGTTGAAAAATGGTGGGAACTGCCGCGCGACCAGTGGCCTTCTTATAAGTTCGAAGATGGCGCGCTGTATGAGCTGAAGGCCGGAAAGAATGTGTTCAAGGCGGTGAATGTCGGCACAGGCCTGAACATTGATTATTTTGAGGTTAAAAAAAGTTCTGAAACAGACGGCAAGGTGGCTTCTATCTCGACATCTCCCGAAGAGATTAGACTGATGCCGAATGAATCGATGGAGGTTATCCCTACAGCTTACAATGCGGCAGGAAAGCCGGTCGCAAGTTCTGTCGTTTGGTCTGAAAATGCGAAAGACGGAATTTACAAGTCTGGCAGCGACGAAGGCTCTGACGCTGTGCTGGTCAAGATGGGCGAGGTGAGCAAGGTTGTGCCTGTTGTTGTTGCTAAGCCTAAGAAAAAGCAGAACTTCGTAGTTACTAAGCACGGAAAACTTAACACTAAAAACGGTGCGGTATGCGATCAAAATGGTGACAAGGTGAGCCTGATGGGACCTAGTTATTTCTGGAGCTGCTCAAGGCCTATGTGGTGGTGCAAGGAGAACGTGGATTTTCTTGTGTCTAAGTACAATATACAGCTGATTCGTCTTCCGGTCTCTATCGCTCCGGGCGAAAATACATGGGACAATCCGTCGGCTACTTGGAACGAGGATAACTTCTTGCACAGACCGGACTATACAAAGGCTCTTGTGGACGAGATGGTGAAGGCTGCAATCGAGAATGATATTTATGTGATTATCGATTTTCATGAACATTATGCGCAGCACTGGGTTGAGCTTTCTAAAGAGTTCTTCACCTATTTTGCAGAAAAATGGGGCGATTATCCAAATGTGATGTATGAAATTTATAACGAGCCGATGACGGACGACGGAACTGTGGTGAATTATGCAAAACAGATTATTCCTGTGATTCGTAAAATTGATGATGACAACATTATCATTGTGGGCTCTTCTGAATATTCTCGCCATCCTGATGCTGTGACAAGCGCCGGCGACGGTTATTCTAATATTGCTTACACTTGGCACGGTTATGTGAAGTGGGGGCATCAGAGCGACTGGAACGGAAGAGATTCTTGGAACAATGGTGTGCCTGTAATCGTGACAGAATGGGGTGTTGAAAAGTCTCGTAATGATGGCGGATTGCTGAGTATTTATAGGCAGAAAGGCTTGATTAACGCATTCTGGTCTATGTGTAATAAAGGTGGCGAAGATTCTAATTGGTCGGTTTTGAAGGAAAATTGCTATAAGGTGGCGGACTGGTCTGATGATGAGATGAATGATAATGGAAAGTGGCTTCTGGAAACTGCAAGAAGTTGGGTTGATTACAAGCCGGAATTTATAACAGCGACTGATTTTTCTTTGGCTGAAGCTGATGGACAGAAAAAAGTGTTTGCGGAGGGCGAAAAGGGCAAGCTGGACGTGAAGGTGTCTGGCACTTCTAACTGCTCTTTCCGTTGGGTGCAGGTTTCTGGACCTTCTGAGGCGAAAATATCTTCTGATAATTCGCAGTCTGCGGATGTGGAGTTTGGAGATGGCGGCGAGTATGAGTTCTGCGTGATTGTGTTTGACGGAACGAATACGAAAACATTCTTCCTGACGTTGACGTACGAGGCTGAACAGTCGTCTGTCGCTGCAGAAAAGGCAGAGGCTGGCTTGCGTGTCTATCCGAATCCTTCGGCTGACGGCTGTTTCAATATTGTTGCCGGCGACGCCTGTGATGTTGTCGTTTATGATTTGAAAGGTGTTGTGCTCCAGCAGTTCAAGATAGAGCCAGATGTGCCAAAGTCAATTTCTGTAGATGCAAAAGGTGTTTATGTGCTGAAGGCGGGTTCTGAATTTAAGAAATTGGTGGTTGAGTAACGTGTGGCGTTTATAAAACAAAATCTCGCAAAGGTTATGCTTTTGTGAGATTTTGTTTTTATCTTTGTGCCGTTTGATGAGGTGGGGACGAGATAGTTTTATGTTTAATAACGCAAAATTTAAAGTATATGGGTATTGGAATGCAGGAAATTCTGCTTATCGTATTGGTTGTGCTGCTGCTTTTCGGCGGCAAGAAAATTCCTGAGCTGATGAAGGGGTTGGGCAAAGGTGTGCACTCCTTTAAAGAGGGCTTGAATGGTGTGGAGGATAAAAAGGAAGAGGAGAAAAAATAAATTGGAAGCGTGGCGGAATCTCCGCTCGCTTTGTTTTTCAGAGTGATGTCAGAGTCTCAGCAGAAAACGTTTTGGGAGCATTTGGACGACCTGCGCGGAAGTGTTGTGCGTTGCGTCGCCGTTGTTGTTGTGTTTGCTGTTGTGGCTTTCTTTTTTAAGGATTGTATGTTCAGCATAATCCTTGCTCCTAAGTACGATGATTTTGTTACTTACCGTTTTTTTAACAAACTGTTTGCCGGCGCATTCTCCAATTTTAATGTGGAACTTATTAACACAGGGCTTGCCCAGCAGTTCCTTCTGCATATAAAGGCGGCTTTCTCTTTTGGCGTGATGTGCGCGTCTCCTTATGTTATTTATAAGCTTTTCAGTTTTGTCTCTCCTGCGTTGTATGCTCATGAGCGTCGGAGGGCAAGGGGTGTTGTGGTTGGCGGATATGTGATGTTTGTGCTGGGCGTGCTGCTGTGCTATTTTCTTGTATTTCCTTTCACGTTCCAGTTTCTTGGCACCTATCAGGTGAGCGGAGAGGTTGACAACCTTATCTCCATAGAGTCGTACATGGACACGCTTATTATGCTTTGCCTGATGATGGGCATAGTTTTTGAATTGCCGGTGGTGGCATGGATCCTGTCTAAAATGGGGCTTATAGACGCATCTTTCTTGCGTAAATACAGAAGGCACGCGATTGTGGCTATCCTGATTGTGGCCGCCGTGATAACTCCGACTGCAGATGTGTTCACTTTGTGCCTCGTATCCCTGCCGATATATTTATTGTACGAGGTCAGCGTGCTGATTGTGCGGCGCTGACCTTTGGCTAATTGTGGCTTAGTATATAAATTGTATTTGATGTTATCTCGTCATTTTTTATCTCCTCCACTTTGAAATTATGTTTTGTCGCTATGTCGCATATGCGTTCCGACGATGTGAAGTGCAGTTCTTGCTCTGCCTTGTTGAATCGGAATATCTTAGTGGATAGCACTTCTGTGAATTTTGTGACTCCATGCTTATCTGTGTTGGAGCTGTTTCCGTCTCGTATGATTATTATTCCGTCTTCTGCAAGGCTTTGCATGCAGTTTGTTATTAGCAGGTCCTGCTTTTCGTACGGCATGTAGTGTAGCATGTCGTTCATGATGAAGACGTCGCTTTGTTCTAATTCCAGAGCAGAGGCGTCTGCCGCTGCAAAGTTCACGTTGTCGTTTTTCGAGAAGCAGTTATTTGCCACGCGCACTTTCTCTTCGTCATAGTCTATGCCTAAAACGGTTCTCTCCTTGGAGAAGAAGTTGAGCATATATGCAAGGAATCCGTATCCGCAGCCTATGTCTGTGATTTTAGCCTTTTTAGGGATTAGCTTGTCAAACATGCTGTAATTTTTCTCCATTGCCACTTTTACGCGCAGATACCATTCGAGTACAGGCCCTTTGTATATGTAGTTGCGCGTAAGTTTGTACTTGTAGTATGGGCTTTGCGGATTTTCCGAAAGCGGTTTGCGTTCCTCGTACCTGGCTTTGCAGAACTTGGCGACCGACGTCTTGCGTTCCTGGTAGGTGCAGCCCAATGAGAGGTCGCCGGCCTTTATTCTGTCGTAAATCGCAAGTGTCATAATCGCTGGCTTCACAAAGAACATGTCGCCCTTTTCTATGCCGTGATGGTTGCCGGTGAGTATTATCGGCACAATGTCTAAGTTTAATTTCTCGGCAATAAAGAACGCGCCTTTATGGAACCGTCCTATTGTTCCGTCTTGCGAGCGCTTGCCTTCTGGAAATATAGCAAAAGAGTAGCCCATTTCCACCATTTTCTGAAGCTCTTCGGCACAATTTTCATAGCCGTCGTCTATGCAGAAGAAATTTGCAGAGCGCAGCAGCAGACCGAGCACTGGATGTCTGTAAACCTTGCCTTTCACCATCATCACAATTTTTGGAGAGATGGAAAGAATGTTCACAATGTCCAGCACAGACTGGTGGTTTGCAATTATCACGGCTGGCTTTTCAAAAGTCTCTCCGCTCAGATTTTCGCGTTTGATGTTAAGCCTGAAGGCCATGAAGAGTGTCAGTTTGCAACTGTACATCATGGCGTAATGCAGGAAGTCTTTCTTTAATTTTTTGTTTATCGGAATTATCTTTAGCAGCAGCGCTACCGGAGTCAGCACAACGGCGCAAAGCACAAACGTGCCTACTGCAAGGGTGGAGAGCAGGACGGAGACAAAGCTGAAAGGGAACAGCCCTCTCTTTGTGCGAGATGTTATCAGTATTCTGAATGCGAGCGGCTGTATGGTGTATGCAATCAGCACAACCGCGAACATCCCTACAATTGATGTTATTGAAACAGACTGCAATGAAGGATGTTTTGCAAACGCTAAAGCGCCCATGCCGACAATCGTGGAGAAGGCGGAGAAGAATATTGCGGTTTTGTGCGCGGAAAGCACTTTCTTTCCGTATTTGTAATCGGCTTGCAGCCCGTCTGTTATGAATATGCTGAAATCGTCGCCTATACCGAATATGAAGGTTGATATTATTATGCTCACTATGTTAAATTCGAGGCCGAACAGAGCCATCAGACCCAGTATGATAAGCCAGCTGAGCGACATTGGCAGGAACGTTATCAGCGCAGTTTCTATTCGTCCGTAAGAGAGCAGCAGCGCAAAAAACACGATGAAAGACGATATGAAAAGCACAAAATAGAAGTCGCTCTTTATCACATTCATGAAACTTGACATGAAGTAAGGCTTGTCGAGAATCACAACGCCGTCGTGTTCTTTGAAAAGGCTGTACAGAGCTTCTTTGTGCTCTTCTCTCATCTTGACTTGCGAGATGGCCATGGCCACGTCTGACTCTATTGTAATCCAGTCGTTCAGAATGTTGCTCTTGGCGTTTGCAACAGGTTGGTACTGCTTCTCTATTATGTTGAAGAACGGAGCGAAGGCCTCTTTTGTGAATCCAAGTTTGGCTCCCTCGTCTGTTATGTCTCTCTTGACTTGTTCTATTCGCTGAGGTGTCCAGTAAGAGTTCCATCTTGATATTCTTTCTTTCTGGACAACAGGAGACACCGCGATGCACTCCGCGTTTGCAAAGTCAGAAATAAGCCCGGCCTTTTGGGCGTCTTTTAGCTTTCTGTTCATCGAGCGATAATTGTCAAACGACTCGTTTTCGTCATTACCGACGGCCACGAAATATACAGTTTTGAAGTCGGCCTGAAAAATCTTGTCAAGTTTCTCTTCTGTGCGTTTGAAGTTTTCCGGCTGAAAGCTGAGGGCGTTCATGTCTGGGTTGAACTTGACTTTGTCCGAATTGTAAAGTCCCCACAAAGACAGAACCGCAATGAGAATGAGCAGGAAGATGTTCCTGTCAAAATTGTAGTTGTTTATCTTTTCGATAAATTCGAGAAGTCTGTTCGGGCGTTCGTCTTTCTGTTCTGATGGCAGCAGATGCGGCAGAAACACGAGGCAGAAGAGTGTGGTGCCGATGATGGTGAAAGTGGAGAACCAGCCGAAGTCCTGAAGCACCTCGGAGTGCGTGAATGTGAGGCTGAAAAACGCTCCGATAGTGGTGAAACTGCCTATTGTCAGTGGCTGAGCCATCTCTTTTATTATCTGCTCTTTGTCTGAAATGTGCTCTCTGTGCGCGATGACGTGTATAGAGTAGCTCAGGACAACACCTAGCACGGCCGAGCCTGCGCCTATTGCAATAAGCGATATGGAGCCTTTTATGAAATATACCAGAGACATTGCAAACAGCCCGCCGAACAGTACCGGCACAAGCATCAGCAGTATCGAGCTTTTGTTGCGGAACGAAATCAGGATGACGGCCAGGATAATGGTCAGCGCCACGCCAAGAGTGGTGTATATGTCGGTCTGTATCTGCTTTGCGTTGTAAACAGAAATTACGGGACCGCCAAAATATTCGAAAGATATGTCTTTCTCCGCATTCTCATATTTTGAAATAACCTCTTCTATAGAGGAGACGAGGAAGCTGTTGTCCGCTGTGTTGCTGGCAGGAAACTTTGGGCTTATCGTGATTATCAGCGTGCTGTCGGCTTTTGAGAACACGTGGTCGCTGATTATGGTGTAGTTGCCATCAACCTGCAGAGTTTGAAGGTTGGCAAGTATATGGCTGTAAAGTCCGAGCGGATCTTTCTCTGTGAATTGCTGTGTGAAGAATGAGACCGGACTGTTCAGCTGCGCGTAATAAGTCTTCAGCCTTTCGGATATGTTTTTTCTGCTCGTTAAAGAGTCGAAGGATGCGTAATCGGTTGAATCTAAGAAGATTGGTATGTTGCCATATATGTAATTGCAGACTTCGGACATCTTTTCAGAATCTATTTTTGATATTGTGCCAGCTATGTGCGAGCCTGCCTTGTCCTCGATTTCGGACGTTAATCGCTCTCCTACGTTGATAAGCCTGTCTGTATCCCTTTCTTTCGAAGAGAGCAGAATCACGATTTTGTCCTTCACTTTCAGATTTTGAAATACAGCGCAGATGTTTTTAGAGCCAGTTGTGTTTGGTATAAAGCGCATTATGTCTTCTTGAAAAGAGATGCGGCTTGCGAAGAATCCCATTGCAATCAATAGGAAAGCAAGCGTTGCGAACATGAGTTTTCTCCGCTTCCGGAAAAATCTGTAAATTCCAAGAAAAAAAGTTTCCATAATAAATTAAAAGTTCCTTTTGTTTTTGTAGAGAATGTGTTATAAACCAAGGCAGCGTGCTTGTCCGAACGCTTTTTTTAACCTTAGAAAAAACACAAAAAGAGGAAAACGGTACGCTTCCCTCAGTTTTTTTGCCTTGTTATGTTGTCTCTTTTATTCGATTTCCTCATCATATTCGCCAGTATCGTCATCGTCAACATCAAGGCTTATGATGGGAGCCTGTCTCTTGAAGGCCTCGCTCAGTGATATGATGGTCTCCGTGCTGGAAATGCCCTCTATCGGCTGCAGTTTGTCGTGGATGATGCTGAGGAAGTCTTTGTTGTTTTTTGCGTAAATCTTGATAAACATAGCATACTCTCCGGTGGTGTAGTGACATTCGACCACTTCCGGAATTTTGTACAGCTCATCGACTACGCTCTTGAACATATTCGCGTCTTTCAGGAAGATGCCCATGTACGCGCATGTGTTGTATCCGATTTTAGTGGCGTCGAGAATAAACTCCGAGCCTTTTATTATGCCTATGTTCTGAAGTTTCTGAATGCGCTGGTGTATGGCCGCTCCGGAAACGTTGCAGCCCCTCGCAACCTCCAAGAACGGAATTCGAGCGTTCTCCGAGATTAATTTCAGAATCTTTTCGTCTAATTTATCTATCTGGTGGTGTCCCATAAAAAATATTTTGATGCAAAGGTATAAAAAAAAAGAATTTGAATGTAATTTGACAGGCTTAACTTGCGCTGTCCTTAGCGTTTTGTTGCAGAAAAGCGTCAGCGTGAGGCGAGAAACGTCTCGTCGTGCCTTATCTTCTCTTTCATGTATTTCAGGTGCTCTATGAGCTCGTCCAGGTCGTGATTGAGTATGTGCTTGTTTATCTCGACGTGTTTTTTGTACTCGAACGGATAAAGCTGCTTGTACCGCGAGCGAGACTCGTCAACCCCGGCAAGGTCGGCAGACACATTCCTCACTTTCTTGTTGAACTCCTCTATGCAGAAATCTACTTTCTCTTTTTTTGCTAAAATGTTTTCCATACTTTGAACGTTTTAAGGTGAAAATGGATGTCGCGTCAGTTCTGCGAATCCCTCGTTTGCAAATGTATCTATTTTTTTGACAAATGCAATTTTTTAGTCAGGAATTTTATTTTTTTATTTTAATTCTGTCAACGGGTGTTAAGTCGTTTTATTTATTATCTTTGCGCTGTGCCGTGAAATGTAGGGTTGAGGTTGGGTTGATGATGAGCGTTGGGCTGCTGGTTGTTTTGATTTCGGCACATCTTAAAATTTATGGAATTTTATGAAAGAGGAAGCGGAAAAATTGTTGACGAAGATAAATTCGCCTTCTGATCTGAAAAAAATAGATATGTCGCAGTTGCCTCAGCTTTGTGGGGAACTGCGGCAATACATAATAGACGAGCTGTCATGCAACCCCGGGCATTTCGGGGCGAGCCTTGGGGTCGTCGAGCTGACTGTGGCTTTGCATTATGTGTTCGACACTCCGGAAGACCGTATAGTGTGGGATGTGGGGCACCAGGCCTACGGACATAAGATTCTTACTGGAAGGCGGGAAGCATTCAAAACAAACAGAAAATTAGGCGGGCTGAGCGGTTTTCCTAATCCGCACGAGAGTGAGTATGATTCGTTCATTGCGGGGCATGCCTCTAACTCTATTTCTGCAGCGTTGGGCTTGTCTGTGGCTCAGAGGCTGGCTGATAGTCCGCGGCAGACCGTGGCTGTGATTGGCGATGGCGCAATGACGGGAGGCCTTGCGTTTGAAGGGCTTAATAATGCCTCTTTTTGTGATAATAACCTGACTATTGTGCTGAATGACAATCACATGGCAATAGACCCCGTGGTGGGCGGAATTAGCGAGTATCTTGTGAAACTTACTACATCGCAGACTTATAACCGATGGAGAAATAAGTTGTACAGAGTTGCTCTGCGCATGGGGCTTATCAAGGAGTCGCAGCGTGGCAATCTGATTAGAAAGGGTAATTCGCTGAAGGCTATGCTGACTAACCAGCATAATCTTTTTGAAGGGCTGAACATCAGATATTTTGGCCCTGTTGACGGTCATGACGTGCTGCAGCTTGTGAAGATTTTCCGTGATATAAAAGATTTCAAAGGGCCTAAGGTCGTTCATATAAAAACTAAAAAAGGCAAGGGCTTCAAGCCGGCGGAAGAGTCTGCTACGGAGTGGCACGCTCCGGGAAAGTTCGACAAAAACACAGGAGAGCGTATTGTGCCTGCTATCAGCAAAGACACGCCGCCGCTGTTTCAGGATGTGTTTGGCCATACTCTTGTGGAACTTGCGCACGAAAACCCTAAGGTGGTGGGCGTTACACCTGCTATGCCAACCGGTTGCTCTATGTCTTTCTTGATGCACGAGATGCCGGAGAGGACTTTTGATGTGGGCATCGCAGAGGGGCATGCGGTCACATTTTCCGCAGGTCTTGCGAAAGAGGGCTTGATGCCGTTCTGCAATATATATTCGTCGTTTATGCAACGCGCTTACGATAATGTGATTCATGATGTGGCCTTGCAGAATCTCGACATGGTGATATGTCTTGACCGCGCCGGGCTTGTCGGTGCTGACGGAGCTACGCATCATGGGGTGTTTGACCTTGCAGCTTTTTCTTGCGTGCCGAATCTTACGATCGCCTCGCCGATGAACGAGATTGAGCTTAGAAATTTGATGTACACGGCTCATTTGCCTGGCAAAGGCACGTTCGTAATCCGTTATCCGCGCGGCAAAGGGGTGATTGCAGATTGGCACAAGCCTATGCAGGAGCTTCCGGTAGGAAAGGGCGTTTGCCTCAAAAAGGGTACGGACCTTGCGGTTTTGTCGCTTGGCCCTCTTGGAAATCAGGTTGCTAAAGCGGTGTCTGAACTGGAGGCCGAAGGGTATTCTGTTGCACATTATAATATGTTGTTTATGAAGCCGTTAGATGCGGAGCTGCTAAAGAGTGTCGCTTCGGAATTTAAGCAAGTTATCACGGTGGAAGATGGTGTGGTGAGCGGCGGATTTGGCTCTGCTGTGCTTAATTTTTTCAATGATAACGGTTTTTCTGTGAGAGTGCATAAGATTGGTGTTCCGGACAAGTTTGTGGAGCATGGAACACAGGAGGAACTTTACGCTCTTTGCGGAATGGACAAGAATGGTGTGCTTGAGGTTGCAAGGCGGGTTTTGAAAGAGACGAAACATTAATTATAAACTAAATAAAAAGACAATGAAAATTTTAGACGAATTTAAGGCGTTTGCAATGCGCGGAAACGTGATTGATATGGCTGTCGGTGTTATTATCGGCGGGGCGTTTGGCAAGATAGTGTCTTCTGTTGTGGCTGACGTGATAATGCCGCCTATCGGTCTTTTGGTCGGAGGTGTTAACTTTACAGATTTGAAATGGGAGATGAAAGAGGCTGTGCTTAACGATGCGGGCGAGGTGGTCGCGCCTGCGGTTACAATGAACTATGGCAATTTCCTTCAGGTTACATTTGACTTTCTGATTGTCGCTATTGCAGTGTTCGCGTTTGTGAAACTGATCAACAGTTTGAATAAAAAGAAGAAAGAGGAAGCTCCGGTTGCGCCTCCTGCACCTTCGAAAGAAGAGGTTCTTCTTACTGAAATCAGAGACCTTTTGAAGAATAAGTAATTATTGAAGAATAAACGAATAAACGACAAAACGGAGCATTAAGTTTTCTTAGCGAGAGGCTTCCGTTTTGTCGTTTGCTGTTTCTTGTATGCAGGATTTACTTCTGAGGATTAGCTGATAGCTTCTTCTTTTGCAAAGCGTCAAGCATAAGCGTGGCGGCTTTGTCTGATACAGAATCGTAGCCAAGCGTGTCGCGAAGCCACTGATAGTCTTTCTTCATCTCTTCCTGTTTCTCTTTCTTCAGCAGTTCCGTGATTTCACGCTTCATATTTTCTACTGTGAAGTCTTCTATGATAAGTTCTTTTATCATCCACCTTTTGGCAATTAGATTGGCAAGGGAGACGTATGGCACTTTTATGAAAAGTTTTAAAAATTCATGGAACAGTTTGCCTCCGCTCATTTGGTAAACAACAACCTGCGGTGTTCCTATTAATGCGGCTTCCAACGCGGCAGTTCCGGAGACAACAACAGCGGCGGTTGCTTGCTGCAGCAGTTCGTAAGTTTCGTTATACACAACTTTTGCGTTGTGCCAAGTCAGCAGATCCGAGTAAACTTTTTTCTCGATAGCCGGCGCGCCGGACACAACAATCTGATATTCCTTAAATTCGGATGCGGCCTCCACCATTTTGGGCAAAGAGCCTGTAATCTCTTGCATTCGGCTTCCTGGAAGTATGGCGATTATAGGTTTGTCTTCCAGGTTGTTGCGTTGCAGAAAGTCGCTCATCGGCTCGTTTTTGTGCTTCATGTTCTGCACGGCGTCCATGCACGGATTGCCCACATAGTCAACCTTGTATCCGCGTTCGCCGAACCATTCAACCTCGAAAGGGAGAATGGAGAACACTCTGTCCACGTACTTTTTTATCTGTTTGAGACGATACTCTTTCCATGCCCATAATTTAGGGGCTATGTAGTAGAACACAGGCACGTCCTGCAAATTTTCCTTGACGAATTTTGCAATCTTCAGGTTGAAGCTTGGGTAGTCAACCAGAATCACAACGTCAGGCGAATACTCTTTAATTGCGTCTGTGCAGCTTTTCATATTGCCCAACACTGTTTTCAGGTTCATAAGAACCGGAATAATCCCCATGAAAGCCATGTTTCGGTAATGCCTGATCATTTTGCCGCCCTGAGCTTGCATAAGGTCGCCGCCAAGGAAGCAGAAGTCGGCCTCCGGGTCTTTCTGTTTAATTGAAGCCATGAGGTTCGACGCATGCAAGTCGCCAGAAGCTTCGCCTGCTACTATAAAGTATTTCATATAAAGTTTTTTTTGTTATATATGAGCAAAACGTATGGTGAAACCATCTGTTCGGCCTTTTGTTGAATTAATTTGTTTCTGATTAAAAAATCTGCCTGATAATGAAGAATATGAACCATGACATAGTGGCAAGCACAAGTCCGTAGCATCCTTTCCAGCGTTCTGTTTTGTAGAAGAACAGAAAAAGAAACATATTAGGCAGCATGCTTAATATAAAAGTGTTTAAAAAATAGTAGTTTGCAGAAGCAAGCCATATATATACAAGAATGTCAGGTACCGTTTTTGCGATACCTTGGCGATATATCATCAGCGTCAAGATAAGAAGCGGCAATATGAAAGAAGGGACAAATCCCCAAAGAAAAGAGTCGAAGCTTTTTCGTCTCTGATACACCCAAGTTTCGTTGGGTGTTTGATGTCCGTATTTGTTCCAGTCCATATCATCATCCATATCATCATTGTTATAGTAGCCCATAATTGCAAAAAATTAAAAATATTCAAAAAATATGTCAAAATTCAAAGTTGCCAAACTCTTTCAAAGCGGAGTAGCAGGTCATGTCAACCTGTGTAGGCACAACAGACGCATATCCGTTGGACAAAGCCCATTCGTCAGTGTCATCAGACTGCGGTTCCCGGTTTCTAAATTCTCCGGCAAGCCAATATTCCGGCTCAGAGTCTGTGCCGTGATTTTCGAACTCTTCGCACCAGCAAGCGTCGGCCTGTCTGCAAAATTTCAGACCCTTGATTTCTCCTAACGGGAAATTAACGTTCAGACATACGCCTTTGTTTAAGTTTTTCAATGCAAATTCAATAATTTTCCGCACATGTTTTTTTGTGGCGGAGAAGTCTGCGTTTTCGTCAAAGTCCAGCAAGGAGAACCCGACAGACGGGATTCCGTTCACGCATCCGTCAAGCACAGCCCCCATTGTGCCGGAGTATAAAATATTTACAGCCGAGTTAGAGCCGTGGTTGATTCCGGAAAGAAGCAGGTCCGGCTTCCTCTCTCTCATAATTGTGGAGAGGGCCAGCTTCACGCAGTCTGTAGGAGTTCCGGAGCAAGAGTGCCACGTTACGTTGTCTTCGGCTTTTATTTTCTTGAAGAAGACCGGTTTGCCGCATGTCATGGCGTTCGACATTCCGGAACGAGCCGAATCTGGCGCAAAGACAATAACATCTCCGAAATCTTTGGCGACCGAGACCAATTCGTAAATTCCTTTAGCTTCAACTCCGTCGTCGTTTGTTATAAGAATAGTTGGTCTTTGACTCATAAAATAAACTCGAAATTAAAAAAAACATAAATCAGTTGCGAATTTACATTAAAATTACGTAATAAGGTGTATTAATCGTCGAAAAATGTTTAACTTTGGGAGTTTCATTATAAATTCATTTATTAAAGATTAAAAATATATAAAATAATGGCAGCGACAGAAGTTAGACCATACGTTGTAGGTATCGACATAGGCGGTACGAACACGGTTTTTGGAATTGTAGATGCGAAAGGAAATGTTTTGGCGTCAAATTCAATCAAGACTCAGCGTCATAAGGAGTTGGATAAATATGTTGACGAATTGTATGCGGAATTGTCAAAGCTTATAGCGGACAACTGCGGCATTGACAAGATTAAAGGTATTGGTGTTGGCGCTCCGAACGCAAATTTTTACACAGGTAACATTGAGCATGCGGCAAATTTGCCGTGGAAGGGCGTCATCCCTTTCGCTAAGATTATATCGGAAAAATTTGGTGTGCCTTGCGCATTGACTAACGATGCGAATGCTGCAGCGGTTGGAGAGATGACTTATGGAGCGGCTCGAGGAATGAAGGACTTTATCATGATTACGCTTGGTACCGGCGTGGGCAGCGGCGTTGTTTGCAATGGTAGCCTTGTTTATGGACATGACGGATTCGCTGGCGAATTGGGACACGTTATTGTGCGCCGTGAAAACGGACGCCAGTGCGGTTGCGGAAGCTGCGGTTGTCTGGAAACTTACACTTCGGCGACTGGCGTGGCTCGCACAGCTCGCGAATTTCTTGAAAAGCGCGCGAGCGAAGACTCTTTGCTTCGTAAGATTCCTGCAGACCAGATTACATCGAAAGATGTGTTCGACGCTGCGGTTCAGGGTGATGTTATCGCAAAGGATATTTTCGCTTTCACAGGACAGGTGCTTGGCGAGGCGTTTGCTGATTTCATCAAGTTCAGCTCGCCGGAGGCTATTGTGCTTTTCGGAGGTCTGGCAAAGTCTGGCGACTTGCTCATGAAACCGCTTGTTGAAACCATGAACAATAACTTGATGCCTATATTTAAGAATAAGGTAAAGGTGCTATTCTCAGAAATGAAAGATGCTGATGCGGCCGTGCTTGGGGCGTCTGCGCTTGCGTGGGAGGCAAAATAATTGTTCCTTAATGTCATATAGGTGGACGGAGAGAAAGTATCTTTTCCGTCCATCTTTTTTTTGATGTGATTCAAAAGTGTCCGGATCGAATTTCAAGACATAAATGCTTGCAGACGTGAATTAGATAGGCTCTTAAAAAGGGATGGACGATTTAAATAGCATGAGCCTTTTCATAGCCTCTTCCACATCTTCCCTTTTGCAAAATCCGGTGAACCTCACGCTGCCTTCGCCGCCCGGACAAAAACCGACGCCCGGAGTGCAGACTATATTGGCCTTATAAAGAAGCATTTCGAAGAATTTCCAGGAGGAGACGTCTTGAGGCGTTTTGACCCAGACGTAGGGAGAGTTTATGCCGCCGTGCACTTTCAGTCCGATTTTTGAGACAGTCTCTCTGATAATCTTTGCGTTTTTCATATAATACATGGCCAGCTCCTTGCGTTCTGCAAGCCCTTCTGGCGAGTAAAGAGCCTCTGCGGTACGAAGTGTTATATAAGGTATCCCGCTGAATTTTGAAGTGAGCCTCTTTTGCCATATCTTGTTCAGCGAGACTGCCTCGCCGGTCATGGTGAATGCGGTTACCTCTTTCGGCACAATGACAAAGGAAAAGTTGGAACCTGTGAAGCCTGTTGTTTTGGAGAAGCTTCTTATTTCAACCGCAACTTTTTTAGCGCCTTTGATTTCGTAAATAGAGTGAGGCACGTCCGATTCTGTGATGTAGTGTTCATGAGCCGCGTCAAATATGATGAGCGCGTGATTATCTATTGCATATTTGACCCATTTTTTCAGTTCGGAGAACGTCAGCGTGGCGCCTGTAGGGTTGTTTGGCAGACTGAGGTATATCACGTCGAGTTTTTCCTGAGGGAAGTCGGGCGTGAAATTATTGTTCCAGTTGCATGGTATATAAACAAGGTTGCTCCATCTGCCGTCGTTCATCTTCTCGCCGGCACGTCCGTTCATCACGTTAGAATATATGTAGGCAGGATAATTCGGGTCCAGTATCCCGACGATATTGTCCCGGCTTATTATTTCGTTAATGTCTTCGGCAGTGTTTTTCGCATTGTCGCTCAGGAAGATTTCGTCGTGCGACAACCTTACGCCACGAGCCTCGTAGTCGGTTTTAAGGATTTTGCTTATGAGGGACTTTTTAAGTTCGCCGATGTCAGAAAGAAGAGAATCGCCGCTTTTGTCGGTCAGCTCATCGACAGAGCGGTGCAGAGCTTTTGCTACTTTGCCTTTCAGAATGGCGGACGAGTCGCCCGCGTCGAGGTGGATGACCTTGGAGTTTGGACGCATAGCCTTGAAGATGTTTATCTTTTTATTTATTTCAGAAAAAAGATAATTCTCCGGAAGTTTCAGATAATCCTCATTGATTAGAGCCATAAGCGTATAGAATTAATGATGATTGTAAATTTATGCAAAAATAATGTAATATTTTAATCTAAAAGGAATATTTGCGATTTTTGTTTACATTATGATGTTTTTGACGTGCAAATTTAATCAATTTGATAAAAATAATAATGAAAAGGAGAGATTTTAACTTTTTGTAAATATTCAATGGTTTTGATTTGTTGTAAAATAAGGTTTATGACGAATAAATCGTAAGTTTTCACACTAAAAATATCGCAATTTAAAAATAGATGTGTTTTTAGTCAATATTTATCTTACAAAATAATACGAGTTATTTAAATTTTTATTAATTTTGCGTCGTAATCAAAAGGATTTGTGATAGGTGGGGCAAAATAGTGCGGTAAAAGTTTCGTTTTGTCAGATTAGGGAGGCGTTTTTTGATTGCAAGGAGATGTATATTAATAACAATTTTATATATTTTGACGTATGAATGCAAATGTAAAAGAATTCATGGACTGGGTGGTTGCAAAGAACCCAGGAGAAACATTGTTTCACCAAGCAGTAGAGGAAGTAGTTTCTTCTCTTATGCCTTTCATCGAAAAGAATCCAAAGTACAAGGCTGCTAAGATTCTTGAAAGAATGACTGAGCCGGAAAGAGTTATCATCTTCCGTATTCCTTGGATTGACGACAAGGGCGAATTCCAGATCAACCGTGGTTACCGTGTGCAGATGAACAGCGCTATCGGTCCTTACAAAGGCGGTATCCGTTTGCATCCTTCTGTTAATTTGAGCACTTTGAAGTTCTTGGCTTTTGAACAGGTTTTGAAGAACTCTTTGACTACTCTTCCTATGGGTGGCGGTAAGGGTGGTTCTGACTTCGACCCTAAAGGCAAGTCTGACAATGAAATCATGCGTTTCTGCCAAAGCTTCATCACTGAATTGTACCGTCACATCGGTCCTGACACTGACGTTCCTGCAGGTGACATCGGTACTGGTGCTCGTGAAGTTGGTTTCATGTTCGGTCAGTATAAGAGATTGAAGAACGAGTTTACTGGTGTGTTCACTGGTAAGGGTCTTTCTTTCGGAGGTTCGTTGATCCGTCCTGAAGCTACTGGTTACGGTACAACTTACTTTGCTCAGTATATGCTCGAAACTAAGGGCGACTCTTTGAAGGGCAAGACTGTCGCTATCTCTGGTTCTGGTAATGTTGCTCAGTACGCTGTCGAAAAGTGTACTCAGCTCGGAGCTAAGGTTGTGACTCTTTCTGACTCAAATGGTGCAATCTACGATCCGGACGGTATCGATGCTGAAAAGTTGGCGTTCATCTTCGAATTGAAGAATGTTAAGCGCGGACGTATCAAGGAGTATGCTGACAAATATCCTTCTGCTAAGTATTTCGACGGCGCTCGCCCTTGGAAGTTGGCTAAGTTTGATGTCGCTATGCCTTGCGCTACTCAGAATGAATTGGACGAAGACGATGCTAAGGCATTGCTTGACAACGGTGTAATCTGTGTGGCAGAGGGTGCTAACATGCCTTCTACTATCGGTGCTGTTAACGCATTCATCGCTGCTAAGATTCTTTACGCTCCTGGAAAGGCTTCTAATGCTGGTGGTGTGGCTACTTCAGGTCTTGAAATGTGCCAGAACTCAGGCCGTATCTCTTGGACTTCAGAAGAGGTTGACTCTAAGTTGAAGTCTATCATGAAGAATATCCACGATAACTGCGTTAAGTACGGTACTGAAGAGGACGGAACTGTTAACTACGTTAACGGAGCTAATATCGCTGGCTTCGTTAAGGTTGCAGATGCTATGATGGCTCAAGGTTTGGTATAAATTTTAATCGTATAATATTGAAAATCCCCGTCGTTAAATTAGCTTCGGGGATTTTTTGTAAGGACGTAACATTTAAAAGATATAAGATTATGGATAAAATTAAAGTGGCTGTTGTTGGCTATGGCAATATAGGAAAATTTGCGGTTGAGGCTGTGCAGACCGCGCAGGATATGGAACTGGCTGGTGTTGTGAGGCGTTCTGTTTCAGGTCCGGCTCCGGCTGAACTTGCTGGCGTGAAGATTGTTTCTGATATCGTGGAATTGGGCAAGGTGGATGTCGCTATCCTTTGCGGACCGTCTCGTAGTGTGCCTGAAATGGCTAAGGCTATAGTGAACAAAGGCATCTGCACTGTGGATAGTTTTGATATTCATGGAGATGCTCTTTGGGAGTTGCACGAAATGCTTGACGCAGAGTGCAAGAAGAATAATGTGGCTTCTGTGATATCTGCAGGCTGGGACCCGGGTTCTGACTCTGTTATCAGAACTCTGCTTTTGGCTATGGCTCCTAAAGGTCTGACTTATACGAATTTTGGTCCGGGCATGAGCATGGGGCACTCTGTTGTGGCTCGCTCTAAGAAGGGTGTGAAGAATGCGCTTTCAATGACTATCCCTACAGGAACAGGCGTGCATCGCCGTATGGTTTATGTGGAGCTGGAAGATGGCGCTAAGCTGGATGATGTGGCTAACGAAATAAAGACAGACTCTTATTTCTCGCATGATGAAACACACGTTATGGCGGTTGAGAGCGTAGATGCGCTTCAGGATATGGGACATGGTGTGCTTATCGAACGTAAGGGTGTTTCAGGAAAGACTCAGAACCAGTTGTTCGAGTTTACCATGAAGATTAATAATCCGGCTCTTACGGCTCAGATTATGACTTCGTGCGCAAGAGCTGCTGTTAAGCAGCGTCCAGGCTGTTACGCTATGCCTGAAATTGCTCCTATGGATCTGCTTCCTGGCGACAAGGAATCTTTGATTCGTGCTTTGGTGTAAAAAATAAGATACATTGTAGTATGATAAAAGGAAGAGCGGCTGATTTTGTATTTGTCGCTCTTCTTTGATTCCTATGGCTTACCTTCCGCTGGTTATCTCCATGTATTTGTAAATTCCGTTCTTTTTTGTAAGAACAATCATGTTGTCAGACACATCTCCCACATATTCAAATTCGACGGGCAGAACAGAGCGCCCCCATCTGTCCACAAGCCCCATCTTTTTACTTTTCAGGTTTGTGATTACAGCAAAGCCGTTCTCAAAATGGTCTATGTTAAAGCCTTTCTTTTCTATAACGACTTTTCGTCCAGCCGAATTGATGAAGTGCCAACCTTTGTCATCGTTCACTTTTGCAAGTCCGTTGTGGAATTTGCCGCAGTTCAGATAGCGGGGCGGAATAGTGTCGTGTATCACCGGATTGATGTAGCCGCACCTGCTTCTGTATTTTTTCGTGCGGAATATCTTGTAACCGTTGCTTTTCGGGTTATGGCGGATTATTGTTTTGTTGTCAAAGTATTCTCCTTTCTTGTTTATGTGTCCGTGCTTCTCGTTGTTGATTACTACGGCGTAACCGTTTTGAAAGGGCAGAGCGCCGCTGAATGTGTCGCTGAGCATTTTGCCGGACAAGTCTATGTAGCTCCATGCGTCGTTCTGTTTGTCTGTGTTCAGCAGCACGAGCGCCATTCCGTCGTGGAAATCACCGTTTATATCTAAAGAGCCTGTGCGCTTGAATGGCATGAATTTAGGTTCAACTATCCATTCGCCGCCCATGTTTATGTAGCCGCGCCTATATTCGGACTTCTCTGCGTCGAACACGTCAACAGTCGCAGCCCCGTCGTGAAAATCGCCCGGAATCCAAGATTTGTCTATCTTTATGTTCAATTCTGAAACCTTCCAGCTTCTGGCACTGAGTTCGCCGCAAAAAAAGCACACTAAAATTGATAACAGACTCGTTTTATTAAAAACAAAACCTGTATGCGGAAAAATTTTTAAGGGAAAGCGTATTTCCATGGCATCTGTTGTTTTAATCCTAAACGCAAATATAACTTTTTTTGTTGGATTTTATTAATGTTTCTTTTATTACGAGTGATTTTTTAGGCAATTATATTACGGATATATGCGTTGTTGCTATTTCTGATTAACCTGTCTTTCAAAGATTTATTGCAAAGTTCAAGATTTTCAGGTGCTTAGTGTAATTTGCTTTCGTTTTGGAATAAAGGAGCACGACTGCTTTGTGCTGCTGCATCTGTCCAATCAAAAAAATCATTATCTTTGCGGAAAATGAATTTTACATGAAGAAGCGATTCAACACCACCGGCAGCTGCAACCCTGCCCAGCATTACATGGTTGACACGAGCAGGAAGCTCGCGCAGATAGAGGAGTACATCGAGGAGGGCTCGTACTTCACCATCAAC